>CAZRGU010000088.1:0-12508 GCA_964599705.1 uncultured Ectothiorhodospiraceae bacterium | reverse complement strand
GAGGACAGGCGGGGCGGGGTGCGGCGGGCTGCCTCCCCCCTTCCCCCCGCCGTGCCAGGCGGCGGGGTGGGGTGCGCAGCGACACGCTGCGAGCACGTCCCTGTGGCGCTCGACGCTCGGCATCCCTGCCTCGCGACGGTCGCTCCGCACCCCACCCCGCCGCCTGGCACGGCTTGCCGCGCTGCTGGAGTGATAAGCCCGTCGGATGGTAGGTCGGGTGTTAGCCCGGATATCTCACCAATACGCGAAAATACGCGAAGCGAGGGTGTCGAGACGCTGTCCTGGCCGCAAGCATGGACCGCAGGGCGGCGTCGGTGAGATGGGCGGGTTAGAGCTTGCGGCGCAGGGCGAGGTGCTGGGCGGGGCGGAAGCCGCAGCCGGCCAGGAAGCCGAGCAGCGCCAGGTCGTCCCAGCGCAGCTGGGTGCGGACCACCTCGACGCGCAGCGAGGCGAGGTTGGCCAGGAGCTGCGAGATCAGCGCCCGGCCGACCTGCTGGCCGCGGGCGGCCGGGTCGACGCCGATGGTGTCGATCACGGCGGTGGTCGCGGCGCGCCCGAACTCGCCGTAGTCGACCCGCGCCATCACGAAGCCGAGCAGCTCGCCGCCGCGCTCGGCGACCAGCGAGACCCGTACCCCGCTCTCCTCGAGGACCTCGGCGAGCTTGCGCTCGAAGTAGGCGGGACGCGCCCGGCCGGTGATGCGCCGGTCGATGGCCACGATCGCGGCCAGGTCCTCGGCGCGCATCGAGCGCACCGGCACCCGGTCGCGGGCCAGGGCCTCGAAGTCGTCGCCGCTCGGGTCGCTGTAGTCGGGCTCGCCGGTGAAGCGGGCGAGGCGCTCGGGGGTGGTGCTCTTGTCGCTCATGGCTGCCTGCTCAGAAGTCGCCGCCGGCGGTGGCACGCTCGAGCACCACCTCGGGTGCGAGCTCGAATCCGGCCTCGGAGAAGAATCCGGCCAGCGCCGCCTGGCGCCAGTCGATCTGGGTGCGCAGCTCGCCGGCGCCGCGCTCGCGGGCCTGAGCGGCGATCGCCTCGACCAGGCGCCGGCCGAGGCCGTGGTGGAGGCTCGCGGCCTCGACGGCCAGCGCGTCGAGCGCGGCCAGCGGGCCGGCCGTCCCGAACTCGCCGTCGAGCATCCGCCCGGCCGCGAAGCCGGCCAGCCGCCCGTCGCGCTCGGCGGCCAGCCCCAGGAACAGCGCCGGGTGGCGCTCCATGGCCGCCAGGCGCTTGGCGAAGAAGCCGCGCCGCGACTGGCCGCTGTGGGCCCGGTCGAGCTCGACCAGGCGGTCCAGATCGGCGCCGCGCAGCGCCCGCAGGGTGATGTCGTCGCTCTCGCTCATCGGGCTACGCGTGCAGCGCCTCGTACTTGGCCTCGAGCTCCTCGGGGCTCTCCTCGAAGTCCGGGTTCTTCTCGATGCAGTCGGGCGGGCAGACGAGCTGGCACTGCGGCTCGTCGTGGGCGCCGACGCACTCGGTGCACTTGAACGGATCGATCACGTAGATCGGGTCGCCCTCGGCGATCGCGTCGTTGGGACACTCCGGGACGCAGGCGTCGCAGCAGGTGCACTCGTCGTTGATCATCAGGGCCATCGGGGATCCCTCCGTGCCGGCTCAGGAGGCGCGCGCGAAGCGCCCCTCGCGGCTGAGCTTCTCGTACCGGTAGGCGCCCCACAGGGCGGCGCCGATCGCGCCGGCGTAGGGCGAGTCGGGGTGGGCGCGGGCCTCGAGGTCGAGCTTGAGCTCGGCGATCGACTCGTTGAGCGCCGCGATCAGGCCGTCGTCGAGGGCCAGACCGCCGCTCACGAAGGTCACCCCGCCGCCGGCCTTGATCACGCGCAGCAGCCTGGCCAGGCGCGAGGCCATCGACAGGTGGATGCCCTTGAGGATGTTGGGCGCCGAGATCCCGCGCGAGACCATGTTGATGACGTCGGTCTCGGCGAGCACCGCGCAGATGCTCGAGACCGTCTCCGGGTCGTCGGCCTGGCGCGAGAGCATCCCGATCTCCTCCTGGGCGATGCCGAGATAGCGGGAGATGTTCTCGAGGAACTGGCCGGAGCCCGAGGCGCACTGGCTGGTCATCCGGTAGCCGAGCACCTTGCCGCGCTCGTCGATGCGGATCGCGCGCCCGTGCAGGGCGCCGATGTCGAGCACCGAGCGGGCCGCCGGCTCCAGGTAGATGGCGCCGCGCGCGTGGGTGGTCATCGAGTAGAAGTGCCCGGTGCGGAACTCGATGCTCTCGCCCTCGCCGGTGGTCGCGCAGTAGTCGACGTCGGCCCGAGCCAGCCCGGCCTCCTCGAGCATCCCGTCGTAGGCCTCGCCGGCGAGCACGAAGGGGTCGCGGCGCCGGATCCGCTCGAGGCGCCTGCCGAGCCACTCGACCCGGTCGCCCTCGACCCGGAACAGCACCGCCTTGACCGCCCCGGTCCCCAGGTCCACGCCCGCGCTGATGGTCATGCCGCCGCCTCCTCGACCGCCCGGCGCGCGAACTCCGCGGCGCCGAGCGCCCCGGTGTAGATCGAGTCCGGGTTGATGTTGATGGTGACCTCGCCGTAGTTCTCGTGGACCACCTTCCTGAGCTCCTTGACCGCGGCCTCGTTCTTGGCCACCCCGCCGGTGAAGGTGAACTCGTCGCTGATCCCGCCCGAGCGGGCGATGATCGCCATTGCCCGCAGGATGATCGAGCGGTGCAGCCCGGCCATGATATCGGCCCGGTCCTCGCCGAGGGCGAGCCGGTCGCGCAGCTCGGCCCCGGCGAACACCGTGCAGGTCGAGTTGATGCGCACCGCCTTGGTCGCCTTGAGGGCCAGGGGCCCGAGCTCGTGGAGCCCCAGGTTCATCTCGTCGGCGATGTAGCCGAGGTAGCGCCCGCAGCCGGCCGCGCAGCGGTCGTTCATCTGGAAGTTGACGACGATGCCGTTCTCGTCGACCTGGATCCCCTTGGTGTCCTGGCCGCCGATGTCGAGCACGGTGCGCGTCCCCGGGTACATCAGGTGGGCGCCGAGCCCGTGGCAGAGGATCTCGGAGCGGATGTGCTCCTTGGGGAAGGGCAGGCGCACCCGGCCGTAGCCGGTCCCGACCACGTAGACCTCCTCGAGCTCGAGCCCGACGGACCGCTCGACCGGGACGCGCAGCGACTCGGCGCTGGTGGCAAGCTCGGGCTTCTCGCGGATCGCGCGCTCGAGCGCGCGCATGAACTTCTCGCCGACCACCTCGCTCGGCGGGCGGTTCTCGACCGCGATGATCGACTTGTCGTAGAGGTGCACGAGGAGATCGAAGGCCACCCCGACGTCGCGCGCCGCGCTCTCGGCGGCCTGCATGTACATCGAGCCGACCAGATCGCGGAAGAAGTCCGACTTGCGCCGCGCCCCGGGGGCGAAGAGCTCCTCCATCCTCCCGCGCACCTCGGCGAAGACCGCGTCGAGGGCGCGCTCGATGGGGCGCTTCTGGGCCGCGAAGCGCTCGTCGCCGGCGTGCTCGCGGCAGGTCGCCTCGAGCTCGGCGAGCTGCTCGAGGTAGAGCTCGAGGCGGAAGTTGCGCTCCAGCGCCCCGATCAGCTCCTCGACCCGGCCGCCGAGCTCGGGCATCGCCTCGAAGGCGCGCCGGCACAGGGTCAGGCGGGTGCCGATCAGCGCCTCGAGCTTGGCCACCTGGCTGGCGGTGTCGTAGTTCGAGCGCGAGTTGGTGATCCCGTGCCCGAGCGCCTCGCCGTGCTCGTCCATCACCACCGCCTTGGTGGTGGTCGACCCGAGGTCGATGCCGATGAAGCACCTCATGCTCTTCCCTCCACTCGTTGGTGCCGCGCCCGGCCGATCACGCCAGCGGCTCAGTGCGCCCGCGAGCGGCGCTGATCGATCATCTGGAAGTAGCTCTCCAGGCGGTTCTTGACGTTGGCCGCCGAGAAGTAGCGCGGGTCGACCAGGTCGGTCTCGATGAAGGCGCCGGGCTTGCCGGTGCGCTCCTCGAGCTGGCGCATCATCAGGAGCTGGCCGGCCGAGAACGAGTTGCAGCTCTTGATCGAGTTGATCAGCAGCCCGTCGGCCTGGTACTCCTCCATGTACTTCTCGAGCAGGTCGATGCGCTGGGGCAGGTTGCGGTTGGTGTAGCAGCCCAGGCAGTACTCGGCGAGCGACTCGAGCGGGTGATCCGGGTCGTGGCGGAAGCCCAGATCGTAGACCCCGCCGACCTTGGTGTAGGTGCTGGCCACCACCACCGCGCCGTCCTCGTAGAACATCCGCCAGAAGTCGCGGAAGCTGGTCCAGTTGGGTGGGCCCTCGACGACCAGCCGGTAGCGCTCCTCGGCCATGTCGCCGTCGGGCGTGATCGGCCCCTTGCCCTCGGCGAGGCGCTGCTCGATCTCGGCGCGCAGCAGCCGGTAGTACTCCACCGCGTCGCGGGTCCCGCGAAAGGCGGTGAAGATCGGGCCGATGTAGTAGACCCCGCCGAAGTAGGCGTCGATCGGCGAGCGCACGTGCTTGGCGCTCTCCAGCACCCAGACCAGGTCGTCCTCGGCCTCGGCCGAGTTCCTCAGGTACTCGCGCAGCCGGTCGATGTCGAACCGGACGCCGCTGACCTCCTCGAGCTTGGGGATCACCACCTCCTTGAGCTGCTTGACCACGTAGTCGCGCATGTTGGCGGTGATCCTGCCGTCGCCCTCGTAGGGGATGTGGAGCATCACGGTCTCGCAGCCGTACTCGTGGCGCAGCAGCTCGAACCACTTCATGAACGTGAAGCAGCCGGTGTAGGACAGCAGCAGGAGGTCGGGCGGGGGCATCGGCTTGCCGTTCGGCGCGATGTTGCCGCGCGACATCTGGCCGATGTCGGCCTTGACGTAGGTGCACACATCCTCGGAGTGGCCGAGCTTCTCGGCCTGCTGGATCAGCGCCCCGCTCTTCTTGCGCATGCCGTTCTGGATGGCGTTGATCTCGGGCAGGTTGTTGAGCATGTCGAAGCACATGATCAGCTCGTTGAGGTTGCCCGGCACGAAGGTCGCCGCGACCTTGCGCCCGCTCTCGGCGACGCTGGTCAGCGCATCGTAGTTGCGCGCGATCATCTCCTTCTGCTTGAGCATCGAGGACTCTTTGACGACCTCGGCGGCTTGACGTGCGGCCATGGCGGTTACCCCCAGAGCTTGATGGAGTCGGCAAAGGTGCCGGCCTGCTCGCGGATCGGCTGCATCTGGCCGGAGTTCTCCGCGTACTTGAAGGAGATGTGCGGCACCCCGTGCTCGGCCATCCGGTCGGCGAGCATCGGGCGCTCGAGAAGCGCCGGGTCGCAGAAGCTCGGCGCGGCGAAGATCACCCCCTCGGCGCGGTTGCGGCGCACCGACTCGAGCAGGAACTGGCCGACCTCCTCGCGCCGCTCGCAGTACTTGGCCGCGGTGTCGGCCGAGGCGTGCAGGAAGGCGCGCGACAGGTTCTCGAGCGGGTCGCCCTCGAGCGGCACGTCCTCGAGCAGCCAGCGGTGGATGAGCATGTAGTCGTCGTCGACCACGTAGCAGCCGGCCATCTCGATCGACTTGATGAGATTGAGCGGCGGCTGCTCGCAGAACGAGCCGTTGATGATCACCCGGCAGTTGTCGCGCAGCGGGCGGTCCTCGCGGCGCGCCGCGGCCAGGTACTCGGCGAGCAGCTCGAGGTGCTCCTCGACGGGCAGCGTGAGCCCGGCGCGCAGCACCAGGTAGAGCTCCGAGGACGGCACCCGCTCGGGCTCGGCCGAGCGCAGCGCGTAGGCCTCGCGGACCAGCGCCCGGTGGCGGTTGTAGAGCTCGATGGATGCGCGCAGGGCGTCGTCCGTGATCGGGCGCCCGGCGACGCCCTCGAGCCCCTCGCGCAGCTCGGCGAGCTCGTTGCGGTAGTACTGGCCGCCGATCTCGTCCTGGAAGTTCTGCGGCACGTCGAAGTAGCGCACGTAGCAGTCGGGGAACATCAGCTTCCACATCCCCGAGAGGTTGCGGATCACGTCGCAGATGCTCGGGAAGAGCATCCCGCTGAGGAACCCGAGCCGCCCGGTGAGCCCGAGCTCGATGGTCGAGCGCGGGATCCGGCAGATGTAGCTCTGGTAGTAGGCATCGCCCTGGATGACCTCGAGCTGATCGCCGCCGCCCATGATCCCGAGCGGCAGCATGCCGCCGGCGTGGATCAGCTCGAGGGGCACGTAGACCGGCAGGTAGCCGATCACCTTGCGCCCGGGCTCGGCGGCGACCCAGTCGCGCACCACCGCGAAGTCGAGGTCCTCGTAGATCGCCTGGCAGCGGGCGACGATCTCGGCGGTCGTCTTGCTCATCGGTTCTCCCAGCTCGGTCGGCGGCGCTCGAGGAAGGCGCGCAGCCCCTCCTCGGCGTCGCGGGTGCTCATCAACCCCTCGAGATAGAGGCGCTCGACCTCGGCCAGACGCGCCCGCAGCCGCTCGAGGCGCGCGCCGCGGGCCGCGGCCAGCGCGAAGCGCAGCGAGCTGGCGCTCAAGGGCGCGAGGTGCTCGTCGAACCAGGCCAGCGCCGCGGCCTCGGGGTCCTCGGCGAGCGCCTCGACCAGGCCGAGGCGCAGCGCCTCCTCGCCGCCGGCGCTGCGCCCCGAGAGCAGCAGCTCCTCGGCGCGGGCCTGGCCGATGCGCTCGGGCAGCAGGCACGAGGCGGCCGGGGCGAACACGGCCAGCTTGATCTCGGGCTGGCCGAGGGCGGCATCGGGGGCAGCGAAGATCAGGTTCCCGGCGCAGGCCAGCTCGAGCCCGCCGCCGAGGCACTGGCCGCGTACCGCAACGAGCACCGGCACCGGGCTGGCGGCGAGCGCCAGCAGCAGCTCGTGGAGGGCGTGGAGCATCTCCGCGCAGCGCCCCGGGAGGTGCTCCTCGACGCTCGCCCCGAAGCTGAAGTGCGGGCCCTCGGCGTCGAGCAGCACGGCCTTGAGCGCGGGGGCCTCGAGCGGCCCGTCGATCGCGGCGCCGAGCGCCGCGATCATCTCGGCATCGAGGATGTTGGCCTTGGGGCGGGCCAGGCGCAGGCGCAGCAGCGCCCCGTCGCGCTCGCTCCAGGCCCGCACCGGCCCCTCGCTCACGAGCGCTTCCCCGGCATCAGGCTCTCGGTGAGCTCCGGGGTCCACGGGGTGCCGCGGGCCAGGGCCTGGCGAAGCGCCACGAAGTCGATCTCGCGGCCGACCTCGCGGTTGCCCTCGTTGAAGGCCCGGAACCCGGCGCGGGCCTCGGTCATCATGTTCAGCGCCAGCCAGGCCCGCGAGTTCTCCTTGTTGCGGTTCCAGGCATCGAGCTTGGGCTTGCGCAGCTCCTCGAGGGTCTTGGTCATGCAGTCCGGGAAGGTCATCAGCAGCTTGGTGCAGAGCCGCTCGACGGCCTCGTCGAGGAGGCTGAGATCGACCTCGCCGCTCTTCAGCAGCGCCTTGCCGGCGGCGAGCTCCTCGCCGCTCTTGAACTCGCCGTAGACCAGCCGCCCGAACTCGTCGAACATCCGGTCGGTGATCACCGTCGGGTTGGGCACGAAGCGCCCCTCGACCTTGAGCGCCGGGACGATCTCGGAGCAGATCCCGAGCCGGTAGGCCTTGTGGGCCGAGAACGGCTCGCACAGGGTGCCCGAGACCATCGCCTGCTCGGCCCCGATCATCACCGGCAGGAAGTCGGTCGACCCGCCGATCGGCGCCGAGCCGTGCTTGGGGCCGGCCTGGCCGAAGTTGGCCAGATCCTGGGCGATGGTGAAGTCGCAGGCCATGCCGATCTCCTGGCCGCCGCCGATGCGCATGCCGTTGGCGCGGCACACCACCGGCTTGTCGCAGGCGAGGATCGCCGAGACCATGTCGTTGAACAGGCGCATGTACTGGCGGTACTCCTGAGGGTTGCCGGCGTAGTACTCGGCATACTCCTTGGTGTTGCCGCCGGTGCAGAAGGCGCGGTCACCGCTGCCGGTGAACACCACCGCGTTGACGTCGCGGGCGTTGGCCGCCCGCCGGAAGGCGAGGATCACCCCCTTGACCATCTCGGTGGTGTAGGAGTTGTACTGGCGCGGGTTGTCGAGGGTGATCCAGGCGTTGTAGAGCCCCTCGGCCACGCTCCCGTCCGGGGTGCGCGCCGGGCGCTTCTCGTAGAGCACCCCGGGGACCACGGCCTCGGCGACCAGGTTGTGGTCGATCAGGTGCTCGGGGGCGGTACGGGCGGTCACCTCTGCGGTCGTCTCGCTCATTGCGCTTCGCTCCTCCAGCTCTCGGGTGTCCCGGCTCCCTGCCGCGCCCGGGACCGAAGGGTTTCAGGGGATCAGGATGGCACGCCGCTTGAGGCGGTGCGCATGGGCGGCCTCGAGGACCTCGTTGACGGCGGCCAGCGGATGGTGCTCGACGAACGGCGCCATCGCCACCCCGCCGCCGAGCACCAGCTCGAGGGCCGCCGGGTAGTGCTCGGGCAGGCAGCCCCAGTTGCCCTGGGCGCGGGCGTGGAAGGCCATCAGGTTGGAGAGGCGCAGCTCGAGCTTGCCGAGCGTGAAGCCGACCACCGCCAGGTGGCCGCCGTGGGTGAGCAGCGCGAAGGCGCTGGCCTGCCCGGCGGTGGTCCCCGAGCACTCGAAGACCTTCCACTCGGTGGCGCGCAGGCCCTCCTCGCGGGCGAAGGCCTGGACCGCCTTCTTCAACGCCCGGGCGTCGTGTTCGCGGGCATCCAGGGTCAGCGCCGCGCCGTGCTCGGCGATCGCGGCGAGCTTGTCGGGATCGACGTCGACGGCCACCACCCGGGCGCCGAGGGCGGCGGCGATCTGGACGGCGAAGCCGCCGATCCCGCCGACCCCGATCACGACGGCCAGGTCGCCCTCGCCGAGCCCGGCCTCGACGGCGGCCTGGTAGGGGGTGGTGACCGCATCGGCGACCACCGAGCAGTCGGCGAGCTCGAGGCCGGCCTGGGCGAGGCGCCCCTCGTCGACCGGGCAGAGCCCGTTGGCGGGCACCGTGAGGTGGGTGGCGAAGCCGCCGTGGATGTCGTTGCCGGGCATCTTCTGGGCCCGGCAGATGGTGCCGAGCCCGCGCCGGCACAGATCGCACTCGCCGCACGGGATCACCGCCGGCACCACCACCGCGCGCCCGACCCAGCCCTCGGCGCCGGCCCCGGCGGCCACCACCCGGCCGCTGATCTCGTGGCCCAGGGTCAGCGGCAGCGGGTGCTTGAGCGGCACGCCGTCGTAGAGGAAGCCCAGATCGGTGTGGCACACGCCGCAGCCGGCCACCTCGACCAGCACCTCGCCGGTGCCCGGCTCGCCGGGCTCGAAGCCGCAGCGCTCGAGCGGCTCGCCGACGGCGCGCATCTGCCAGCGCAGGGGACCGTTCTCGCTCATGCTCCTCGCCTCCTCGGGCGGTCGTTCACGGCCGCCACTTCCATGTTGACGTTTACGTAAACGTAATCCAGAATTTAGCGCACGCCCTTGCTCCATGCAAGGCCCCCAGGAGAGAGGTGCCCCGGATGAGCGCGGACGCGATCTCGCTGGCCCTGATCGGCAGCGGCGGCTCGGGGGTGATGACCGCGGGCACGATGCTGCTCGAGGCCGCCGCCCGGGCCGGCTGGTACGGCTGCATGACCCGCTCGCTCGGCCCGCAGATCCGCGGCGGCGAGGCCGCCGCGCTGCTGCGCCTGGCCACCCGCCCGGTCGAGAGCCACGGCGACCGCTTCGACTGCCTGCTGGCCATCGACTGGGGCAACGCGGCGCGCTTCGCAGACGAGATCCCGCTCGACCGGGCGAGCCTCACCCTCGGCGACCCCAAGGCCGGCGAGGTCCCCGAGGCGATCGCGGCGATGGGCGCACGCCACGCCGACGTGCCGTTGGCCGCGACCGCCAAAGCCATCGGCGGGCGCCCCAACATGGTCGCCCTGGGGCTCCTCGCCCGCCTCCTCGGGCTGCCCGAGGCGGCGCTCGCCACGACGCTCGAGCGGCTGCTGGCGAGCAAGGGCGCCGAGGCGCTGGCCGCCAGCCGCGCGGCGCTGGAGGCCGGCGCCGGGCTGGCCGAGGGGCTGCCTGCCCTGACCCTGCCGCCCGCCCCGCCGCGCCCCGGCGCCGGGCGCTGGCACATCAGCGGCAACGAGGCCGCCGGGCTCGGCGCGATTCGCGGCGGGGTGCGCTTCTGCGCCGCCTACCCGATCACCCCGGCCACCGATCTCCTCGAGTGGCTCGCCCCGCGCCTGGCCGAGGTCGGCGGGGTGCTGGTCCAGGCCGAGGACGAGCTCGCTTCGATCAACCAGTGCATCGGCGCCTCGTTCGGCGGGCTGCCGTCGCTGACCGCGACCTCGGGGCCGGGCCTGGCGCTGATGAGCGAGGGCATCGGCCTGGCGGTGGCCTCCGAGACCCCGGTGGTGATCGTCGACGTGATGCGCGGCGGGCCCTCGACCGGGATCCCGACCAAGTCCGAGCAGACCGACCTCAACCTCGCCGTCTACGGCCTGCACGGCGACGCCCCGCACCTGGTGCTCGCCCCCTGCTCGGTGGCCGACTGCCTGCTCACCACCCAGTGGGCGGTGCATCTGGCCGAGCGCCTGCAGACGGCCGCGATCGTGCTCTCCGACCAGGCCCTCGGCCAGACCCGGGCGGTCATCGAGCGGCCCGCCGACGTGGCCTTCATCGCCCGGCGCCGGGTCGTCGAGCGGGTCGAGGGCGAGTACCGGCGCTACGCGATCGAGGCCGGCGGGGTCTCGCCGATGGCCCTGCCCGGCACACCCGGCGGGCACTACACCGCCGACGGGCTCGAGCACGCCGAGAGCGGCACGCCCTCGAGCATGGCCCGCGATCACATCGCCCAGCTCGACAAGCGCCGCGACAAGCTCACCGGCCACGACTACGGCGAGCACTGGGCGCACCTCGAGGGCGAGGGCGAGACCGCGCTGATCACCTGGGGCTCGTGCACTGCCCCGGCGCGCGAGGCGCTCGAGCGGCTCGCCGCGCGCGGGCGCCCCTGCCGGCTCGTCGCCCTGCGCCTGCTCGCCCCGGCCCTGCCCGAGCGGCTGGGCGCGGCGCTCGAGGGGGTCGAGCGGGTGCTGGTCGTCGAGCAGAGCCACGGGGCGCAGTTCCTGCGCTACCTTCGCGCCCACCACGAGCTGCCGGGCCAGGTCCGCTCGCTGGCCCGCCCGGGACCGCTGCCGATGCGCCCGTCCGACATCCTGGCCGCCCTCGAGGAGTGGAGCTGACATGCCCGAGACCCAGCCTGCCGTGCGCCTCAAGGCCCGTGACTACAAGTCCGGCGTCAAGCCGGTGTGGTGCCCGGGATGCGGGGACTTCAGCGTGCTCTCGGCGATCACCAAGGCACTGGCCGCCCTCGCCCTGGCCCCCGAGCAGGTCGCCGTCGTCTCGGGGATCGGCTGCTCGTCGCGGATCCCCGCCTATCTGAACACCTACGGCTTCCACGGCGTGCACGGGCGCGCCCTGGCCCTGGCCACCGGGCTCAAGGTGGCCCGTCCCGAGCTCACCGTGCTGGCCACCGGCGGCGACGGCGACGGCTTCTCGATCGGCGGCAACCACTTCATGCAGGCCTGCCGGAGGAACCCCGATCTCACCTACGTGGTGATGGACAACCAGGTCTACGGGATGACCAAGGGCCAGGCCTCGCCGACCACCGAGCCGGAGTGGGAGCGCGGCAAGCTGACCCCCGGGGGGCCCGGGATCAGCCCCTTCCACCCGCTGGTGATCGCGCTCGCCTCGGGGGCCAACTTCATCGCCCGCGGCTCGAGCTCGGATCCCAACGGCGCCGCCCAGCTCATCGTCGAGGCGATCCGTCACCCGGGCTTCTCCTTCGTGCACATCCTCAGCCCCTGCGTGACCTTCCGCCCCGAGCAGCGCGAGTGGCGCCGCCTGGTGCGCCCGGCCCCGGTCGAGCCGACCGACGACCCGGGGCGGGCGGCGCGGCGGCTGATGACCGACGACAACTTCAACCTCGGGATCCTCTACCGCGGCTACCGCAAGCCCTACCAGCCGGAGCTGCGCGCCCGGGTCGGCGACCTGGCCGCCCTCGAGGAGGAGTTCGCGCTATGAGCGGCAAGCCGATCGAGACCATCCCCGAGCTGCTCGCCCACGCCTTCGTGATGGAGACCGAGGCCACCGACCGCTACCAGGATCTGGCCGACCAGATGGAGGTTCACCACAACGAGGAGGTGGCCGCGCTGTTCCGCAAGCTCGTCGAGATCGAGGGCCGCCACGTCGCCCAGGTCGAGGAGATGAGCGCCGAGCTGGAGCTGCCCGACCTGGCCCCCTGGGAGTTCCGCTGGCCCGAGGAGGACAGCCCCGACGGGCCCGACATCCACGATGTGCACTACCTGATGACCCCCTACCAGGCCATCGAGCTGGCGCTGGCCGGCGAGCGCCGCGCGGCGGCCTTCTACCACGGGGTGGCCGACAGCGCCGCCCCCGGGGAGGTCCGGGAGCTGGCCGCGCGGCTCGCCGCCGAGGAGGACGAGCACGTCGAGCTCCTCGAGGAGTGGCTCGAGCGCTACGCCGAGCCCGAGGCCGGCTGGGACGAGGACCCGGACCCGCCCAACCTGCCGGAGT
>CAZRGU010000087.1:0-12519 GCA_964599705.1 uncultured Ectothiorhodospiraceae bacterium | reverse complement strand
CTCAGCCCTCCGTGCCCCGGGCCACCGGCCGCCCCGGGTCCGCGCACCACTCGCTCCACGAGCCGGCGTAGAGGCGCCCCGGCTCGAGGCCGGCCACCGCGCAGGCGAGCAGGTTGTGACAGGCGCTGACCCCGGAGCCGCAGTAGTGCACCGCCGCGGCGGCTCCGTGGGGCGCGAGCAGCGCCTCGAGCCGCTCGCGCAGCCGCTCGCGGGGAAGAAACCGCCCGTGCTCGTCGAGGTTGCGCTGGTACGGGTGGTTGCGCGCCCCGGGGATGTGGCCGGCGACCGGGTCGAGGGGCTCGCGCTCGCCGCGATAGCGCTCCGGGGTGCGCGCGTCGACCAGCAGCGCGGCCTCCCCGACCTGCTCGAGACGCACCAGCCACTCCCCGCGCAACCGGGCGCGAAAGACCGCCGGCGGGCGCCGCTCCTCGCCACCGGCGGCCGGCCAGCCTCCGCCCAGCCAGGCCTTCCAGCCCCCGTCGAGCACCGCCACCGCATCGTGCCCGGCGAAGCGCAGCAGCCACCAGAGCCGCGCCGCGATCATCCCCTCGCGCTGGTCATAGGCGACGACCTGGGTGGTCTCGCCGATCCCGAGACGCGAGAAGGTCTCCTCGAGGGCGGCCGCCGTCGGCAGCGGATGGCGGCCGCGGTCGGTGACCGGCGGACCGCTCAGATCCGCGTCGAGATGGGCGTAGACCGCCCCCGGGATGTGGCCGGCCCGGTACTGCTTGCGGCCCCAGGCCGGGCGGCCGAGGTCGAATCGGCAGTCGATCACCGCCCAGCCCGCATCGAGGTGCTCGGCCAGGGTCGGGCAGTCCACCAGGGTCCGATACGGGCCGTCCGTGCTCATCGTGCCGCTCCTCGCCCTCCCGGGTTGTCCACGCCGTCTTTCGCCGAGCACGGATTATCCCATGCCCGAACCGCGAACCGCGTCACGGTACTGGACAATAATTGTAGTTAGTCTTATTCTATTCAGCGTGCCCGTGTGGCATCGATGCCCGAACGCGACTCCTTCCTCCCCCCTGTTCGCCTTCGGGCTTTTTTTTGCCCGCTTCATGGCGGCCCGCCGGCCCCACCCGGGCGGCGGATGCCGATCGCCCGGCCGACCTGCGGGGGCGGCGGCTCGTCGCCGGCCGCGGCGCGCAGCGCCTCGGCCCGCCGCTGCGCCGCCTCGGGCATCGCCGCGCTGCGCCCGCTCGCCCCGTCGATGTGGATGAGCAGCAGCTCGCTGGTCGCGGCGAGGAACCGCTCGCGCTCGTGGAACATGCGGTGGAAGCAGTGCAGCCGTTTGGCGTCGCAGTCGAGCACCCGGCTCTCGACGCGCAGCGGATCGCCCTCCCTGAGCTCGCGCTCGTAGCTGACATGGGTCTCGAGCACGTAGACGGTGTTGCCGGTGCGCTCGCGGTACGCCTCGCCGAGACCGAGCTCCTCGAGCAGCCCGTCGGTGGCATGGTCGAAGACCAGCACGTAGTAGGCCACGTTCATGTGGCCGTTGTAGTCGATCCACTCGCCCCGGACCCGTTCCCGATGCATGTCCCGCCTCCCGGCCGCTGCTGCTCCCCGGCTTCCCCGCCGCGGCCGGCCGCGGCGGGGAGCTCGGTGCGAACCGCTACAGGATAGCCGCTCCGCCACCGGCCGCGCCTTGCGTGGCCGGCGCGGATCGAGTAGCGTTCGCCCGCCGCGCGGCAGCCGCCGCGCGCTTTTTTGTCCCGCCCGCGCAGCGTGGACGCGCCGCCTCCCAGGGTCCCGATGAGCACCGCCACCGAAGCCGCCAAGCCCCCGCTGCTCGAGGCCGACAACCTCGCCTGCTTCCGCGGCGACCGGCTGCTGTTCAGCGCCCTGAGCTTCACCCTCCCGGCCGGCGAGCTGCTCCAGATCCACGGGCCCAACGGCAGCGGCAAGACCACCCTGCTGCGCGCGCTCTGTGGGCTGACGATGCCCACCGAGGGCGAGATCCGCTGGGAGGGCCGGCCGGTGCGGATCGGCTCGGCCGCCCACCTCGGCGAGCTCAGCTACGTCGGTCACGCCAGCGGGGTCAAGCTCGAGCTCACCGCCATCGAGAACCTCAAGGTGGCCCGCTCGCTGGCCCGCAAGCCGAGCGCCATGGACCTCATGGAGGTGCTCGCCCACTTCGAGATCGAGAACTTCCACGACATCCCGGCGCGGATGCTCTCGGCCGGGCAGCGCCGCCGCGTGGGGCTGGCGCGCCTGCTGACCAGCGACGCGCGCCTGTGGATCCTCGACGAGCCGTTCAACGCCCTCGACGTGCGCGCCGGCGAGATCGTCGACGAGGTCATCCAGGCCCACGTCGCGGCCGGCGGCGCGGTGATCCTGACCAGCCACCAGCCGGTGCGGCTGCGCGGCGGCCCGCCGCCGATGGTCCGCATCGGCGAGTGAGCCGACGATGATCGCCAGCGCCTTCCTCACCGTCCTCAAGCGCGACCTGCTGCTCGCCGTGCGCCACCACGGCGAGATCGCCAACCCGCTGCTGTTCTTCGTGATCGTGGTCAGCCTGTTCCCGATGGGCGTGACCCCCGAGCGCGAGACCCTGCGCCTGCTCGCCCCGGGGGTGATCTGGGTCGCGGCGCTGCTCTCGACCCTGCTCTCGCTCGACAACATGTTCCGCTCCGACTTCGAGGACGGCGCGCTCGAGCAGTTCCTGGTCAGCCCGCACCCGCTGATGGTGCTGGTGCTGGCCAAGATCTGCGCCCACTGGCTGATCACCGGGCTGCCACTGATCCTGGTCGCACCGCTCCTCGGGCTGCTGCTGGCCCTGCCCGGCGAGGCGATGCCGGCGCTGCTCGCCACCCTCGCCCTCGGCACCCCGATCCTCAGCCTGGTCGGCTCGATCGGGGTGGCGCTCACGGTGGGCCTGCGCCGCGGCGGGGCGCTGCTCTCGCTGGTGGTGCTGCCGCTCTACATCCCGGTGCTGATCTTCGGGGCCAACGCGGTCGGTGCGGCCGCCAACGGGCTGCCGGTGACCGGGCAGATCTACATGCTCGCCGCCTTCCTCGCGCTGGCCCTGACCCTGGCGCCGCTGGCCGCGGCCGCCTCGCTGCGCATCAGCATGAATTGATCCCGGTCATGGGGCCGCCGCCGCCCCTTCGCTTAGAATCATTCGCATCATGTGGAAAGCGATCTGGCACTTCTTTCACCGGCTCGGCTCGCCGCGCTACTTCTACGCGTTCGCCGGCAGGCTGGTGCCCTGGCTCGGCTGGCTGTGCCTGGCGCTGATCGTCGCCGGGCTCTACGGCGGCCTGGTGCTCGCCCCGACCGACTACCAGCAGGGCGACAGCTACCGGATCATCTTCATCCACGTGCCCGCGGCCTGGATGTCGCTGTTCGTCTACCTGGTGATGGCGACCGCCGGCGCGGTCGGGCTGGTCTGGCACGTCAAGCTCGCCGACGTGATCGCGGCGAGCAGCGCGCCGCTCGGCGCCTCGTTCACCTTCATCGCGCTGGTCACCGGCTCGCTGTGGGGCAAGCCGATGTGGGGGACCTACTGGGTGTGGGACGCGCGGCTGACCTCGGAGCTGATCCTGCTGTTCCTCTACCTCGGGGTGATGGGACTGCGCGCGGCGATCGACGACGTGCGCACCGCCGGGCGGGCCAGCGCGGTGCTGACCCTGGTCGGGGTGGTCAACATCCCGATCATCCACTACTCGGTCCAGTGGTGGAACACGCTGCACCAGGGGCCCACGGTGAGCAAGTTCGACGCCCCCTCGATCGACGTGCGGATGCTCATCCCGCTGCTGATCATGACCGTGGCCTTCAAGCTCTACTACGCCACGGTGCTGCTGATGCGCTCGCGCTGCGAGGTGCTCGAGCGCGAGCGCCAGAGCCAGTGGGTGCGCGAGGCGGTCGAGGCCGGGCGGTGAGCCCGGCCGGCGACAACGGAACCTGACCATGGATGGATTGTCCGAGTTCCTGCGGATGGGCGGTTACGCCGTGTGGGTGTGGAGCGCCTACGCGGTGTGCTTCGTGGTTCTGGTCATCAACTTTGTCGTGCCGATGCTCCGGCGCCGCCGCCTGCGGCGGGCGCTCGAGCGCCAGGCACGCTTCGAGCGGGCGAGCAAGCAATGACACCGAAGAGACGCCAGCGGCTGATATTCGTGGCCGTCCTGGTGCTCGGCGTGGGCGCGGCCACCGCGCTGGCGCTGCGCGCGATGGGCGAGAACATGCTCTACTTCTACAGCCCCACCCAGGTCAAGGCCGGCGAGGCCCCGCGCGAGCGCGCGGTGCGGGTCGGCGGCCTGGTGGTGCCGGGCAGCATCCGGCGCGAGCCCGGGGACCTCGAGGTGCGCTTCGACGTCACCGACAACGCCGAGACCGTCACCGTGACCTTCAGCGGCATCCTCCCCGACCTGTTCCGCGAGGGCCAGGGGATCGTCGCCATGGGACGGCTCGGCGACGACGGCGTGTTCCGTGCCGAGGAGGTGCTCGCCAAGCACGACGAGAACTACATGCCCCCGGAGGTCGCCGAGGCGCTCCAGATCGCCAAGGACGGCGGCAACATGCCGGCCACGGACAAGCCCTAGGAGGTCGCGCGATGATTCCCGAGATCGGTCACTTCGCACTCGTGCTCGCCCTGTGCCTGGCGCTGGTCCAGGGCAGCTTCCCGCTGATCGGCGCCTGGCGCGGCGACCCGGCCTGGTCGGGGGTCGCCATCCCCGCCGCCCGCGCCCAGATGCTGTTCGTCACCATCGCCTTCGCGGTGCTCACCTACGCCTTCGTGGTCCAGGACTTCTCGGTCTCCTACGTGGCCATCAACTCCAACACCCGCCTTCCCATGGGCTACCGGGTAGCGGCGGTGTGGGGCGGTCACGAGGGCTCGATGCTGCTCTGGGCCTGGACCCTGAGCGCCTGGACCTTCGCGGTGACCCTGCTCAGCCGCCGCCTCCCGGAGGTCTTCCGGGTGCGGGTGATCGCGGTGATGGGGCTGGTCAGCGTCGGCTTCCTGCTCTTCATCCTGCTCACCTCCAACCCCTTCGAGCGCCTCATCCCGGCCCCCATCGAGGGCGGTGATCTCAACCCGCTGCTCCAGGATGTCGGCATGGCGCTGCACCCGCCGACCCTCTACATGGGCTACGTGGGCCTGTCGGTGCCGTTCGCCTTCGCGGTCGCCGCGCTCCTCGACGGACGGCTCGACGCGGCCTGGATCCGCTGGACGCGCCCCTGGTGCGCGGTGGCCTGGGTGTTCCTGACGCTGGGCATCGTGATCGGGAGCTGGTGGGCCTACAACGAGCTCGGCTGGGGCGGCTGGTGGTTCTGGGATCCGGTCGAGAACGCCTCCTTCATCCCCTGGCTGGTGGCCACCGGGCTGATGCACTCGCTGGCGGTCACCGAGCAGCGCGGCGCCTTCAAGGCCTGGACCGTGCTGCTCGCCATCTTCGGCTTCTCGCTGAGCCTTCTCGGCACCTTCCTGGTGCGCTCCGGGGTGCTGGTCTCGGTGCACGCGTTCGCCAGCGACCCGGCCCGCGGGATCTTCATCCTGATCTTCCTGAGCCTGGTGATCGGGCTGTCGCTGGCGCTGTTCGCCTGGCGCGGCGCGGTGGTCAGCGGCGGGGGCAGCTTCGCCCTGCTCTCGCGCGAGACCCTGCTGCTCGTCAACAACGTGCTGCTCACCGTGGCCGCGGCCAGCGTGCTGCTCGGCACCCTCTACCCGCTGATCCTCGATGCCCTCGGGGCCGGCAAGATCTCGGTCGGCCCGCCCTACTTCGACAAGGTCTTCGTGCCGCTGATGCTGCCGCTGGTGGCGATCCTCGGGATCGGGCCGCTGGCCCGCTGGAAGCGCGATCGCAGCGCCCGGCTCGCCGCGCTGCTCGCTCCGGCCGCCATCCTCGCCCTGATCGCCGGGGCGGCCTGGGCGGTGCTGGTCACCGGGCCCTTCAAGGTGATGGTCGCGGTGAGCCTGGTGCTCGGCCTGTGGGTGATCGCGACCACCGTCCAGGCGCTGGTCGCGCGACTGCGCCACAAGGGCAGCCTGGCCCACGGGGTGCGGCGCCTGCCGCTCGGCTTCGTCGGCATGATCACCGCGCACTTCGGACTCGGGATCTTCGTCATCGGGGTCGCCCTGACCGGCGGCTACAGCGTCGAGAAGGACGTCAGCCTGGCCCCGGGCGGAAGCGTCGAGGTGGCCGGCTACCGCTTCCGCTTCGAGAGCATGGCCGAGTACCCGGGACCCAACTACACCGCCAAGCGGGCCGAGATGCGGGTCTTCCAGGGGGATCGCCAGATCGCCGTGCTCTACCCCGAGAAGCGCGACTACCCCTCCCAGCCGGGCCGCCCGATGACCGAGGCCGCGATCGACCCCGGGGTCTTCCGCGACCTCTACGTGGCGCTCGGCGAGCCGCTCGGCAACGACGCCTGGGCGGTGCGCGTCTACCACAAGCCGTTCATCCGCTGGCTGTGGTTCGGCCCGCTGCTGATGGCCCTCGGCGGGCTGGTCGCGGCCGGCGACCGGCGCTACCGGCTGGGGCGCAAGGCCGGCGCGCTCGACACCGAGCGGGCGCTGGCCTACGCGGCCGGCGAGGGCACGGCCGCGGCGCGCGGCTGAGCCCGGGAGGAACCAGAGCATGGGCAGGGCAATCACCGCCGTGATCCTCGGCACCGCGCTGCTGCTCGGCGCCAGCGCCCAGGCGGCCTTCGAGCCGCGCACCTTCAAGTCGCCCGAGATCGAGCGCGACTACAAGAACCTGATCCAGGTGCTGCGTTGCCTGGTCTGCCAGAACCAGAACATCGCCGAGTCGGAGGCCGATCTGGCCAAGGACCTGCGCGACCAGGTCTACACGATGCTCAACGAGGGCAAGACCGACGAGGACGTGATCGCCTACCTGACCGCCCGCTACGGCGACTTCGTCCTCTACCAGCCGCCGCTCAAGCCGACCACCGTGCTGCTCTGGAGCGGGCCGTTCCTGCTCGGGGTCGGCGGCCTCGCCTTCCTGCTCATCCAACTGCGCAGGCGCCGCCGCAGCGCAGCCGAGGACGGCGAGGTCACCCTGAGCGCCGAGGAGCAGGCGCGCGCGGCGCGGCTGCTCGGGACCACCCGCGCCGAGAGCGGCGGCGGCTGAGCGCACCGGCCCGGACCCCGGCCCTGGCGCCCGGCGAGCGGTAGAGGACCGAGGGCTGCACGGCGCGCCGCCCAGCGGGCGTGGCGGCCCCCCCTCCGGGATCGGTGCGCGGGGCCCCTGGGCGTCACGGCGCCGTCCGCGCCGGGCACGGGCCGAAGGGCGCCCGGAGCCGATCCGCTAGCCGGCGGGCGGGCCTTGCGCAGCGCGGCCCGGGGCGGCGACGATCGGGCGGTGTTGGGCACGGATTGCGGTGAAGGGGGGCAGTGATGAATCTACACGCGATGCTGCGCGCGCGCGCAGCCGAACGGCGCCCGCTGCGCGTCGGGGTCATCGGCGCGGGCAAGTTCGCCTCGATGTTCCTCGCCCAGGCACGCCGCACGCCGGGGCTGCACGTGCTCGGGGTGTGCGATCTCGACCTCGGGCGGGCCCGCCAGGCGCTCGATGCGGTCGGCTGGCCCGCCGGGCAGTACGCCGCGCCCGACTTCACCACCGCGCTCGAGGCCGGCACCACCCACCTCACCGAGGACGCCTTCACGCTGATCGACGCGCCGGGGCTCGAGATCGTGGTCGAGGCGACCGGGGTGCCGGCGGCCGGCATCGCCCACGCCCTGGCCTGCTTCGCGGCCGGCCGGCACGTGGTGATGGTCAACGTCGAGGCCGACGCGCTGGCCGGCGCGCTGCTGGCGCGCCGGGCCACCGAGGCCGGGGTGCTCTACTCGCTGGCCTACGGGGATCAGCCGGCGCTGATCGCCGAGCAGGTCGACTGGGCGCGGGCCTGCGGCTTCGAGGTGGTCTGCGCCGGCAAGGGCACCAAGTACCTGCCCGCCTACCACGCCTCGACCCCGGACACGGTCTGGGAGCACTACGGGTTGAGCCCCGAGCAGGCGCGCGCCGGGGGGATGAATCCGAAGATGTTCAACTCGTTCCTCGACGGCACCAAGTCGGCCATCGAGATGGCCGCGGTGGCCAATGCCACCGGGCTGCGCCCGCCGCCCGGCGGGCTCGCCTTCCCGCCGGTCGAGCCGGCTCGCCTGCCCGAGGTGCTCAAGCCGCGTGCCGACGGCGGGGTGCTGGAGTGCGCCGGGACCGTCGAGGTGGTCTCCTCGCTGGCGCGTGACGGCCGCGAGCTCGCCAGCGACCTGCGCTGGGGGGTCTACGTCGTCATCGCCTCCCCCGACGAGTACGTGGCGCGCTGCTGCAGCGAGTACGGCTTCGTGCGCGACGCCGGGGGGCGCTACGCGGCGCTGTACCGGCCGAGCCACCTGATCGGGCTCGAGCTCGGGATCAGCGTGGCCTCGATCGGGCTGCGTGGCGAGGCGACCGGCGCGGCCCGCGAGTTCGCCGCCGACGTGGTCGCGGTGGCCAAGCGGGACCTCGGTGCCGGCGAGGTGCTCGACGGCGAGGGCGGCTACACGGTGTGGGGCCGGCTGATGCCGGCCAGCGACTCGCTGAGCGCCGGCGCGCTGCCGATCGGGCTCGCCCAGGGGGTGCGCCTGCGCACCGCGCGGCGCGCCGGCGAGGTGCTGCGCTGGAGCGACGTCGAGATCGACGAGCGCGACCCGGCGGTGCGCTTCCGCCGCGAGATGGAGACCGCCCTCGTCCCTGCCGCGAGCGATTGAGCCACCGCGCCGGCCGGCCGATGAGCGCATCGCGCAGCGACGGCCGCGCCGCCGGGGCGGCGATGGTGCTGGCCGGGGGCGCCTGCCTGAGCCTGGCCGGCATCGTGCTGCGCAGCATCGAGGCGGCCGACGGCTGGCAGATCCTCTTCTACCGCGCGCTGAGCTTCACCGTGACCCTGGCCGGCTTCCTCGCCGCGCGCCACCGCACCCGGGTGGTGGCGGTGTTCGTGGCGGTCGGCGGGCGCGGCCTCGCCGTCGCCCTGCTGCTCGGCGTCGGCTCGGTGTTCTACGTCTACGCGGTGCTGCTGACCACGGTCGCCAACGCGCTGTTCGTGATCGCCTCGGCGCCGTTCTTCACTGCGTTGCTGTCGCGCTCGCTGCTCGGCGAGCGGGTCTCGGGACCGACCTGGGTGGCGATGACGCTGGCCTTCTCCGGGGTCGGGCTGATGCTCGCCGACGGGCTCGGCGGGGGCGGGCTGCTCGGCGTGCTCGCCGCCTTCGGCGTCGCCACCACCCAGGCCGGGATGTACGTGGTGCTGCGCGGTGCGCGCCGGCTCGACATGGTGCCGGCGATCTGCCTGTCGGGGCCGATCACGGCGGCCATCGCCTTCGTCGCCGCCGACGGGCTGGCGATCTCGCTCCACGACCTGCTGCTGTGCGTGTTCCTCGGCACCGCGCAGTTCGGCGCCGGGTTCCTGCTGATCACCCTCGGTACCCGGCGGCTGCCGGCCCCCGAGGTGGCCCTGCTGGCGCTCAGCGAGACCGTGCTCGCCCCGCTCTGGGTGTGGATCGGGGCCGACGAGGTGCCGAGCCTGCTCACCGTGGCTGGCGGCGTGCTGGTGCTCGGCGCGGTCGTCGGGCGGGCGCTGTGGATGGCGCGACCGGCGCCGGCCCGGCCATGATCGGGTCGCCGCCCGCAACCGTCACCGGCCGCCGCTCCGAGGAGCCGCGATGAGCGATTCGAAGCCCTTCGCCGGCCTCACCCGCCGCCTCGAGCGGGTGGGCGAGCGCGGCGCAGCGCCCCGCCTGGCCGGCGGGCGCATCGGGCTCGAGAAGGAGAGCCTGCGGGTGACCGGTGAGGGTACCCTGGCGCTCAGCCCGCACCCGCGTTGCCTCGGCTCGGCCCTTACCCATCCGAGCATCACCACCGATTTCAGCGAGGCGCTGCTCGAGTTCGTCACCCCGCCCTTCCCCGACCCGCGCGAGGTGCTGCGCTGCCTCGACCAGATCCACCGCTTCGTACACCGCTGCCTCGCGGGCGAGCTGCTGTGGCCGGCGAGCATGCCGTGCCTGATGCTCGGCGACGACTCGATCCCGATCGCCCGCTACGGGCGCTCCAACGTGGCGCGCATGAAGGAGGTCTACCGCCACGGGCTGAGCCTGCGCTACGGCCGGGTGATGCAGACCATCGCCGGCGTGCACTTCAACTACTCGGCCCCCGAGGCGCTGTGGCCGCTCTACGCCGAGCTCACCGGCCAGCCCGAGGACCGGGGCCTGCCGTCGCGCGCCTACTTTGCCCTGATCCGCAACTTCCAGCGCTACGGCTGGGTGGTGGCCTACCTGCTCGGCAGCTCCCCGGCGGTGTGCAAGAGCTTTCTCGGCGAGCCGAGCGCCGGGTTCGCCGAGCTCGACGGCGGGACCTGGTACCGGCCCCACGCGACCTCGCTGCGGATGAGCGACATCGGCTACAAGAACAAGAACCAGCGCGGCCTCGGGATCTCCTACGATTCGCTCGAGGACTACGTGGCGACCCTGGCGCGGGCCTGCGAGACCCCGTGGCCGGAGTACCAGCGCCTCGGGGTCTGCGTCGACGGCGAGTACCGCCAGCTCAACGCCAACCTGCTCCAGATCGAGAACGAGTACTACAGCTTCATCCGCCCCAAGCAGATCGCCCGCTCCGGCGAGCGCCCGACGCTTGCCCTGCGCCGCCGCGGAGTGCGCTACGTCGAGGTCCGCGCCCTCGACGTCGACCCGTTCGCGCCGCTCGGCATCGACGAGCCGGCGCTGCGCTTCCTCGAGGCCCTGCTGCTGCTCTGCCTGCTCGAGGACAGCCCGCCGATCTCGCCGGCCGAGCAGCTCGACATCGAGCGCAACCAGGAGGCGGTGGCCAGCCGCGGCCGGGAGCCGGGGCTGGTGCTGCGCATCGGCGGCCGCGAGGACACCGTGAGCGGCTGGGCCGAGGCGCTGTGCGCGGCCCTCGAGCCGCTCTGCGCGCTGCTCGATCAGGGCCGCGAGGACCGCTGCTACGCGCGCGCCCTGGCCGCGCAGCGCGCGGCCGCCCGCGACCCCGGGCGCACCCCCTCGGCGCGGGTGCTCGCCGAGCTGCGGGCCCGCGGCGAGTCGTTCTTCGAGTTCGCGATGCGTCGCGCCCGCGAGCATCGCCAGCACTTCCTCGCCGCCCCGCCCGAGCCCGAGAGCGAGGCGCGAATGCGCGAGGAGGCGGCGCGCTCGCTCGCCGAGCAGGCCGCCATCGAGGCCGCCGATCGGATCGACTTCGAGGAGTACCTGCGCCGCTACTTCGCCCAGGAGGAGACCGCCCGCGAGGTGCTGCTCGGCTGAGCGCCCGCGAGCAGTCCCGGCCGGCGCCCCGGGGCGCCCTCGGGGGGGGGCGCGCGGCGCCTTTCACAAGCGGCCGATGGTGCGGCGATAATCACCGGCGGAGCCGGCGCGGCCGGCCCGAAGAAGACTCAGGAGGACAGAGCATGCCGATCAGCGACAGCGCGGCGCGGCCGCCGGCGAGCGACCCGACCACCCTCCCCGTGCACGGGATCTGGCCACCGCTGCTCACCCCGCTCGACGCGGAACTCGCCATCGACCATGCGCGCCTGCTCGAGCACGCCCGCTGGTGCCTGGCGCAGGGCTGCCACGGCGTCGGGCTGTTCGGCACCACCGGCGAGGCCAGCTCGTTCTCGGTCGCCGAGCGTTGCGCCGCCCTCGAGCACCTGGTCGAGGGCGGCATCGACCCGGCACGGATCATGGTCGGGACCGGGTGCTGCGCGCTGACCGACACGGTGGCGCTGAACCGCCATGCGCTCGCCCTCGGGGTCACCCTGACCCTGGTGCTGCCGCCGTTCTACTACAAGGGGGTGAGCGACGCGGGGCTGCTGCGCAGCTACGCGGAGGTCATCGAGCGCAGCGCCGATGAGCGGCTACGGGTCGTCCTCTACCACTTCCCGCGGATGTCGGCCACACCGCTGAGCCTCGAGCTGGTCGGCGCGCTGCGCGAGCGCTTCCCCGAGACCGTGGTCGGGGTCAAGGACAGCTCCGGGGACTGGGATAACACCCGCGCCCTGATCGAGCGATTTCCAGGGCTGGCGATCCTGCCCGGTACCGAGACCCTGCTGCTCGACGCGCTCAAGGCCGGCGGCGGCGGCTGCATCACCGCCACCGCCAACCTCAACCCGCGGGCGATCCGCGCGGTCTTCGATGCCTGGCTGGCCGACGACGGGCGCGCCGGGCGGCGCCAGGAGTCGATCACCCTGGTGCGCCGCGCCATCGAGACCCACCCGCTGGTCGCGGCCCTCAAGGCGCTGCTCGCCCACTACCGCGCCGAGCCCGCGTGGCGCCGGGTGCGGCCACCGCTCGTCGAGCTCGAGCCGGGCGCCGGCGAGACACTGATCGGCGAGCTCGAGGCGCTGGGCTTCGAGCTCGGCGGCAGCGGCGCGTAGCCGCCATCGCGCACCGTTCCACGGCGGCGCGCGCCGATCCATCCGCTCGGACGGGGCAGGCCCCCTGAAGCCGGCTCGGCGCGGCGTGCAGCGATGCCGTCGCCGTGCGCTGGGCCGTGCGCCCGGCCCGCAGCGCGGTGCCCTGGCTTCGTGCATCGGTGA
>CAZRGU010000086.1:0-12612 GCA_964599705.1 uncultured Ectothiorhodospiraceae bacterium | reverse complement strand
CCCCATCCTAGAAGAGCTGCTCGGTGACCTGGGCGGCGCTCTCGCCGCCCGGGGCCGGAGCGCCGTTGACCGGGGCGGCCGGCGGGCGTCCGCGCGGGGCCCGTCCGACCCGGAAGATCTCGAACACCGCCTCGGGGTCGGAGGCGCTGGCCAGCTTGCCGGTGCGCGGGTCGATACGGGCGCGCACGATCCCCTCGGGCTCGGCCATGATCTCCTCGGGGACCCCCTCGAGGGCACTGCGCATGTAGGCCATCCACATCGGCAGCGCGGCCCGCGCCCCGGTCTCGTAGCGCCCGAGCGGCGCGAGCCGGTCGAAGCCGACCCAGGTGGTGGTGACCAGCCGGCGGTTGAAGCCCGAGAACCAGGCGTCCTTCTGGTCGTTGGTGGTGCCGGTCTTGCCGGCCAGGTCCTTGCGCCCGAGCGCCCGGGCCTTGCGCCCGGTGCCGCGGCGGATCACGTCGCGCAGGATCGAACCCATGATCCAGGCGTTCTCGGCCGGGATGACCCGCGGCGCCAGCCGCACCGCCTGCGGATCGCCGTCCGGCGGCTCCCGCCCGCCCGGGTCGTCGGCGGCGGGCACCGCGCGGGCCTTGCGGCACGCCTCGCAGACCCGCGCCGGGCGCGCCTGGTAGGCGCTGCGCCCGTCCCACTCCTCGATCCGCTCGATGAGGTAGGGCTCGACCTTGTAGCCGCCGTTGGCGAACACCGCGTAGCCGGTGGCGATCTCGAGCGGCGTGAAGGTGCCGCTGCCGAGCGCCAGCGAGAGGTTGCGCGGCAGCCGCTCGGGGTCGAGCCCGAAGCGCTGGATGTACTCGACGGCCCGCTCGATGCCGATCGCGCGCAGCAGCCGGATCGAGACCAGGTTGCGCGACTTGTAGAGCGCCACCCGCAGCCGGGTGGGGCCGAAGAACTTGCCGCTGTAGTTCTCCGGGCGCCAGGCGGCCTCGAGCGAGGGATCGTCGAACACCACCGGCGCGTCGTTGATCAGGCTGGCGGCCGTGAAGCCGTTCTCGAGCGCCGCCGAGTAGAGGAAGGGCTTGAAGTTCGAGCCCGGCTGGCGCTGGGCCTGGACCGCCCGGTTGAACTTGCTGCGCCGGAAGTCGAAGCCCCCGGCCAGCGCCACGATCGCCCCGTCGTCCGGGTCGAGCGAGACCAGCGCCCCCTCGACCTCGGGGATCTCGCTGAGCCGCCAGCCCTCCTCGGTGAGACGGACCCGCACCACGTCGCCCGGGGCGAGCACCTCGGCGGCCTTCTTGGGCGAGGGCCCGCGGCGGTTCTCGCTGTGGTAGCGGCGCGCCCAGACGATCCCCTTCCAGGGGATCTCGGCCTCGCCGAAGCCCTTGACGTAGACGGTGGCCGAGCGCTCCTCGACGGCGAGCACCAGCGCCGGCGGCAGCCCGCCGATCACCGGCACGTCGGCGAGCAGCGCGGGGCGCGCCTCGGCAGAGGCCGGGAGTTCGACAGTGAGCTCGGGGCCGCGGTAGCCGTGGCGCTCGTCGTAGGCGATCAACGCCTCGCGCAGCGCGGCGTTGGCCGCCCGCTGGCGGCGCGAGTCGATGGTGGTGTAGACCTTGTAGCCGGCGGTGAAGGCCGCCTCGCCGTAGCGCGCCTCCATCTCGGCGCGCACCATCTCGGCGACGTACGGGGCCTCGACCTCGACGGCGAGCTCGTGGAGCCGCGCGGTGACCGGGGCGGCGCTGGCCGCCGCGTAGGTCGGCTCGTCGATGAGCCCGAGCTCGCGCATCCGCCCGAGCACGTAGTCGCGCCGCTCGAGCGCGCGGCGCGGGTTGGCGATCGGGTTGAAGCGCGAGGGTGCCTTGGGCAGCCCGGCGATCATCGCGAGCTGGGCCAGGCTGAGCTCGCCGAGCGGCCGCCCGTAGTAGACCTTCGCCGCCGCGCCGACGCCGTAGGCGCGGTTGCCGAGGAAGATCTTGTTGAAGTACAGCTCGAGGATCTCGTCCTTGTCGAGCTCGCGCTCGATCTTGAGCGCGAGCAGGATCTCGTTGAGCTTGCGCAGGTAGGTCTTCTCGCGCCCGAGGAAGAAGTTGCGCGCCACCTGCATGGTGATGGTGCTCCCTCCCGGTCCCTTGCGCCCGGTGCGCAGCAGGTAGAGCACCGCGCGGGTCAGCCCCTGCCAGTCGACCCCCGGGTGCTCGTAGAAGCGCTCGTCCTCGGCGGCGAGCACCGCCTTGATCAGGGTCTCGGGAACCTGGTCGAGGCGCAGCGGGTCGCGGCGCTTCTCGCCGAACTCGGCGACCAGCTTGCGATCGCGGCTGTAGATGCGCAGCGGGACCTGCAGGCGGACGTCCTTGAGGCGCTCGATCGAGGGCAGCCTGGGGGCGAGGTAGGCATAGCCCGCGCCGGCCGCGATCAGCGTGGCGAGCAGGCCGAGCAGGACCAGCAGCCCGATGGTGCGCAGCGCTCTGATCAGGCTCGCCATTGTCTACACTTGACCCGTGGAGGGTTGCGAGGGCGGGGGAGCCTCGAGGTCCGCGGCCTGCCACCCAGAAGGCCCCGCCCGGCTCGCGCCGGCGGCCGGCTCGAGCCCCGGGGAGGCGGACAGGGGATTATATCCGCAGCGCGGCCTGGCGCGGGAGGGCATGCGACCCGTTTGTACTTGTTGCGCGCAATAGTCTATAGTTAGCCCTGTCAGTTAATGTATAAGGGCATGATTACGCTCTAAAGCCGGGGATTCAAAGGAAAAAACGTGGGTCTCTTCTCCCGAAAATCGGCCCCGGTGGTGGGCATCGACGTCAGTTCGACCGCCGTGAAGCTGCTCGAGTTCAGCCGCCGTGGCGATCGCTACCGGGTCGAGTCCTACGCGGTCGAGCCGCTGCCCCCCAACGCCGTGGTGGAGAAGAACATCACCGAGGTCGAGGCGGTCGGCGAGGCGATTCGCCGGGCAGGAAAGCGCTCCGGGACCAAGAACAGGCTGTGCGCGATGGCCGTTCCGGGCTCGGCGGTGATCACCAAGGTCATCTCGATGCCGGCCAATCTCTCCGACGCGGAGATGGCCGGAGAGATCGAGATCGAGGCCGACAAGTACATTCCCTACTCGCTCGACGAGGTCAACCTCGACTTCGAGATCATCGGCCCCTCCGAGTCCGACCCCGACCGTGTCGAGGTGCTGCTCGCCGCCTCGCGCAGCGAGAATGTCGAGGCCCGCCAGGCGGCCGCCGCGATCGGCGAGTTCAACTGCAAGATCATCGATGTC
The DNA here is from genome assembly GCA_964599705.1 of uncultured Ectothiorhodospiraceae bacterium. Taxonomy (GTDB): domain Bacteria; phylum Pseudomonadota; class Gammaproteobacteria; order HK1; family HK1; genus CAZRGU01. The sequence goes on along the minus strand of CAZRGU010000086.1, from coordinate 9,398 downwards.
GAGGCCTTCGCGCTCGAGAACGCCTTCTCGCTGGTGGCCCGCGAGCTGCCCGGCGGCGGGGCCGGGCAGACCATCGCGCTGGTCGACATCGGTGCCACCATGACCACGCTCAGCGTGCTTCAGGACCTCAAGATCATCTACGCGCGCGAGCAGGTCTTCGGCGGCAAGCAGCTCACCGAGGAGATCCAGCGCCGCTACGGGCTGTCCTTCGAGGAGGCGGGGCTGGCCAAGCGCCAGGGCGGGCTGCCGGACAACTACGTGCCCGAGGTGCTCGAGCCGTTCAAGGAGTCGATGGCCCAGCAGGCCAATCGCGCGCTGCAGTTCTTCTACTCCTCGAGCCAGATCACCCAGGTCGATCGCATCGTGCTCGCCGGGGGCTGTGCCTCGATCGAGGGCGCCGACGAGGTCATCGCGGCCAAGACCGGGGTCGAGGTCAGCGTGGCCAACCCCTTCGCGAGCATGTCGCTCGCCTCGCGGGTGCGTTCCGACGTGCTCCAGAACGATGCGCCGTCACTGATGATCGCCTGCGGGCTGGCGATGAGGACGACCTACTGATGCCCCAGATCAACCTTCTGCCGTGGCGCGAGGAGGTCCGGCTCCGGCGCAACAAGGAGTTCGGCATCGTCGCGGTGATCGCGGCGCTGGTGATGGGCGCGGTGGTCTTCGCCGTCCACACCCTGTATCAGGAGCGGATCGACTACCAGCAGCGCCGCAACCAGTTCCTCGAGCAGCAGATCGCGCTGCTCGACAAGAAGATCAAGGCCATCAAGGACCTCGAGAAGGAGAAGGAGGCGCTGCTGGCGCGGATGAAGATCGTCCAGGAGCTGCAGTCGAGCCGCCCGGAGATCGTGCACCTGTTCGACGAGCTGGTCCGCGCCCTGCCCGAGGGCGTCTACTTCACCAAGATCACCCAGCGCGGCAACCGCCTGAGCATCGAGGGCGTGGCCCAGTCCAATGCCTTCGTCTCGGCGCTGATGCGGCGCATGGACAAGTCCGAGTGGCTCACCGATCCGGCGCTGGTCGAGATCAAGGCCTACCAGCCCAAGGGCAAGGGCAAGGCGCAGGGTGACTCGGCGCTGCGGCTCAGCGCCTTCAAGCTCACCGTCATGCAGACCCGGCCGAAGAAGCTGGAGGCGGACCAGGAAGGGGCGTCATGAATCTCGCCGAGCTGCAGAACCTCGACCCCAACAACATCGGCAGCTGGCCGGCGCCCATCCGCTTCGCCGTGGTGGTGCTGCTGTGCGCGGCGCTGCTCGCGGCCGGCTTCTGGTTCGACACCCGCGACCAGATGGCCCGCCTCGAGCAGGAGGTGCGCCGCGAGGGCGAGCTCAAGAGCACCTTCGAGGCCAAGCAGCGCAAGGCCGCCAACCTCGAGCCGCTGCGCCAGTTCCTCAAGGAGATCAACCAGACCTTCGGCGAGATGCTGCGGCTGCTGCCCAACAAGACCGAGATCGAGGGCCTGCTGGTCGAGATCTCGCAGGCCGGGCTGGCCAGCGGGCTCGAGTTCAAGCTGTTCAAGCCGGTCGCCGAGCAGCCGGCCGAGTTCTACGCCATCCAGCCGATCCAGATCCGGGTCACCGGCACCTACCACCAGTTCGGCAAGTTCGTGAGCGCGGTGGCCGCCCTGCCCCGGATCGTCACCCAGCACGACATCACCATCACCCCGGCCGGCGGCGACAAGGGCGAGAACCTGCTGGTGATGAACCTGATCGCCAAGACCTACCGCTACCTCGAGGACGAGGAGATCGAGGCGCTCGAGGCGGGCAAGAAGGGCAAGAAGAAGCGCTAGACGGGCGACCCGGAGGAGTAGAGAGTCTTGATTGCTGCGCTACCAGGTCTCGCGAGAGGGGGGGCGGCCCGCAGGTCGCGGGCGCTGCCGGTGGCGCTGCTCGCCGGCGCGCTGCTCGCCGGCTGCGACAGCCCGCTCATGGAGGTGGTCACCGGCAGCGCGTCGATCAAGGACCTCGAGGTCTATGCCCAGCAGGTGATGGCACGCAAGGGCGGCAAGATCGAGGAGCTGCCCCCGATCGAGCCCTACGAGCCCTACGAGTACCAGTCGGCCGAGGCGGTCGATCCCTTCCAGCCGCTCTTCGAGCAGCAGCAGGCCGAGGCCAAGAGCAGCGAGGCGGTCCGCGGCGGGCTGCAACCGGATCTCAACCGACCGCGCGAGGAGCTCGAGTCCTACCCGCTCGACTCGCTGCGGATGCTCGGGACCCTGCAGAACAGCGAGACCCTGTGGGGCATCGTGCTCAGCCCGGACGGGGTGATCCACCGCGTCCAGCCGGGCAACTACATGGGCAAGAACTACGGCAAGATCTCGCTGATCGCCGAGGACCACATCGAGCTGACCGAGATCGTTCCCGACGGCCAGGGCGGCTGGGTGGAACGCGAAGCACAGCTCGCCCTGAGCGAGCAATAGCCTGACGGGGGCATACCATGCACGACCTTGCAACCACGCTCACCCGACCCTGCGCCCGCCCGGGCGAGAGGCGGCGCGCGCTGCTCACCGCATGGCTGCTCATCCTGGCCACGGCCCTGGCGGGGGCCCCGGCGGCGGCCCGCGCCGCCGGCGCGACGCTCAACGCGATCAGCTACTCCTCGCTGCCCGGCGATCGGGTCGAGGTGCGGCTCGACCTGTCGGCGCCGGTCGCCGAGCCGCTGACCTTCGCGGTCGACAACCCGGCGCGCATCGCCCTCGACCTGCCCGGGGTGGCGCTCAACCTCGAGCGCAAGACCCAGTCCATCGGCATCGGCATGGCGCGCAGCGTCACCGCCGTCGAGGCCGCGGGACGCACCCGGGTGGTGCTCAACCTGGTCCGGCTGGTCCCCTACCAGGCCCGGGTGGTGGGCAGCAGCGTGCTGGTGACCATCGAGAGCGCCGGGGCGGCGGGCAGCGCGGCGTTCGCCGCCAGCGCCGCGGCCGGTGGCTCGCCGGCCGGCGGGATCCGCAACGTCGACTTCCGCCGCGGCGAGCAGGGGGAGGGCCGGATCCTGGTCACCCTGACCGATCCCTCGACCGTGGTCGACAGCTTCGAGGAGGGCGGCAAGATCGTCGTCGAGTTTCTCAACACCCGCCTCCCCGAGAGCCTCTCACGGCGCCTCGACGTGGTCGACTTCGCCACCCCGGTCAAGACCGTCGACGTCATCCAGCAGGGGCCGAACGTGCGCATGACCATCGAGGCGAGCGGCCTGTTCGAGCACCTCGCCTACCAGTCCGACGAGCTCTACACGATCGACGTCAAGCCGCTCACCAAGGAGGAGCAGGAGGCGGTCAAGAAGGAGAAGTTCGGCTACACCGGCGAGCGCCTGTCGCTCAACTTCCAGAACATCGAGGTGCGCGCGGTGCTGCAGCTCATCGCCGAGTTCACCGGCCTCAACCTGGTGGCCAGTGACACGGTCGGCGGTACCCTGACCCTGCGCCTCAAGAACGTGCCCTGGGACCAGGCGCTCGACATCATCCTCAAGACCAAGGGGCTGGCGATGCGCCAGGCCGGCAACGTGATCATGGTGGCGCCGAGCGAGGAGATCGCCGCGCGCGAGAAGCTCGAGCTCGAGGCCGAGCGCCAGATCACCGAGCTCGCCCCGCTGCGCGCCGAGTTCATCCAGGTCAACTACGCCAAGGCCAGCGACATCGCCAACCTGCTCAAGGCCGAGCAGAACTCGCTGATGTCCGAGCGCGGCAACGTCGCCGTCGACGAGCGCACCAACACCCTGCTGGTGCGCGACACGGCCAAGCAGCTCGCCGAGATCCGCAAGCTGGTCGCGCGCCTCGACGTCCCGGTGCGCCAGGTGCTCATCGAGTCGCGGATCGTGATCGCCGACGATACCTTCAGCCGCGACCTCGGGGTGCGCTTCGGGGTGTCGCGCAACGTCGATGTCAGCAACTCGCCCAACACCCTGGTGATCGGCGGCAAGCTGGCCGGTGACGTCGACTACGGCGGCACGGTCGGCTTCCACACCGGCGGGCTCGAGAACTACATCGTCGATCTGCCCATCGGCGGTCCCTCGGCGGCGCTCGGCATCGCCATCACCGCGATCCCCAACACCCTGCTCCAGCTCGAGCTCCAGGCCATGCAGGCCGAGGGGCGCGGCGAGGTGATCTCCAACCCGCGGGTGATCACCTCCAACCAGAAGGAGGCGACCATCGAGCAGGGCACCGAGATCCCCTACCAGGAGGCCTCCTCGAGCGGCGCGACCTCGACCTCGTTCAAGAAGGCGGTGCTGAGCCTCAAGGTCACCCCCCAGATCACGCCGGACGACCGCATCATCATGGATCTGAACGTCAACCAGGACCAGGTCGGCCAGGAGTTCTCCGGGATCCCGAGCGTCAACACCCGCTCGATCAACACCCAGGTGCTGGTCAACAACGGCGAGACCGTGGTGCTCGGCGGGATCTTCGAGCAGACCCGCCGCCAGGACACCGAGAAGGTGCCGTTCTTCGGCAACCTCCCCTACGTCGGGTTCCTGTTCCGCCAGAACGCGGTGCGCGACGACAAGAGCGAGCTGCTGATCTTCGTGACCCCGAAGATCCTCAAGGAAGCCGTCACCGGCGGCTGAGACGCCGACAGCGGTGGTCGGCGGGCCGGCTCGCGATCATCGGGGCGGGGCCCCCGCCAGCGCCCTCGTCGGGCGGTCTGCGGCCCCGGGACCGCCACCGTGAGCACTCCGCGCAACCTGTTCCTGGTCGGGCCGATGGGGGCCGGCAAGACCACCGTCGGGCGGCGCCTGGCGCGCGTCCTCGGCAAGGAGTTCGTCGACTGTGACGGGGAGCTCGAGCGGCGCACCGGGGCGAGCGTCAGCCTGATCTTCGAGATCGAGGGCGAGGCCGGCTTCCGGGCCCGCGAGGCGGCGCTGCTCGAGGAGATCTGCCGGCGCGACGAGGTGGTGGTCGCGACCGGTGGCGGGGTGGTCCTCGATCCGGCCAACCGCGCGCTGCTGGTCACCTACGGGCTGGTCATCTACCTGTGCGCGCCGCTCGAGCTGCTGGTGCGGCGCATGGAGCGCGACCGGCGCCGCCCGCTGCTCCAGGGCGGCGATCGGAGGGCGCGGATCGAGCGGCTGCTCGCCGAGCGCGACCCGCTCTATCGCCAGGTAGCTGATATCATCGTGACCACCGACGAGGGCTCCGCGCGCCACGTGGTGCGGGAGATCACGCGGAGGCTGGCCGCCCTTTGAAGACCACCATCGACGATCGCCCGGCGCCCGCGCGGCGCGCCCGGGGCAGCGGGTCGCGCCGCCCATGGTGACCCCCGTTCGCAGCCTCGAGGTCGCGCTCGGTGCGCGCAGCTACCCGATTCACATCGGCTGCGCGCTGCTCGAGCGCCGCGACCTGCTCGCCGAGCGGCTCGCCGGGCGCCGGGTGCTGGTGGTCAGCGACCGCAACGTCGCCCCGCTCTACCTCGAGCGGGCGCGCCGCGGGGTGCTCGGCTGCGAGGCGACCGCGCTGGTGCTTCCCTCCGGCGAGGTCCACAAGGATCTGGCCACCCTCGAGCGGATCTACGACGCCCTGATCGAGGCACGCCTGGGGCGCGACGGCCTGATCGTCGCGCTCGGCGGCGGGGTGGTGGGTGATCTGGCCGGCTTCGCCGCCGCCACCTACCAGCGCGGGGTCGACTTCGTGCAGCTCCCGACCACCCTGCTCGCCCAGGTCGACTCGGCCGTCGGCGGCAAGACCGCGGTCAACCACCCGCGCGGCAAGAACCTGATCGGGGCCTTCCACCAGCCGGTCGCGGTGCTCAGCGACCTCGACACCCTGGCGACCCTCGCGCCCCGCGAGCTGCGCGCCGGGCTGGCCGAGGCGATCAAGTACGCCCTGATCGGGGACGCCGGGCTGTTCGCCTGGTACGAGCGCCACCTCGAGGCGGTGCTGGCCCTCGAGCCGGCGGCGCTCGCCCACGTGATCGAGCGCTCCTGCGCGCACAAGGCCGCGCTGGTCCGTGCCGACGAGCGCGAGGCCGGGGCCCGCGCCCTGCTCAACCTCGGCCACACCTTCGGGCACGCCATCGAGACCGGGCTCGGCTACGGGCGCTGGCTGCACGGCGAGGCGGTCGCCGCCGGGATCGGCATGGCCGCCGACCTGTCCTGGCGGCTCGGCACCCTGGGCGGCGAGGAGCGCGATCGGATCTGCGCCCTGCTCGAGCGCGCCGGGCTGCCCGCCGCGGCCCCCGCCGCGCTCGCCCCCGGGCGGCTGCGCGAGCTGATGAGCCTCGACAAGAAGGTGCGCGCCGGGCGGCTGCGCCTCGTGCTGCTCGAGGGCATCGGCGCGGCGCGCCTGGTCGAGGACTGCGATCCCGGCGCGCTCGCCGCGACCCTGCGCGAGGCGCGCATGGCGGCATGAGCGGGTGGCTGCAGCGGTGAGCGAGGCCCCCCGCGCGCCCTACGCTGCCCATCCCGGGCGCTCGCGCGGGCGCAGCCACCCGGAGCCGGCCCCGGGGCTGCGCAGCGAGTTCCAGCGCGACCGCGACCGGGTGGTGCACTCGGCCGCCTTCCGCCGTCTCGAGTACAAGACCCAGGTCTTCGTCAACCACGAAGGCGACATGTTCCGCACCCGCCTGACCCACTCGATCGAGGTCGCCCAGATCGCGCGCAGCGTGGCCCGCGCGCTGGCCCTCGACGAGGATCTGACCGAGGCCATCGCGCTGGCCCACGACCTCGGCCACACGCCGTTCGGTCACGCCGGCCAGGAGGCGCTCGACGCCTGCATGCGCGGGCGCGGCGGCTTCGAGCACAACCTCCAGTCGCTGCGCGTGGTCGACCTGCTCGAGGAGCGCTACGCGGCGTTCCGCGGCCTGAACCTGACCTACGAGACCCGCGAGGGGATCCTCAAGCACTGCTCGCAGGCCAACGCCCGCGCGCTCGGCGAGCTCGGCCGGCGCTTTCTCGACGGCGGCCAGCCGAGCCTCGAGGCGCAGGTGGCCAACCTCGCCGACGAGATCGCCTACAACAACCACGACGTCGACGACGGGCTGCGCGCCGGGCTGCTCGAGCTCGAGGAGATGCGTGAGGTCGAGCTGTTCCGCCGCCACCACGACGAGGTGCTGGCCGCATGGCCGGGCCTGGCGGCGCGGCGGGTGATCCACGAGGTCGTGCGGCGCATGATCGGCGCCCAGGTCACCGATCTCGTCGAGGCCACCCGGGCGCGCCTCGAGGCCCTCGCCCCGGCGAGCATCGCCGAGGTGCGCGGCGCCGAGGGGCCGCTGGTCGGCTTCGGCAGCGAGGCCCGGGAGCTCCACCTCGAGTTCAAGCGCTTCCTGCACCGCCGCCTCTACCGCCACTACCGGGTCCACCGCATGTCGCGCAAGGCGGCGCGGATCGTCGGCGACCTGTTCGCCTGCCTGATCGAGGACCCGCGCCTGCTGCCGCCCGAGCACCAGGCCTGGGCCCGCGAGCTCGAGGTGCGCGACGGCGAGCACGGCCGGGCGCGGGCGGTGGCCGACTACATCGCCGGGATGACCGATCGCTACGCGATCCTCGAGCACGGCCGGCTGTTCGATGCCGTGCGCCTGACCTGAGGGGACTGTGCGACAATCGCCGCGCCCGGGGCGAGATGCGGGCCCGACCGGCGTTACGCTACCGCGCGAAGGAGACCCCCCATGGCGCGCGCGATGAACGCATCCGAGCCGCCAGCCGGCGATCCGGCCGCCGCCGGCGATGCCTACGTCGCCACCCCGGAGCTGGCCCAGCACCTCGATCTCCTCCACCACCTGATCCAGTACAGCGACCTGCTGCTGGTGGTTCGCGGGGCCCGCGGGGCCGGCAAGACCGCGCTGCTCGAGCGGCTCGTGGCCGCTGCCGGCGAGGGCTGGCGGATCTGTCGGATCGAGGCCAGCGCCGCGCTCGACGAGCAGCGCATCCTCGAGGCGCTGTGCGCCGGGTTCGGGCTGCGCGAGCACGGCGGACCCCGTATCGAGCTGCTCAAGTCGCATCTCGAGGCGCTCCATCGCAGCCACCAGGTCGCCCTGGTCGCGGTCGATGACGCCCACCGGCTCCCGCCGGCCACCCTCGAGCTGCTCCTCGACCTGGCCTCCGGCTGGGAGGGCTTCAAGGCCCGCGTCCTGCTGCTCTACGAGGGGCACGACTTCCCCGCGCCGGGCAGTCCGGTCGAGGAGATCGCCCACGTCGTCGACCTGCCCCCGCTCGACGAGGCCCACACCGCGAGCTACCTCCGCCAGCGGCTCGCCGCGGCCGGCATCGAGCCCGGCGAGAGCCCGTTCACGCCGGCCGTGGTGCGCTCGATCCACAAGGCCTCGGGGGGACTGCCGGGGGCGATCGACAGCCTCGCCAGCCAGGTGCTGGCCAGCCGGCGTCCGGCCCCTGCGGCCGCGGCGCGGGCGGTGCGCTGGTGGATGCCGGTGGCCGCGGCCACGGTCATCGCCGCGCTCGCGCTCACCCTGTTCTACCGTTCCGGCCCCGGCCCCGGCGAGGCGCCGGGCCCGATCGTGGCGCCACCGGCCGTCCGCCCGGCCGCCGTTCCGGCGGCGGCCCCGGCCGGGAGGCAGGCGCCCGGCGCCGCCACGATCATGCCCGAGGCGGCGGAGGGCGCGGCCGGCGAGGCCGGACCGTCCGCCGGGGACGGCGAGCGCCAGCGGCTCGCCGCGGCGAGGGCGCAAGGCGAGCCTGCGCCCGGGCCGCCGCCGCCCGCTGCCGGGGCCGCCGCCGGGCGCCAGCCGGTCGGGCCCGAGCCGCCGTCCCCGCCGGATGGCGCCCTCGGCGGCGAGCCCGCGGCGCGGCCGGGCGAGACGCTTGCCAGCGCCGCGGAGGGGCTCCGGCCAGCGGCGCAGCGCCGCGAGGAGCCCGCCGCGGCTCCCCCTGCCGCCCCGGCGAGCGAGGCCGAGCAGGGCGCGCCGGGCGAGGAGGGGACCGTCGCGAGCCCCTCCCTGCCGGCCGGCGGGCCCGAGGTCGGGAGCCCGGGGGCGGAGGCGGCGCCGGCGGCTCCCGAGGCGCCGGCAGGTGCCGAGCGCCGGGCGCAGCAGCCGTCCGAGCCCCCCTCGCAGCCGTCCGGGCCCCCTCCCGGAGGGTCGCCGGAGGCGCCGCCCGCGCCCCTCGCCGGGCTCGCGCGCGGCCCGGACTGGGTCCTCGCCCAGCCCGATTCGCGCTTCACCATCCAGCTCATGGGCAGCCACGACCCGCAGGCGCTGCGCCGCTTCGTGCGCGCCAACCGGATCGCCGAGCGGGCCGCCTGGTACCCGACCCGCTTCCGCGGGCGGCCCTGGTACGTGGTGGTCTACGGCCTCTATCCGAGCCGCGAGGCGGCCCGCACGGCGATCGCGCGGCTGCCGCGGGCGCTGCGCGAGGGCTCGCCCTGGGCCCGGCCGATCGGGGACATTCGCCCGCTGATCACGCGCTGAGAGTTTGTGAAAAAATCGCCCGCCTGCTGCGGGCGCCCCTGGTCACCCCGG
>CAZRGU010000085.1:0-12811 GCA_964599705.1 uncultured Ectothiorhodospiraceae bacterium | reverse complement strand
GATCCCGCGCTCGATCCCGGGCGGAGCCCGGGCTACGGGGAAGGCGCGCGAGGCCCCGCCACCGTCGTCGGGCGCCGGGCCGACGTCGGGTTCCGCTTCGGCAGCGAAGGTCTGGTGTGGCCCCACGCTCCATCCCGGGCAGCCTCTCGTAGCCCGGGCTCTGCCCGGGATCGGCCCCCCAGCGGGCACCGGCGGAGAGGCCGGCGAAGCGCGCGACCCGCGCTCGTCGGGGCTCTGAGCCGCGCCCGCCCGGCACCGCGAGCGGGGGTCGAGTCGCGCTCCGGGCGGGGGCGCGGCGCTCGCCGGCGGGGGCGCGGCTCAGGCCCCCCAGCGGGCATCGGCGGGGAGGCCAGCGAAGCGCGTGAGCCGCGCTCGCCGGCGGGGGCGCGGCTCAGGCGCCCCAGGCGATCGCCTCGCGCACCTGCACGGCCAGCCGCTCGACGGTCTCCCAGTCCGGGCCGACCAGCGCCAGGCTCCCGGCGGCGGTCGGCAGCACCAGCCCCTCGCCGGCCACCCCGGCGACCCGGATCGGGTCGCTGATCCGCTCGCCGGGGACCAGCAGCACGGTGACCGGGCCGCGCTCGGTGCGCACCACGAGGTGCGCGGCCACCCCCTTGCCGAACGGGCACAGGGCCACGAAGGTGGCGCCCTCGAGGGGGCGCAGGAGGCGCGCGCCGACCCGGTCGAGGACCACCTGGATGGTGGCCGAGGCCCGTGGGCTCTGCGGGTCGAAGGCGAAGAACTCGTCGCTGACGTGGGCCATCACCCGTGCGTCGATGCCCCCGCCCGCCCCGCCCGGGCCACCCGCGAGCCAGGTGCCGGCGCCGATCCCGACGGCGAGCAGGACGCTCGCCGCGAGCGCCCAGAGGCGCCGCCGGCGCCGGCGGGCGAGCGCGAACTCGTGGCGCAGCAGGATGCGCTCGGCGAGCCCCTCGGGGACCTCGATCTCGGCGGCCCGCTCGAGCGCCTGCTCGAAGCGCCGCGCCTCGCGCAGGGCTCCGGCGCAGCCCGGGCACTCGCGCAGGTGCGGGCCGTGCTCGCGCTCGGTCACGGCCGGCTCGGTGAGCAGGCCGCGGCGTACGCTCAGGCAGGTCGCTTGCATGGGATCACCGGTATCCTCATCGACCTGGAAACAGTCTAGCCCGGGTCGCGGATCGATGCACGACACGGCCCCTCGGGGCGCAGGGATCGACGCTCGGGTCCGCGCTTCGGTGGGCGACGCGGGCCGGCGCGTGGTGCCCCGCGGCTCGGCCCGCGGGCGGGCTCGCCAGCGGGCCTCCCTCCCCGGGGAGGTGCCGCCCCCCCGGCCGGTTCGTTACGGCGCGATGCGCAGCGGCACCTGCTTGGTGACCGGCGGGTAACACAGGCCGGCATCGGCGCAGCCCTGGTAGCGGACCTCGAGGGTGAGATCGGAGCCGTCGCTGCGCACCGGGAGGCGCGCCTCGAGCGAGCCGTAGTAGACCTCCTGCTGGCCGAAGTAGGGATCGGCCTTGATGACGCCCGGCGGCAGCCGCGGCGCACCGAGCGACGCCTCCCCCTCGGCCACCGCGAAGGAGAGCCGCTCGCGGTACAGGTAGTAGTGATCGGCGATGTCCCAGCGCGCCACCACCTCGCCGGGCCCGGCCGCGCGCACGCTGAGCACGAAGGCCTGGTCGGGGGGCAGGAACTGCGGCTGCTCGGCGCCGCCCAGATCGAGCCCCAGGGCGCGCAGCGTCTCGGTGGCGCGCTCGAGCAGGCCGGGCTCGGCGGGCGCCGGGGCGTGTCCGGCCGCGTGATCGGCCAGCGCGGCGCCCGCCCACAGGGCGAGCGCCAAGATCCCCAGGCAGCGCCGCGCGATCATCGATTCCCGTCCCTCCGCTCTCTTGTAGAGCATTCTCTCTGAGGTTCGCCCGCGGGGGAAGTTCCCGCCCGCTCGCTGAGCGATTCACCGATACGCGAAGCGAGGGCGCCGAGACGCCGCTCTGACGGGGCCCACGGACCGGAAGGCGGCGAAGGCGTAGCCGACACCCCGGCTTGCCGCATCGCCCGGAGCGGGTGGATCGGCGGCCGCAGCCGGGGATCGGTGAGCTACACTTTGAGCAATCGCCAGGCGCGGGGCGGCGGCCGCCGTCCGGTGCCGTCACCCCGATGCTGGCGCCACGCGGAGGGGGTCAACGATGAGCTTCCTCGTCTACCAGTGCAGCGACGATCCGTCGGTATTCGTGGTCACCGATCCCGACCACGCGACCTCGCTCGGTGCCGAGGCCTGCGAGGGCCGCGGCGTGCTCAAGCCGATCGGCGAGTTCGGCGAGCTCGGCGAGGCCCGGGTGGCCTTCAACGAGGCCGCCGCGCGCAAGGCCATCGCCCGCCAGGGCTACTACCGCTTCGAGGCGGCGAGCTTCGCGCCGGTGCCACGGGTGCCGGAGATGCCGGTCTGAGCGCGTCCCGGGGCCGGAACGGATAGCCGGCGCTCAGCCGTCGGGCGCTGAGAGCCGGCGCAGGCGCTCGCGGGCCCGCTCCAGGGCGGCCTCGACCCGCGCCTTCTCGCTGCGGGCGTCCTCGCCCGCGGTGCGGGCCAGGGCGAGCTTGCGCTCGGCCTCGCGGACGCGAATCATCTGCTCGAGCAGGGCCTGGCCCTGGGGGGTCGGGGGCTCGCCGACGAGCTGGGCCTCGACCTCGGCGAGCAGGCTGCGGTTGGCCTCCTCGGCCTCGCGGTGGCCCTCGCGGCTGCGCTGCTCGACCGACTCGAGCAGCGCAGCGCCCTCCCTGAGGTGCTGCACCTCCTCCTCGGCACGGCGCTGCTCGGCCGCGATCCACTCGTGCGCCTCCTCGAGGATCTGCACCCGCAGCTCGCCCTCGACCTCCTCGCGGGTGGCGATGTGCCGCTCGAGCCCGGCCCGCCGGCGCCGGGCGACGGCCAGCCCGCGGCGGGCCGCGGCCACCGCGCTCGCGGCCTCGGCGAGGGCGCAGCGATTGGCGCCGCCGTCATCGCCGAGCAGCGCGTCGCGGCGGGTCTCGGCGGCGGCCAGCGCGCGCCGCGCGCGCTGCTCGGCGGCGGCGGCCTCGCCGCGGGCCTGCTCGGCGCGGGCCTGCTCCTCGGCGCGGCGCTGCTCGCCGGCCTGACGCCAGGCGGCGGCCGCCTCCCCGCTGCGCGCCGCCGAACGGGCGCGCCGCGCGGCAAGCCGGGCGAGCTCGCGCTCGGCGCGCTCCTGGGCGGCGACCGAGCGGGCCAGCTCCGCCTCGAGGCGCTGGTGCTCGCGGCGCAGGCGCCGCTCGGTGCGCGCGCGCAGCGCCTGCTCGCGCTTGCGGTAGGCCTGGCGCGCCTCCTCGGCGCTCGCCGCGCTCGCCTGGCGGGCGCTGGCCAGCTCGGCGCGGACCTCCTCGGCGCGCCGGCGCAGGATCGCCCGCGAGCGATCCCGCTCGGCCTCGAGCCGCTCGCTGGCGGCGCTGAAGCGCTCCTCGGCCGCCCGCCCGAGCTCGCGCAGCCGCTCCATCTGCGCGGCCGCCTCGGCGTAGACCACCGCCAGCCGCTCGCGCTCGGCACGCAGCCGCGCCTCGGCCGCCTCGCGCAGCCGCCGGCAGGCGATCTCGGTGTGCCGCCAGCGTGCCTCGGCGGCCGCCTCGGCCGCGCGCAGCCGCGACTCGAGCTCGAGCTTGCGCCGCCGGGCCCGGGCGAGCGCGCCGGCCGCGGCCTCGAGCGCCGCCTGGTCGCTGCCGGCCTCGCCGCTCCCGCCCGCGGCGACCCGCCGCGCCGCCTCGGCCCGGGCCTGGGCGTGGAGCGAGTCCTCGAGGGCGGCGGTGGCCTCGCCGAGCTCACCGGCCAGCGCCTCCCCCGGCTCCGGGTCGCCCTCGCCCGCATCGCCGGCAGGCGCGCTCAGCCCGCCGGCCAGCGCCCGCGCCCGGTAGCCGCGCTGGCTGAGCAGGAAGGCGGCCGCGGCGCTGCGCCGCCCGGAGTTGCAGCAGGTGAGGTAGTGCCGCTCCCGGTCGAGCTCGACGCAGCGCTCGCGCAGCTCGCCGAGTGGGATGTTGATGCTCGGCTGCGGCGCACCGGCGGCGTGCTCCTCGGGCAGGCGCACGTCGAGCCACAGCCCGCCGGCGGCCACCCGCCGCTCGGCCTCGGCCCGATCGACGTAGTGGAGCAGCGGCTCGCGGATCAGCGACCGGAAGTCGGACTCGCTCATGCGCAGCAGCAGACCCGGGCGCAGCGCGGTCACGGTGGCGTTGCGCGGGGCGCCCGAGATCAGCGCCTCCTCGCCGAAGCTGTCACCGGCCCGCAGGGTGGCGAGCGCGACCGGCTCGCCAGCGCCGGCGCTGGCCCGGGTGACCTCGAGCTCGCCCTCGCTGACCAGGTAGTAGTGCTCGCCGGGCTCGCCCTGGCGGACCACGACCTGGCCGGCCTCGACCGGAAACGGCTCGAGCACCCGGGCCAGGCGCTCGAGGCTGGCCGCCGGGATCCAGCGCAGCAGCCCGGCGTCGAGCGGGATCGCCGCCCGCGCCGCGCTCGGCCCGCCGCCGCCCGCCTCGCTCCAGACCAGGCAGGTGCTGACCAGCTCGCCGTCGAGCTCGACCAGGGTGGCGCCGGGGCCGGTCCGCAGCCGCACCCGGTGCTCACCGCCGCGGGCCAGGCGCAGGCGGGCCCGCTCGCTGCCCGCGGGCACCGCGAGCGTGCCCTCTCCGCCCGCGATCTCGACCTCGCCGGCGAGCAGGTAGAGGGAACGGCTCTCGTCGATCCGCTCGAGGTCGAGCTCGGCGCCGGCCGCCAGCTCGACGCGCCGCGCGCTGGCGGCGACCCGCTCGAGCTCCGCGGCGGGCAGGGCGCGCAGGGGGACGAACCGTCTCAGCTCGGCCGCCCCGACGCTCGCCGGCGGTGGGCCGTGGCGACTGGGCGCTGGGGTCACTCGGGCCATCTCGGGGCCGAGTCTAGCAACCGCTCAGGGGCGCGATTCATGACCGGGTTCAAAGTCCGGGCTGCTGCCCTCGTGGTCGCGGACCGGGTCGAGCAGCTCGAAGTAGGCGAGCACCGTGCGCTGCACCCGGCGGTCGTTGTCGTCGCTGACCATGAAGAAGCGCCGCCCGCGGTGCAGGGCCAGCCCCTCGAAGTTGTCCACTGCCCAGCCGCGGCTGCTGTCGAGCACCGCGACCGTGCGCGGGGCCAGCCGGGTGCCGCCGGCCGGCGGCGGGCGGATCACCCGCAGGCTGCTGATCACCGGCAGGAACCACGGCCCGTAGGCGCGCTCCAGGGTCAGCACGGTGCCGTCGCCGAGCCCCTGCATGGCGACCAGCGCGGCATTGGGCTCGCGGCGCAGCGGGTAGGACCAGGTGCGCCCGTCGGCGGCCACGATCGGGAGCTGACCCGGGGGGCTGTGCGCCAGCGGCTGCTCGGGGGCAAGGAGCAGGACGCGGCGCCCCTGCCCGCACCTCCAGGCGGCGCCTGCGGTCGTGGATCGGGGTGCGATGCAGGCCAGGGTCAGCGCCTCGAGCCCCTTGTTCGGGGAGGCGAAGCGGTTGGGCCCGAGCAGCGCCGCGGGCAGCGCCAGCGCCCGCAGGGGCCGGCCGTCGGGGCGGTACTCGACCACCCGGTGGCGACGCTCGAACGAGATCACCAGCACGGTGTCGCCGCGCCGGCCGTTGGCGCTGCGCCGCGCGTCCATCCCCTCGGCGTCGGCGGCCCGCCCGGCGAGCGGCGCCCCCTGCCGATCCCGCAGCGGGAAGGCGGCCACCGCCGCGAGCCCCACCAGGTGCCCGTCGCGCAGCTCGGGACGGAGGTGGAACAGGTTGCCCTGATCGGAGACCGCGTAGAGCAGCCCCTCGTCGGCGTCCCAGGCGAGATCCGAGAGCTCGACCAGGGGCAGCCCGTCGATGCGCGCCGGGGCGAGCAGCAGGGCGCCGAGCGGGCGCACGCCCTGGAAGGGCACCCCCGGCGGGTAGTCGCGAGAGAGGGCGAAGGGACGGGCCAGCGGCAGGCCCTCGGCGCCCCGGGCGGCCGCGCCCGGGGTCAGGACGAGGAGCACGGCGAGCGCGAGGGCCTGGCCGGCGCTCACCGCAGGAACGGCGCGATCACGGCGAGGAAGGCGTCCGGGCGCTCGGCGTGGAGCCAGTGCCCGGCCCCGGCCACGGTCACCAGGCGGGCCCGCGGGAACCAGCCCTCGATCAGCGGCAGGTCGGCCTCGCTGAGGTAGTCGGAGCGCTCGCCACGCACGAACAGCGCCGGCCCCGGGTAGCGGGCGCCGGCCGGGGGCGGATCGAAGCCGGCCAGATCGGGCAGCGCGGCGGCGATCGCGGCCAGATCGACACGCCAGCGCGGCTCGCTCCCGGGGACCAGGTTCTGGAGCAGGAACTGGCGCAGCGCCGGGTCGGGGAGGTGCGCGGCGAGCGCCGCGTCGGCCGCGCGGCGGCTCGCCAGCGCCGCGGCGGGCAGGGCGCGCAGGGCGGCGAGCAGCGCGGCGTGCTCGTGGCCGCTGGGACGCGGGGCGATGTCGGCCACCACCAGCCGCTCGACCCGCTCGGGGGCGGCGAGGGCGAGGTGCATGGCGCACTTGCCGCCCATCGAGTGGCCGAGCAGCGCGGCCCGCTCGATGCCCTCGCGCTCGAGCAGCGCGAGCACGTCGCCGGCGAGCTCGGCGTAGCGCATCCCCGGGGCATGCGGCGAGCGGCCGTGGTTGCGCAGGTCGACCAGCAGCACCCGGCGCCCGCGCTCGGCGAGGCGCCGGCCGATGCTGCGCCAGTTGGTCCCCGAGCCGAGCAGCCCGTGCAGGCAGAGCAGCGGCGGACCGTGGCCGAGCTCGCGGCAGGCGAGCGCGACGCTCACCGCCGCTTCGGGACGTAGAGGTCGGTGATCGTGCCCTCGGCCATCTCGGCGGCGAAGTTGAGGGTCTCCGAGAGGGTCGGGTGGGGGTGGACGGTCAGCGCCAGGTCCTCGGCGTCGGCGCCCATCTCGATGGCCAGGGTCGCCTCGGCGATCAGCTCGCCGGCGTGCGGCCCGCAGATCCCGGCCCCGAGCAGCCGCCGGGTCCCCTTCTCGAAGATCAGCTTGGTCAGCCCCTCGCCGCGCCCGATGCCGAGCGCCCGGCCGCTCGCCGCCCACGGGAAGGTGGCCTTGTCGTACTCGATGCCGCGCTCGCCGGCCTCGCCCTCGGTGAGCCCGGTCCAGGCGATCTCGGGGTCGGTGTAGGCGACCGCCGGGATGGCCCGCGCCTCGAAGGCCGACTTCAGCCCGGCGCAGACCTCGGCGGCGACCTTGCCCTGGTGGGTGGCCTTGTGGGCGAGCATCGGTGCCCCGGTGACGTCGCCGATCGCCAGGATGTGGGCGACGTTGCTGCGCTGCTGGCCATCGACGGCGATGAAGCCGGCCTCGTCGACCGCCACCCCGGCGTTCTCGGCGCCGATCAGGGCCCCGTTGGGGCGCCGTCCGACGGCCACCAGGACCCGGTCGAAGTGGGCACGCTCGGGGGCCTTGGGGCCCTCGAGGCGGACCTCGATGCCCTTCTTTCGGGCCTCCATCGCCGCCACCCGGGTGCCCAGCCAGATCCCCTCGTAGCGCCGGGCGAGGCGCTTGTGCAGCGGGCGGACCAGATCCGGGTCGCAGCCGGGGATGAGCTGATCGAGCAGCTCGACCACGCACACCGTCGAGCCCAGGGCGTGGTAGACGGTGGCCATCTCCAGGCCGATGATCCCGCCGCCGACCACCAGCAGCCGCTCCGGCACCTCCTCGAGGCGCAGCGCCGCGGTCGAGTCCATCACCCGCGGGTCGTCGTGGGGGAAGCCGGGAATCGTGGCCGGGCGCGAGCCGGCGGCGATGATCGCGTGCGCGAAGCCGATCCGCCGCACCCCCTCGCCGCCCTCGACCTCCAGCACGTGCGACGAGGCGAACCGGCCCCGGCCCTCGATCACCTGCACCTTGCGCTGGCGGGCCAGCCCGGCGAGCCCCTTGGTGAGCTGGCCGACCACCCGGTCCTTCCAGGCCGCGAGCCGCGCCGGGTCGATCTCGGGGGCGCCGAAGCGCACCCCGCGCTCGCCCATCTCGCCGGCCTCCTCGATCACCGCGGCGGCGTGCAGCAGGGCCTTCGAGGGGATGCAGCCGACGTTGAGGCAGACCCCGCCGAGGGTCGGATAGCGCTCGACGAGCACCGTGCGCAGCCCCAGGTCGGCGGCCCGGAAGGCCGCGGTGTAGCCGCCCGGGCCGGCCCCGAGCACCACCACCTCGGCCTCGATGTCGACCCCCGGCCCGGCGCTCGGCGCGGCGGGGGGCGGCGCGCCGAGCTCCCCCGGCGCTGCGCCAGGCGGTGCGGCCGGCTCGCTGGCGGCCGGCTGCGCCGGCACCGGCTCGGCAGGGGCGCCCACCTCGCCGGCCAGCGGCTCGAGCTCGACGATCGGCGAGCCGGCCGAGACCCGATCGCCGAGCGCGACCCGCACCCGCACGACGCGCCCTGCGCGCGGGCTCGGCACCTCCATGCTCGCCTTGTCGCTCTCGAGCGTGATCAGCGGCTGCTCGGGCGTGATCTCGTCGCCCTCGCCGACCAGCACCTCGATGACCTCGACGTCGTGAAAGTCGCCGATGTCGGGGACCTCGACGACCAGCGGCTCGCTCATCGCAGACTCCTCTTCACGGGGCAGGCGGTCGGGCTCTCACAGCAGCATGCGGCGCACGTCGGCGAGCAGTCGGCCGAGGGTGGCGACGAAGCGTGCCGCCGCGGCGCCGTCGATCACCCGGTGGTCGTAGGACAGGTCGAGCGGCAGCATCAGGCGCGGCGCGAAGGCGCTGCCGTCCCAGACCGGGCTCATTCGCGCCCGGGTCACACCGAGGATGGCGACCTCGGGGGCGTTGACGATCGGGGTGAACGCGGTGCCGCCGATCCCGCCGAGGCTGGAGATGGTCATGCACCCGCCCTGCATCTCCTCGGGCTTGAGCCGCCCGGCCCGGGCCCGGGCGCTCACCTCGCCCATCTCGGCCGCGATCTCCCAGATCCCCTTGCGGTCGACGTCGCGCAGCACCGGCACGACCAGCCCGTGCGGGGTGTCGACGGCGATGCCGAGGTGGAAGTAGCGCTTCAGCACCAGGCGCTCGCCGTCGGGGGTCAGCGAGGCGTTCAACGTCGGGTGCTCGGCCAGCGCCGCGGCCAGCGCCTTGGTGATGAAGGCGAGCAGGGTGAGCCGCACCCCGCGCTGCTCGGCCTCCGCGGCCAGCGAGCGGCGAAACGCCTCGAGCTCGGTGATGTCGGCCTCGTCGTGGTGGGTGACGTGGGGCACGTTGAGCCAGGCGCGGTGCAGGTGCGGCCCGGAGATGCGCTGGATGCGCCCCAGCGGCTGCTCCTCGACCGGCCCCCAGCGCCCGTGGTCGACCTCGGGCATCGCCGGGATGGCGCCGCCGGGCGCGGCGCCCGCGCCGGGCGGCGCCGGGGCGGCGAGCGCCTCCTTGACGAAGCGCTTGACGTCGTCCTTGAGGATCCGGCCCTTGCGCCCGGTGCCGACCACCCGCGCCAGGTCGACGCCGAGCTCGCGGGCCAGGCGGCGCACCGCCGGGCTGGCATGGCTCGGTGGGCGCGGGGCCGGGGTGTCGAGCTCGGCGGTCGGCGAGCCCCGACCGGCCGGCGCGCAGGGCACCGCGCCGAGCTGGGTCTGGGGCACCGGTGGCGGGTTGGCGAGCACGGTGGTCTCGGCGGGCGCCGGGGGCGCTGCGAGCGCTTCCGGCCCGGGCGCGCCGGCGCTCGGCGCGGCGCCTCCGGCAGCGGTCTCGGCGGGTGCCGGCTGGCCGGCGCCGGCCTCGCTCTCGAGCACCAGGATCGGGGTGCCCTCGGAGACCGTGTCGCCGAGCGCGACCAGCACCTCGCGGACCGTGCCGCCCTGCGGCGCGGGCACGTCCATGGTCGCCTTGTCGCTCTCGAGCGTGATCAGCGGGTCCTCGGCGCCGACCCGGTCGCCGGGGGCGACCAGGACCTCGATGACCGGGACGTCGTGGAAGTCCCCGAGGTCGGGGACGCGGACGGTGGTGGTCGCGGACAACGGCTCGGCCTCCCTCTCGTCAGCCATCAGCAGCGCAGCGGATCGGGCGCCTCGCTGTCGATGCCGTACTTCTCGACCGCGGCACGCGCCTGGGCCGGGTCGATCTGGCCCTCGTCGGCGAGCGCCTTGAGGGCGGCGAGCGCGACGTGGCGGCGGTCGACCTCGAAGAAGGCGCGCAGCGTCGCGCGGGTGTCGCTGCGCCCGAAGCCGTCGGTGCCGAGGCTGACGAAGCGCCGCGCCACCAGGCCGCGGATCTGATCGGCGAACAGGCGCACGTAGTCGCTGGCCGCGATCACCGGGCCGGGGTGCCCGTCGAGGGTCTGCTCGAGGTAGCTGCGCCGCGCCGGCTCCTCGGGGTGGAGCCGGTTCCAGCGCTCGACGGCCAGGGCGTCGCGGCGCAGCTCGGTGAAGCTGGTCGCGCTCCAGACCTCGGCGGCGACCCCGAAGTCCTCCCAGAGCAGCTCGGCGGCGGCCTCGACCTCGCGCAGGATCGCCCCCGAGCCGAGGAGCTGGACGCGGCGTGGCTTGCCTCGCCCCTTGCCCTTCCTGGCCCGCCCGCCGCCGGGGGCCTCGCGCAGCCGGTACAGGCCGCGCAGGATCCCCTCCTCGACCCCCTCGGGCATCGCCGGATGGGGGTAGTTCTCGTTCATCACCGTGAGGTAGTAGAAGCAGCTCTCCTGCTCGACGTACATGCGGCGGATGCCGTCGCGGATGATCACGGCCAGCTCGTAGGCGTAGGTCGGGTCGTAGGCGATGCAGTTGGGGATGTTGGCGGCGAGCACGTGGCTGTGCCCGTCGTCGTGCTGCAGGCCCTCGCCGGCGAGCGTGGTGCGCCCGGCCGTCCCGCCGATCAGGAAGCCCCGGGCCTGCTGGTCGGCGGCCGCCCAGGCCAGGTCCCCGACCCGCTGCAGGCCGAACATCGAGTAGAAGATGTAGAACGGGATCATCGCGACGCCGTGGGTGCTGTAGGCGGTGGCCGCGGCGATCCACGAGGAGGTGGCCCCGGCCTCGGTGATCCCCTCCTGGAGGATCTGGCCCTTGCGGTCCTCGCGGTAGTACATGAGCTGATCGCGGTCCTGGGGCTCGTAGAGCTGGCCCTGGGCCGAGTAGATGCCGAGCTGGCGGAACAGCCCCTCCATGCCGAAGGTGCGGGCCTCGTCGGGGACGATCGGCACCACCCGCGCGCCGATCACGCGGTCGCGGGCCAGCGCCGCGAGGATCCGCACGAAGGTCATGGTGGTCGAGACCTCGCGCTCGCCGCTACCCTTGAGCTGGGCCTCGAAGGGCGCATCGCCGGGCATCTCGATCGGCTCGCAGCGGCGCCGGCGCGCCGGCAGGTAGCCGCCGAGCGCGGCCCGGCGCTCGCGCAGGTAGCGGATCTCGGGGCTCTCGTCGGGCGGGCGGTAGAAGGGGGCCGCGGCGATGTCCTGGTCCGAGATCGGGATATCGAAGCGGTCGCGGAAGGCCTTCAGCGCCTCCTCGCCCATCTTCTTCTGCGAGTGGGTGATGTTCTGCCCCTCGCCGGCCTCGCCCATCCCGTAGCCCTTGACCGTCTTGGCGAGGATCACGGTGGGCTGGTCGCGGTGGCGGACCGCCTCGGCGTAGGCGGCGTAGACCTTGTGCGGGTCGTGGCCGCCGCGATTGAGCCGCCAGATGTCCTCGTCGCTCATGTTCGAGACCATCTGCCGGAGCTCGGGGTACTTGCCGAAGAAGTGCTCGCGGGTGTACGCGCCGCCCTTGGCCTTGAAGTTCTGGTACTCGCCGTCGACGCACTCCTCCATGCGCCGGCGCAGCAGCCCCTTGGTGTCGCGGGCGAGCAGCGGGTCCCAGTACGAGCCCCAGATCACCTTGATCACGTTCCAGCCGGCGCCGCGGAAGGCGGCCTCGAGCTCCTGGATGATCTTGCCGTTGCCGCGCACCGGGCCGTCGAGGCGCTGGAGGTTGCAGTTGATCACGAAGATCAGGTTGTCGAGCCGCTCGCGCGAGGCGAGCGTGATGGCGCCCATCGACTCGGGCTCGTCCATCTCGCCGTCGCCCATGAAGGCCCACACCTTGCGCCCCTCGGTGTCGAGGATGCCGCGGTTGTGCAGGTACTTCATGAAGCGGGCCTGGTAGATGGCCTGGATCGGGCCGAGGCCCATGGAGACGGTCGGGAACTGCCAGAAGTCGGGCATCAGCCACGGGTGCGGGTAGGAGGACAGCCCCTGGCCGCCGACCTCGCGGCGGAAGTGGTGGAGCTGCTCCTCGTCGATCCGCCCCTCGAGGTAGGCGCGGGCGTAGATCCCGGGGGCGGAGTGGCCCTGGATGAAGATCAGGTCGCCGCCGTGGCTCTCGCTGGGGGCGTGCCAGAAGTGGTTGAAGCCGACGTCGTAGAGGGTCGCGGCCGAGGCGAAGCTGGCGATGTGCCCGCCGAGCTCGGCCGAGCGGCGGTTGGCCTGGACCACCATGGCGAGCGCGTTCCAGCGGATCAGCGAGCGGATCCGCCACTCCATGGCCGGATCGCCCGGGGTGTACTCCTCGCGCGAGGCCGGAATGGTGTTCAGGTACGGGGTGTTGGGCGAGTAGGGGAGCTGGGCGCCGGCGTTGCGGGCCCGGGCGATGAGCTGCTCGAGCAGGAAGTGGGCGCGCTCGACCCCGTCGCTCTCGAGCACCGAGTCGAACGACTCGAGCCACTCGGCGGTCTCCTCGGGGTCGATGTCGGGGATCTCGGGGACGGCTGCCATCTGCCACCTCTGCCTCGGCCGTGGGCCCGGTTGTCGAAGGCGCGCAGTATACGCGATCGATTCTCCTGCCCCCCTCTCGAGGTCCCCGGATCGGACCAGGAGGCGTCAGA
>CAZRGU010000084.1:0-12845 GCA_964599705.1 uncultured Ectothiorhodospiraceae bacterium | reverse complement strand
ATCTCGACCAGTTCAAGGTGATCAACGACACCTGCGGCCACGCCGCCGGCGACGACCTGCTGCGCCAGCTCGGCGCGCTGCTCAAGCAGCACATGCGCCAGCGCGACTCGCTGGCCCGCCTCGGCGGCGACGAGTTCGCGGCGCTGCTCGAGCACTGCCCGCTCGATCAGGCGCGACGGGTGGCCAACGAGCTGCGCGCGGCGGTCGAGGAGTACCGCTTCAAGTGGGAGGACAAGGTCTTCAACGTCTGCGTCAGCGTCGGCGTGGTCGCCGTCGGCGGCCCGGGGCAGACGGTCAGCGACTGCCTGCGGGCCGCCGATGCGGCCTGCTACGCGGCCAAGGACGAGGGCCGCAACCGGGTCCACACCTACCGCCCGGACGACGGCGAGCTGGCCCGGCGCTTCGGCGAGATGCGCTGGGTGGCCGAGATCACCCGGGCGCTCGAGGAGGACCGCTTCGAGCTGATGTACCAGCCGATCCGGCCGGTCTCGCCGGGGCTGCCCGAGGGCCACCACTACGAGCTGCTGCTGCGCATGCGCGACCGCGACGGGCGCGCCATCCCCCCGGGGGCCTTCCTGCCGGCCGCCGAGCGCTTCAACCTGGCCGCGCGTCTCGACCGCTGGGTGGTCGACACCGCCTTCGGCTGGCTGGCGGCACGCCCCCGTCACCTGGCGCGGCTCGACATGTGCGCGATCAACCTCTCCGGGCAGACGCTCGGCGACGAGGCGCTGCTCGCGCGCCTGATCGAGCATCTCAGCGCCGGCGCGGTGCCCGCCGAGAAGCTGTGCTTCGAGATCACCGAGACGGCCGCGATCGCCAACCTCGAGCAGGCCACCCGCTTCATGCGAGCCCTCAAGGCGCTCGGCTGCCGCTTCGCGCTCGATGACTTCGGCAGCGGGCTGTCCTCCTTCGCCTACCTCAAGGGGCTGCCGGTCGACCTGCTCAAGATCGACGGGGTGTTCGTCAAGGACATGGTCAACGACCCGATCGACTGCGCCATGGTGCGGGCGATCAACGAGATCGGACGGGTGATGGGCAAGCGCACGGTGGCCGAGTTCGTCGAGGACCAGGCGGTGCTGGCGCGCCTGCGCGAGGTCGGGGTCGACTACGCCCAGGGCTACGGCATCGGCCGCCCGCGGCCGCTGGCCGAGCTCGACCTGCCCGAGACGGTGACCGCGCTGGCCGCGCACCGCCCCTGACCGTCCCCCGCCGCCGGGCGGCGCGCCAAGCGCCCGCCGGTTCCGGCTACACTCGGCGCGCAATTCCGGTCGGGGAGGTGTGGTGGATGGTCGAGATCGACGGCTGCTCGCTGACCCTCGAGGCGCTGGTCGCGGTCGCCCGCCGGGGTGAGCGCTGTGTGCTGGCGCCCGGGGCGCGCGGCGCCATCGAGCGCGGCCGCGCGGCCGTCGAGCGGGTGCTCGCCGCCGGAGAGCCGATCTACGGGGTCAACACCGGGTTCGGCGAGCTCGCCCGGGTGCGCATCGACGACGACCGGCTCGACCTGCTCCAGGAGCGGCTGATCCTCAGCCACAGCGCCGGGCTCGGCGATCCGCTCCCCCCCGAGGCGGTGCGCGCGATGCTGCTGCTGCGCGCCAACACCCTGGCGCGCGGCCACTCGGGGGTGCGTCCCTGCGTGGTCGAGGCGCTCCTCGCGCTGCTCGCCGCCGACTGCCTGCCGGTGGTGCCGAGCCGCGGCTCGGTCGGCGCGAGCGGTGACCTGGCGCCGCTCGCCCACCTCGCGCTGGTGCTCATCGGGCGCGGCGAGGTGCTGCTCGCAGGGGAGCGGCTGAGCGGGGCCGAGGGGCTGGCCCGGGCCGGCATCGAGCCGCTGCGCCTGGCCGCCAAGGAGGGCCTCGCCCTGATCAACGGCACCCAGGCGATGACGGCGCTGCTCGCCCTGGCGATCGCCGACGCGCGCCGCCTGGTGCGGGTCGCCGACCTGGTCGCGGCGCTCTCGACCGACGCGCTGCGCGGCACCGACCGCGCCTTCGACGAGCGCCTCCACGCGCTTCGCCCGCACCCCGGCCAGCAGACCAGTGCGGCCAACCTGCGCGCGCTGCTCGCCGGCTCGACCATCCGCGAGTCGCACCGCGGCGGCGACCCGCGGGTCCAGGATCCGTACAGCGTGCGCTGCGCCCCCCAGGTCCACGGCGCGGTGCGCGACGTGCTCGGCGACTGTGCCGCGCGGCTCGCCGTGGAGCTCAACGCGGTCACCGACAACCCGCTGGTGTTCGCCGAGAGCGCCGAGATCATCTCCGGGGGCAACTTCCACGGCGAGCCGCTGGCGCTGGCGGCCGACTTCCTGGCCATTGCCATCGCCGAGCTCGGCGCGATCGCCGAACGGCGCATCGAGAAGCTGACCAACACCGCCTTCTCGGGCCTGCCGCCGTTCCTGATCGCCGAGGCCGGGCTCAACTCCGGCTTCATGATCGCCCAGGTCACGGCCGCCGCCCTGGCCAGCGAGAACAAGGTGCTCGCCCACCCGGCCTCGGTCGACTCGATCCCGACCTCGGCGGACAAGGAGGACCACGTGTCGATGGGGATGGGGGCGGTGCTCAAGCTCGGCGCGGTGCTCGCCAACGTCGAGCGGATCCTCGCCATCGAGCTGGCCGCCGCCGCCCAGGGCATCGACCTGCTGCGCCCGCTCACCACCGGGCGGCGCCTCGAGCGGCTCCACGCCGCGCTGCGCGAGCACCTGCCGGCCTGGCACGAGGACCGCGAGATGGGCCGCGACCTGGAGCGCGCGCTGGCCTTTCTGCGCGGGCCGCTCGAGCCGTTCCTCGCCGGGCTCGAGTAGCGCGCGCCGTCAGCCGGGGGCGACCTCGAGGACGATCTTGCCGACGTGCAGGCTCGCCTCCATGCGCCGGTGGGCCTCGGCGGCCGCGGCGAGCGGGAAGCGCGAGTCGATCACCGGGGCGATCTCGCCGCGCTCGAGCAGCGGCCAGACCTCGGCGCGCAGGGCCTCGGCGATGGCGGCCTTCTCGGCGACGCCTCTCGGGCGCAGGGTCGAGCCGGTCAGGGTCAGGCGCTTGAGCATCACCGGCAGGAGGTTCATCTCGACCTTGGGGCCGCGCTGCAGGGCGATCTGGACCAGGCGGCCCTCGACGGCCAGGCACTTGAGGTTTCGCGGCAGGTAGTCGCCGCCGACCATGTCGAGGATCAGGTCGACGCCCTCGCCCGCGGTCAGCTCGGCGATCGCCGCCACGAAGTCACGCTCGCGGTAGTCGATCGCGGCGGCCGCCCCGAGCCGCTCGCAGGCGGCGCACTTCTCGGCGCTCCCGGCGGTCGCGTAGACGGTCGCGCCGCGGGCCCGGGCGAGCTGGATCGCGGTGGTGCCGATGCCGCTCGCCCCGCCGTGGACCAGGAAGCGCTCGCCGGCGGCGAGCCGGCCGCGCTCGAAGCAGTTGGTCCAGACCGTGAAGAAGGTCTCGGGCAGGGCGGCGGCCTCGACCGCCGACAGCCCGGCGGGCACCGGCAGGCACAGCGGCGCCGCGGCCAGGCAGTACTCGGCGTAGCCGCCACCGACCACCAGGGCGCAGACCTCGCTGCCGAGCGCCGGCTCGCTCACCCCCTCGCCGAGGGCGATCACCTGGCCGGCGATCTCGAGGCCGGGGATGTCGGGGGCGCCGGGCGGCGGCGGGTACATGCCCTTGCGCTGCATCAGGTCGGGGCGGTTGATCCCGGCGGCGGCGACCCGCACCAGGACCTCGCCGGGGCCCGGGCGCGGCACCTCGCGGGACACCGCGCGCAGCACCTCGGGACCGCCCGGCTCGGCGATCTCGATCGCGGTCATCCGTTCCGGCAAGGTGCCCACGGTCAGCCGGCCTTCTTCTCGATCAGCTCGATCTTGTAGCCGTCGGGGTCCTCGACGAAGGCGATCACGCTGCCGCCGTGCTTCATCGGTCCGGGCGGTCGCGGGACGGGGACGCCCTCGGCGGCGAGGCGCTTGCAGGTGGCCTCGATGTCCTCGACGCCGATGGCCAGGTGGCCGAAGGCATCGCCGAGGGCGTAGGGCTCGCTGCGCCCCCAGTTGTGGGTCAGCTCGATGACCGCGTCGCTCGCCTCGTCGCCGTAGCCGACGAAGGCCAGGGTGAACTCGCCACCCGGGTAGTCCTGGCGGCGCAGCAGGCGCATCCCCAGCAGCCGGGTGTAGAAGTCGATCGAGCGCTCCAGGTCGAGCACCCGGATCATGGTGTGCAGCAGGCGCGGCGTGCTCTGGCTCATCGGTCGGCGGCCTCCTCGGTTGCGGCGGGGCGAGTCTACAGCAGCCCGCGCTCGCGGGGGTCGAATCCCCAGGCCACGAAGTGCGGGTTCTCGAAGCCGGGCTTGCCGTAGGCGAGCGGCTCGCCGGCCAGCGTGGTCACCCGGCCGCCGGCGGCGGCGAGCACCGCGTGTCCGGCGGCGATGTCCCACTCCATGGTCCGCCCAAGGCGCGGGTACATGTCGGCCGCCCCCTCGGCGACCCGGCAGAGCTTGAGCGAGGAGCCGGCCGAGATCAGCTCGCCGACCGGGAAGCGGGCCAGGAACTCGTCGGTGCTGCGGTCGCGGTGCGAGCGGCTGGCCACCACCACCAGGGCCTCGGCGGGCTCCCGGCAGCGCACCGGCTCGGGCGGAGCGCCGCCGCGCCGGCGCCAGGCCTGACCGTCGCCGGCGGTCCAGTAGGTCTCGCCGAGCGCCGGCAGGTGGACCGCGCCGAGCACCGGGCGGCCCTCCTCGATGAGCGCCACGTTGACGGTGAACTCGCCGTTGCGGCTGATGAACTCGCGGGTCCCGTCGAGCGGATCGACCAGGAAGAAGGGGGCGGTGCCGACCTCGGGGGTCGCGCCGGCGGCGACCTGCTCCTCGGCGACCACCGCGATGCCGGGCGCGGCCTCGGCGAGGCGCGCCAGGATCAGCCGCTCGGCGCGGGTGTCGGCCTCGGTCACCGGCGAGCGGTCGGTCTTGGTCTCGACCACGATGTCGCGGGCGTAGACGGCGAGGATCTCGCGTCCGGCCTCCTCGACCGCCGCGCACAGGGCCTCGCTGAGACGCGCTCTGTCCACTCTGCTCTCCTCGTCGAGACGGGTATCGAGGATAGCAAGCTTAGCCAACCCGCTCGCCGAGCGCCGCGCAGGCCGCACGGTAGCCGGCCAGCAGGCGCTCGCGCTCGGGGTGGCGCCCGCCGCGGACCCGCCAGCGCCCGCCGACCATCACCTCGTGCACCGCGCCGGCGTTGCCCGAGAAGACCAGCGTGTCGAGCAGGGCGTCGTCGCGCCGCGCGGCGAGCAGCGCCGAGTCGGGGTCGAGCACCAGCAGGTCGGCGCGGCAGCCCGGCGCGATCGCCCCGCCCTCGAGCCCGAGGGCGCAGGCCCCGCCGCGCGCCGCCCCCTCCCAGAGGCGCCGCCCGGGGGAGGGGCACTCGGGGCTGGCGAGCACCGCGCGCTCGCCGCGGACCAGGCGCTGCCCGTACTCGAGCAGGCGCAGCTCCTCGATCGGGCTGACCGAGACCTGGCTGTCCGAGCCGATCCCGAAGCGCCCGCCGGCGGCCAGATAGGCGGCGGCCGGAAACAGCCCGTCGCCGAGGTTGGCCTCGGTGCTCGGGCACAGCCCGGCGACCGCGCCGCTCGCGGCGAGCCGCTCGCGCTCGTGAGGCTCGATGTGGGTGGCGTGCACCAGGCACCAGCGCGGGTCGACGCCGAGCTCCTCGAGCAGCCACTCGACCGGTCGGCGCCCGCACCAGGCCAGACAGGCCTCGACCTCGCGGGGCTGCTCGGCGGCGTGCACGTGGACCGGCATCGCCGGGTCGAGCGCGCGGGCCGCGGCCAGCCCCTCCCGGGCCAGCGCCGGGTCGACGGCCCGCAACGAGTGCAGGGCCAGCCCGAGGCGCGCCTCGCCGGCCCCGGCCAGGTCCCGGTCGAGGCGCTCGAGCAGCGCGGCGAAGCCCTCGGCGTCGTGCACGAAGCGCCGCTGGGCGCCCTCCGGGGGTGCGCCGCCGAAGTCGCCGTGGGCGTAGAGGGCCGGCAGGAGGGTGATGGCGATGCCGGCGGTCCCGGCCGCGGCGAGCAGCCGCAGGCTCATCTCGGCCGGATCGGCATAGCGCCGCCCGGCGGGATCATGGTGCAGGTAGTGGAACTCGCCGACCGCGGTGTAGCCGGCCTCGAGCATCTCGCAGTACAGCCAGGCGGCGATCGCCTCGAGCTCCTCCGGGCCAAGGTGCTCGAGGAAGCGGTACATGAGCGCCCGCCAGCCCCAGAAGTCGGCACCGGTGCGCCGCTCGGCGAGCCCGGCCAGCGCCCGCTGGAAGGCGTGCGAGTGCAGGTTCGGCATGCCCGGGAGCAGCGGCCCGGCGAGCTGCTCGGCGCCCGCCGGGGGAGGCACCCCACGGCGCAGCGCGCCGATCCGGCCCTCGTCGGTGATCTCGATGAGGACCGCGTCGTGCCAGCCGTCGGCGAGCAGGGCGGTGGGTGCGTGGATCTGCATCGAACGAGCGCCTCGGAGGGTGTGCACCATAGCACCTCATGTCCCTCGCCGGCGCTCCTGACTCGGGCCGCGGGTGGCGGACGGCCGGTGGAGACGCCGCCGCGCTGCGACGGCCGGGCGCTGCGCTGATCCCGCGCTGCGCGGCACCGCGCGGCGGAGGAAAGGGCGGCGAAAGTGGGGGGGGGGCGAGCGGTGCCCGCGCCACGCTCCCCCGGCCGAGGAGGAGCACCACGAGCACGAGCCTGCCCCGGTCGGCGGGGCTGGCCGCGGGTCGGCCCCGGTGGCAGGATGGGACCGGGTCGAGGCGCGGGAGGGGGCGGTGGACATCGAGCAGCTCTGGGTCGGGGCGCGGCTGGCGACGATGGCCGGCGAGGCACCCTACGGGGCGATCGAGGACGGTGCGATCGGGATCGCCGGGGAGCGGATCGTGTGGGTCGGGCGCCGCGACGAGGTTCCCGGCGAGGCGGCCCGCCGGGCGCGCGTGCACGATGCCGGCGGCGCCTGGATCACCCCCGGCCTGATCGACTGCCACACCCACCTGGTCCATGCCGGCAATCGGGCCCGCGAGTTCGAGCAGCGCCTCGCCGGGGCGAGCTACGAGGAGATCGCCCGCGCCGGTGGCGGGATCCTCGCCACCGTGCGCGCCACCCGGGCGGCGAGCGAGGCCGAGCTGGTCGCCGCGGCGCGCCCGCGCCTGGCGGCGCTGGCCGCCGAGGGGGTGACGGTGGTCGAGATCAAGTCGGGCTACGGGCTCGACCGCGACACCGAGCTCACCATGCTGCGCGCGGCCCGGGCGCTGGCCGGCGAGGCGCTCGAGGTGGTCACCACCTACCTCGGGGCGCACGCGCTGCCCCCCGAGCAGGCCGGGCGCCCCGACGCCTACCTCGAGCAGGTCTGCGAGGAGGTGCTCCCGGCGGTGGCCGCGGCCGGGCTCGCCGACGCCGTGGACGCCTTCTGCGAGCGCATCGCCTTCAGCCCCGCCCAGGTCGAGCGGGTCCTCGCCGCGGCCGCGCGCCTCGGGCTCCCGGTCAAGCTTCACGCCGACCAGCTCTCGGACTCGGGCGGCGCGGCGCTCGCCGCCCGCCACCGGGCGCTGTCGGCCGATCACCTCGAGTACGCGTCGGTCGAGTCGGTGCAGGCGATGGCCGCGGCCGGCACGGTCGCGGTGCTGCTGCCCGGGGCCTTCTACTTCCTCGGCGAGCAGCGCCGCCCGCCGGTCGCCGCGCTGCGCGAGGCCGGCGTGCCGATCGCGCTGGCCAGCGACTGCAACCCGGGCAGCTCGCCGGTCTGCTCGCTGCTGCTGGTGCTCAACATGGGCTGCGTGCTCTTCGGCCTGACCCCGGCCGAGGCGCTCGCCGGGGTGACCCGCAACGCCGCCCGCGCCCTGGGACTCGGCGCGCGGCTCGGCACCCTCGAGCCCGGCAAGCAGGCCGATCTGGTGCTCTGGGACATCGACCACCCGGCCGAGCTCGCCTGCCGGATCGGCCTCAACCCGTGCCGCGCGGTGGTCAAGCGCGGGCGGCTGCGGGCTCGGTGAGCGATTCGCGGGCGATGCGCTGGTCCTCGAGGGCCTGCTCGAGGGCCTGCTCCCAGGGCGGCATGCGGATCCCGAGCCGCTCGGCCGCCCGCCGGCAGTCGAGCACCGAGTAGCGGGGGCGGGCCGCGCGGGTCGGGTAGCCCGCCGTGTCGATCGGCTCGACGGTGACCTGCCCGGTGCCCGCGGTGGCGGCGAGGATCGCGCGGGCGAGATCGAACCAGGAGGCCTGGCCGGCGCAGCACAGGTGCAGCAGGCCGGTGTGCTCGCGCAGCCGCCCGGGGTCGGTCCCGAGCCGGGCGAGGAGCTGGGCGATGGCCTCGGCGAGGGCTCGCGACCAGGTCGGGGAGCCGACCTGGTCGGCGACCACCTGGAGGCGCTCGCGGGAACGTGCCAGGCGCTGGATGGCGAGCAGGAAGTTGCGGCCCCGCAGCCCGTAGACCCACGAGGTGCGCACCACCAGGACCGCTCCGCCGGCGCTCAACGCGGCCTCCTCGCCGGCCCGCTTGCTGCGCCCGTAGACGTTGATCGGAGCGCACCGGTCGTCCTCGCGGTAGGGGCGCGAGGACTCCCCGTCGAAGACGTAGTCGGTGGAAAGGTGCACCAGGGCGCCGCCGCGGCGGGCGAGCTCCTCGGCGATCACCCCCGGGGCCAGCGCGTTGATCGCGTGGGCGAGGTGCGGCTCCTCCTCGGCGCGGTCGACCGCGGTGTAGGCGGCGGCGTTGACGACCAGCCCCGGGGCGAGCTCGCGCAGCACGCGGCGGATGGCATCCGGGTCGCCGAGGTCGAGCCGGCGCCGGTCACAGGCGAGCACCGTTCCCAGCGGCGCCAGGGTGCGGAGCAGCTCGGCTCCGACCTGCCCGGTGGCGCCGGTGACCAGAATCGGGGCGCGCGGCGTCCCGCTCACCGGAACAGCGGGACCGCGGCCAGCGGCCGCCCGGCGCGGTCGCGCTCCGAGATGATCGGCATGCCGTCGGCCGGCGGGGATCCCGCGCCGTCGAGCTCGACCAGCGGCCACTCGATGGCCAGCTCCGGGTCGCACCACAGCAGGCAGTGCTCGTCCTCGGGATGGTAGTAGTCGGTGGTCTTGTAGAGCACGTCGGCGCTGGCGCTGAGCACCAGGAAGCCGTGACCGAAGCCCGGCGGGATCCAGAGCTGGCGGTGATCGTCGGCCGAGAGGGTGGTTCCGACCGCCTGGCCGAAGGTCGGCGAGCTGCGCCGCAGGTCGATGGCGACGTCGTAGATCCGCCCCGAGGTGACCCGCACCAGCTTGCCCTGGGGATGCTCGAGCTGGTAGTGGATGCCGCGCAGCACTCCGGCGCAGGAGCGCGAGTGGTTGTCCTGGACGAAGGGGCGATCGATGCCGGCCTCGCGCGCGTAGCGCTCGGCATGGAAGCTCTCGAGGAAGAAGCCGCGCGGGTCGCGGAAACAGTCGGGCTCGATCAGCTTGACCTCGGGGATGGCCGTCGCGATCACCCGCATCCTGCCGCTCTCCGCTCGGCGCGCCACCCCCGGCGCACGGATCGATCGCTGTCCACCAGCCTCCGCTCCCCGGTCGGGTCCGTTGCCGTGGTATGAGGTGTTCCCGGGAACAGGATAAGGGCTCCCCGCCGGCGCTGTCGATCATGGCCCCGGATCGCGTATCCTCTCCGTTTGACCGCCGCCCGCGTCCGTGGGCGGCCCGTGGGCGACTCGGAGTTCCATGCCGTGGAGATCAACCCGGCCCTGAGCAGGGTCAGCGACCTGCGAGCGCGCCTCGACGCGCTGAGGGGGTATCTTTGACTACGCCAGCAAGCGCCGGCGTCTCGAGGCGGTGGTCCGCGAGCTCGAGGACCCGGAGCTGTGGGGCGACCGCGAACGGGCCCAGGCGCTGGGGCGCGAGCGGGCCCGGCTCGAGGCGGTGGTCGAGGCGCTCGACGGGCTCGCCGCGGGGCTTCGCGAGGCGCCCGAGCTGATCGAGCTGGCCGCGGCGGAGGACGACGAGGAGACGCTGGCCGCCGTCGAGCGCGACCTCGAGGCCCTCGATCGGCGCCTGGCCGATCTCGAGTTCCGGCGCATGTTTTCCGGCGAGCTGGATGCCGCCAACGCCTTCCTCGACATCCAGGCCGGGTCGGGCGGAACCGAGGCCCAGGACTGGGCCGAGATGCTGCTGCGCATGTACCTGCGCTGGGGCGAGCGGCGCGGCTTCGCCACCGAGCTGATCGAGTGCTCAGCGGGCGAGGTCGCCGGCATCAAGAGCGCCACGGTGCGCTTCGAGGGCGAGTACGCCTACGGCTGGCTGCGCACCGAGACCGGGATCCACCGGCTGGTGCGCAAGTCGCCGTTCGACGCCGGGCACCGCCGCCACACCTCGTTCGCCGCGGTGTTCGTGTCACCCGAGGTC
Organism: uncultured Ectothiorhodospiraceae bacterium; assembly: GCA_964599705.1. GTDB lineage: Bacteria > Pseudomonadota > Gammaproteobacteria > HK1 > HK1 > CAZRGU01. The sequence goes on along the minus strand of CAZRGU010000084.1, from coordinate 2,469 downwards.
GACGACAGCGTCGAGATCGAGGTCGACCCCTCGGAGCTGCGCATCGACGTCTACCGGGCCAGCGGGGCCGGCGGGCAGCACGTCAACCGGACCGAGTCGGCGGTGCGCATCACCCACCTGCCCACCGGCATCGTGGTCCAGTGCCAGAACGACCGCTCGCAGCACAAGAACAAGGCGACCGCCATGAAGCAGCTCAAGGCGCGCCTCTACGAGCACGAGATGCGCCTGCGCCGCGAGAGCCAGCAGGCGCTCGAGGAGAGCAAGGCCGAGATCGGCTGGGGCAACCAGATCCGCTCCTATGTCCTCGATCAGTCGCGGATCAAGGATCTGCGCACCGGGGTCGAGGTCGGCAACACCCAGGCGGTGCTCGACGGCGACCTCGACCGCTTCATCGAGGCGAGCCTCAAGGCCGGCGTGTGAGCGGGCGCCCACGCGAGGAGTAGCGATGCGCAGTCCCCCCGCCGGGGCCGACCCGGCAGCCGAGCCCCGCGAGGGCGAGCAGGTCGCGCGGCGCCGCGCCAAGCTCGCCGCCCTGCGCCGCGCCGGCGCGGTCGCCTTCCCCAACGACTTCCGTCGCGATGCGCTGGCCGCCGAGCTCCACGAGCGCTTCGCCGGGCACGACGCCGAGGCCCTCGAGCGCGCCGCGGTGCGGGTGCGGGTCGCCGGGCGGATGCTGTCGCGCCGGGTCATGGGCAAGGCGAGCTTTGCCCATCTGCTCGACGGGAGCGGGCAGCGGATCCAGCTCTACCTGCGTCGCGACGAGCTCCCCGAGGGCGCCTACGCCGAGTTCAAGGGCTACGACCTGGGCGACATCCTCGGCGCCGAGGGCGCGGTGTTTCGCACCCGCAGCGGCGAGCTCTCCGTCAAGGTCGATGGCATCCGACTGCTCGCCAAGGCGCTGCGCCCGCCCCCCGAGAAGTTCCACGGGCTGGCCGACCCGGAGCTGCGCTACCGGCGCCGCTACCTCGACCTGATGGTCAACCCCGAGGTGCGCGAGACCTTCCGCCGGCGCTCGGCGATCGTCGCCGCGATCCGCCGCTTCTTCGTCAGCCGCGGCTTCCTCGAGGTCGAGACCCCGATGATGCAGCCGATCCCGGGAGGCGCGCTGGCCCGCCCGTTCCGCACCCACCACAACGCGCTCGGCATCGATCTCTACCTGCGCGTCGCCCCCGAGCTCTACCTCAAGCGGCTGGTGGTGGGCGGCTTCGAGCGGGTCTTCGAGATCAACCGCAACTTCAGGAACGAGGGCGTCTCGACCCGCCACAACCCCGAGTTCACGATGCTCGAGTTCTACCAGGCCTACGCCGACTACCGCGAGCTGATGGATCTGACCGAGGTGCTGCTGCGCGAGGTCGCCGGCGAGGTGCTGGGGACGAGCACGGTGCGCTACGGGGGCCGGGACTACGATCTCGGGTCGCCGTTCCGGCGCCTGACCGTGGCCGAGGCGGTCGCCGAGCACAACCCGGAGCTGGCCGGGGCCGACCTCGGCGACCGCGCGCGGCTCGCCGCCCACGCCGCCGGGCTCGGCATCGCCCCCGAGCCCGGCTGGGGGGCGGGCAGGCTGCTCCTCGAGATCTTCGAGCGCACCGTCGAGGAGCGCCTCGAGCAGCCGACCTTCATCACCGAGTACCCGACCGAGGTCTCGCCGCTGTCGCGGCGCAACGATGAGCGTCCCGAGGTCAGCGACCGCTTCGAGCTGTTCATCGCCGGGCGCGAGATCGCCAACGGCTTCTCCGAGCTCAACGACCCGGAGGACCAGGCGGAGCGCTTCCGCGAGCAGGCCGCGAGCCGCGCGGCCGGCGACGACGAGGCGATGTACTATGACGCCGACTACGTGCGGGCGCTCGAGCACGGCATGCCGCCGACCGCCGGCGAGGGGATCGGCATCGACCGCCTGGTGATGCTGCTCACCGACTCGCCCTCGATCCGCGACGTGCTGCTGTTCCCGCTGATGCGTCCCGAGCGCGCCACCGGTCCCCGATACCCTGATGGAGAGAGCGATGAGTGAGTCGGATCGCGACGTCGAGCCCGATTGGAGCACGCCGCTGCGCTTCACCCTGACCCCCGAGGAGCTGATGCACACGGTCTTCGCATCGGCCGACTCGGTGCACACCGGCTGGGAGTCGTGCGTCGAGTCGAAGCTGGTGGTCGCCGAGACCACCGCGCTGCACGATCAGAGCGAGGGCTACTGTCGCTTCGTCGAGCAGGAGTACGTGACCGAGGAGGAGCCCGAGGTGACCTGGCACGACTGGACCGTCGAGCTCAAGGTCGAGGACACCTACGTCACCGCCCACTGGCGCTCCGACGAGCGGGCCAGCCCGGCCGAGTGGGACTGGTGCGCGGCCGAGGCCGAGAACGCCTTCACCGCCGCCTGCGTGCTGGTCGGCAAGCGGGTCCGGCGCGGCATCGTGGTCGCCGACATCCCCGGCGCCACCCCTCGCACCCCGCGCACCCGCCACTGAAGTCAAC
>CAZRGU010000083.1:0-12863 GCA_964599705.1 uncultured Ectothiorhodospiraceae bacterium | reverse complement strand
GAGCGGGAGGCAAGGGATGCTGGCGACACGACCACGGCGCGCGCTGGTCACCGGGGGGGGCGGGTTCCTCGGCTCGCATCTGTGCGAGCGGCTGCTCGGGCTCGGCTACGAGGTGCTCTGCGTCGACAACTTCTTCACCGGCAGCCGCGACAACATCCGCCACCTGCTCGGCGAGCCGCGCTTCGAGGTGATCCGCCACGACATCACCTTCCCGCTCTACGTCGAGGTCGACGAGATCTACAACCTCGCCTGCCCGGCCTCGCCGCGCCACTACCAGCACGACCCGGTGCAGACCACCAAGACCAGCGTCCACGGCATGATCAACATGCTCGGGCTGGCCAAGCGCATCGGGGCGCCGCTGCTCCAGGCCTCGACCAGCGAGGTCTACGGCAACCCGGCCGAGCACCCCCAGCACGAGGGCTATTGGGGCAGCGTCAACCCGGTCGGGCCGCGGGCCTGCTACGACGAGGGCAAGCGCTGCGCCGAGACCCTGTGCTTCGACTACCGGCGCCAGCACGGCCTGCGCGTCAAGGTGGCCCGGATCTTCAACACCTACGGGCCGCGGATGCAGCCCGACGACGGGCGGGTGGTGTCGAGCTTCATCGTCCAGGCGCTGCGCGGCGACCCGATCACGGTGTTCGGCGACGGCGCGCAGACCCGCTCGTTCTGCTACGTCGACGACCTGATCGAGGGGCTGGTGCGCCTCATGCGCGACACCGCGGACGACTTCTGCGGGCCGGTCAACCTCGGCAACCCGCACGAGGTCAGCGTCCGCGAGCTCGCCGAGCGCATCGTCGCGCTGAGCGGGTCCGCCTCGCCGATCACCTTCGCGGCACTGCCCGAGGACGATCCGGTGCGCCGCTGCCCGGACATCACGCGGGCCCGCGAGGCGCTCGGATGGAGCCCGGAGGTGGGGCTCGAGGAGGGCCTGCGGCGCACCATCGACTACTTCCGTGGGCCGCCCGGCGGGCGCTGAGCCGGCCGCCGGCGGCGGCGCACCGATCGAGGTCTGCTACGCGGTCAACGAGGACTTCGTCCAGCACCTCTGCGTGTCGCTGGCCAGCCTCCTCGAGGCCCATCCCCGGCGGCGGCTGCGCGTCCACGTGCTCCACGACGGGATCGCGCCGGGGCGGCTGGCCAGCGTGTCGGCCACCGCGCGGCCGTTCGCCACCGAGGTGTGCTTCCACGTCGTCGACGAGACCCGCTTCGCCTCGCTGGCGACCGGCTTTCACTTCGCGCCGGCCAACTACTACCGGCTGCTGATCCCCGAGCTCCTCGCCGACCTCGAGCGGGTGCTCTACCTCGACGCCGACACCGTGGTCCTCGACGACCTGGGGGCGATCTACGACCGCGGGGCGGCACCCCACGCGTTCGCCGCGGTCGAGGTGCCGGGCGCCGATCACCGGATCCGCGGCCTCCCGCGCAGCGCGGGCTACTTCAACTCCGGAGTGCTCCTCATCGAGGTGGCGGCGTGGCTCGCGGCGGGCCTCGGGAGGCGCGCGATCGAGTTCGCCGAGGCGCACCCGGAGCAGATCCTGTGGGTCGATCAGTGCGCCCTCAACGCGGTGGCCGCCGGCCACTGGCGGCGCCTGCCGCTGCGCTACAACGCCGTCACCCCGTTCTTCCTGCGCAAGGAGCAGCGCCGCTTCGCGCGGCTCGAGGGCTTCGCCGAGGCGGTGCGCGAGCCGGCGGTGCTCCACTTCACCACCCAGTCCAAGCCCTGGCAGTTCATGAACTGCCACCCGCTGCGCCACCACTACTGGCGCTTCCTGGCAAGAACGCCCTACGCGGACTACCGGGCGCCGGGCGGCGGGGCCTGGAACCACCTGCGCCGGCTGCTGCGCCGGCGCAAGTACAGCGCCACGGTGCGGTAGCGCCCGCCGGGCGCTCGGCTTCAGCCGTTGACCAGGCTCATGCCCAGCGCGAGCACCACCCAACCGGCAATGTAGGCCGCGGCGACCCGGGATGCGATCTGCGTCAACATGGTGAGATTCCTCCGTTCGCGATGTCTTGTCCCGCCGCCTGCGGCGGGCCCCGATTTCTTGCAGCAAGTCTAATGGTGCGCTGCACAATCGACAAGGCTCAGAGGCGACCTGCACGTTGGTCCAGGCGCCGTGCCGGCCCCCCACGGGCCCGTCCGGCGCGCGGCGCGGGCCCCCGGAAGATCGCGATCAGCGCCCGGCGCGACGCCGGCGCAGAGCGAAGTAGAGGGCGAAGGAGATCACCACGAAGGCCACCGCGGCGAGCGTGATCTCGCGCAGGTAGCGCTCGAGGAGGGCCTGGTTGGCGCCCAGGAAGAAGCCGAGCAGGGCCAGCACCGCGACCCAGATCCCGGCCCCGAGCGCGGTGTACAGCGAGAAGCGCCCGAGCGGCATCCGCGCCAGCCCCGCCGGCAGGGAGATGTACTGGCGGATCCCGGGCAGCAGCCGTCCGTTGAAGGTCGAGATCTCGCCGTGGGCGCGGAAGAAGCGCTCGATGCGCTCGAGGGTGGCCGGGCGGATCAGCAGGTAGCGGCCGTAGCGCAGCAGCAGCGCCCGCCCCACGGTCGCCGCCAGCCAGTAGTTGAACAGCGCCCCGGCGAGGCTCCCCCCGATCCCCATCGCCACCACCACCGCCAGGTCCATCTCGCCGCGGTAGGCCAGGTAGCCGGCCGGGATCATCACCACCTCGCTCGGAAAGGGGAAGAAGCTGCTCTCGAGGAACATCATCGCGAAGATCCCGGCGTAGCCGAGCGCCCCGACGGTGCTCACGATGAACTCGACGATCGCGTGCACGACGGCTAGCGGATCCCGGCCAGGCGCCGGTAGGCGGCGACGAAGCGCCCGAGCGTCGCCGAGGTCTGGCCGCGCGCCAGCTCGACCTCGATGAGCTGGAAGCGGCCACGCTCGGCGAGCGCCCGCTCGAGCGCCGCGGCCAGCTCGGCGCGGGTCGCGACCCGCTCGCCGCGCCCGCCGAGCCCCGCGGCGAGCTCGGCGAAGCGCCAGTCCTCGCGGCGGTTGTAGGGCGCCTCGGGCTGGAAGGCGGCGAGCATCTCCCAGCCGCGGTTGTTGAACACCACCACCAGCGGGTCCCAGCCGTGGCGGCGGCAGTTGCCGAGCTCCCAGCCGGTCATCTGGAAGGCCCCGTCGCCGACCAGCACCAGCGGGCGGCGCCCGCTGGCCGCCTGCACGCCGAGCGCGGCCGGCACCCCGAAGCCCATGGTCGCGTAGTAGCCGGGCGCGACCAGCTCGGTGTTCTCGATCTCCATGGCCGCGAACAGGCAGTCGCCCATGTCGGCGGCCATCGGCATCGGCCCGTGGCGCGCGAACAGGTCGTTGACCGCGCGGCTGATGTCGTCGGGGCTGATCGCGGCGCCGTCGGCGGCCAGCCCGCGCGGGTAGGCGTGGGCGGCCGGCGGGCGACCGACCCCGATCGGCTCGGCGCGCTCGAGCAGCGCGTCGATCAGCTCGGCCAGTCCGATCTCGGGGTAGACGTGGTGGCCGAGGCGCACGTGGCGGTCGGCCGCGTCGATCGCGCGGCGCAGGTCGACCTGGCGGGCCGAGACCCCGAAGTTGGTGTCACACAGGATCACCCCGAGCATCAGCAGCGCATCCGAGCCCTCGACCACCGCCGAGACCTCCGGGTCGCCGGCGAGCCCCAGGTAGGTGCCGATCAGCGGGCACTCGACCCCGGCGAGCAGCCCGCGCCCCATGAAGGTGGTGGCCACCGGCAGGCGCAGCCGCGAGGCCAGCTCGGCGACCCGCCGCTCGAGCCGGTAGCGGCGGATCTCGACCCCGACCAGCAGCACCGGCCGCGCGGCGGCGACCAGCCGCTCCATGACCTCGTCGGCACAGGCGGCCACCGCCTCCGGGTCGGAGCCGGCGGTCGGGGTGCTCGCGACCGGAGCGCACGGCGCGCTGACCCGGTCGCGCGGCAGCTCGAGGTAGACCGGGCGCGAGTGCGCGAGGCAGCTCCCCAGCACCCGGTCGATGAGCGCCGGGGCGCTGGCCGGGTCGTCGAGGACCGCCCGGTCGCAGGTGATCTCCTGGTAGATCCGGTACTGCGATCCGAGGCTCTTGGCCTGGTGGTGCAGGAGCAGCCCGCGGTGCCCCTCGGCCGCCCCCGGGGCCCCCGAGATCACCACCAGCGGCGACTTCTCCGAGTAGGCCCCGGCGACCGCATTGACCATGTTCAGCGCCCCGGCCCCGTAGGTCACCACCGCCACCCCGAGGCTGCCGCGGATGCGCGCCGCGGCGTCGGCCGCGAAGCCCACCGCCGGCTCGTGGCTGAGCGTGTAGTAGGGCAGGATCTGCGACTCGTCGATGACCTCGAAGAAGGGCAGCGCGAAGTCGCCGGGGATCCCGAACAGCTCGCCGGCGCCGCGCGCGCGCAACGCCTCGAGCAGGGCACGGGCCACGGTGGTGGCGGGCTTCGGATGGCTGTCGCTGATCACGGCTCGCTCCCGCGGGGAACCGCGGGGAGGGTAGCCGCGCGCGGCCGATGCCGCCAGCCACCGGTCCGGCCGCAACGACCCGGCCGTGCCGCCAAGCGCCTCTCCACCGGGCAACCAGGCTCACCGCTCGCCGCAGCCCGGCCGCCGGGCAAGCTCGGCGCTCGGGACGGTCCCGAGGGCGGGTGGCCCGTGCGGCTACCGCTCACCGCGCCCTCCCTGGCGCGCCTCGCTGCGGGTCGGCGCCGCTCCGCCTCCCTGGCTCTCGCGCCGCCTCCACGCCGCCGCACGGGCCACCCGCCCTCGAGACCCCTGGAGGGGCGTTGCCCGGCCGCCGGGCTCCTCGGGAGCCATCCCGCCCTGGGCAGCGCAGCCCCCCAAAGGCGGTGCGGGTGGTGGGGTGGGGACCGGAGCGACCGTCGCGAGGCACGGATGCCGAGCGCCGAGCGCCACATCAGGGACGTGCTCGCAGCGGGTCGCTCCGGACTCCGCCCCGCCGCCCACCTCGCCACCGAGCAACCGGCCTCACCGCTCGCCGGAGCCCGGCCGGGTGAGCCCGGAGTCGGGGACGATCCCGCTTCGCACATCGGTGAGATATGCGGGCTAGAATCCCCCGACCCAGGGAGGAGGCCGGCGGCGCCCATGGCGTTCATCGAGACCCGCATCGACACCCGCTCGGAGGCCTTTGCCGAGAACGCCGCGGCGATGCGCGCGCTGGTCGCCGAGCTCGAGGAGCGCCTCGCCGAGGTCGCCCGGGGCGGCAGCGAGCGGGCCCGCGAGCTGCACCGCTCGCGCGGCAAGCTGCTGCCCCGCGAGCGGGTCCTCGCCCTGCTCGACCCCGGATCGCCGTTCCTCGAGCTCTCGGCGCTGGCCGCCTGGGAGGTCTACGAGGACCCGGTGCCGGCGGCCGGGATCATCACCGGCATCGGCCGGGTGGCCGGGCGCGAGTGCGTGATCGTGGCCAACGACGCCACCGTCAAGGGCGGCAGCTACTTCCCGCTCACCGTCAAGAAGCACCTGCGCGCCCAGGCGATCGCGGCGGCCAACCGCCTGCCCTGCATCTACCTGGTCGACTCCGGTGGCGCCAACCTGCCCCGCCAGGACGAGGTCTTCCCCGACCGCGAGCACTTCGGGCGGATCTTCTACAACCAGGCCCGCCTCTCGGCGGCCGGGATCGCCCAGATCGCGGTGGTGATGGGGTCGTGCACCGCCGGCGGCGCCTACGTCCCGGCGATGAGCGACGAGAGCGTGATCGTCGCCAACCAGGGCACCATCTTCCTCGGCGGCCCGCCGCTGGTGAAGGCGGCCACCGGCGAGGAGGTCAGCGCCGAGGCGCTCGGCGGGGCCGACGTGCACTGCCGCACCTCGGGGGTGACCGATCACTACGCCCGCGACGATCGCCACGCCCTGGCCATCGCCCGGCGCATCGTCGCCACCCTGGGCGCGACGAAGCGGGTCGCGCTGGCCACCCGCGAGCCGCGCCCGCCGCGCTACGACCCGGGCGAGATCTACGGCGTGGTGCCCGCCGACCTGCGCCACCCCTACGACGTGCGCGAGGTGATTGCCCGGGTGGTCGACGAGTCCGACTTCGACGAGTTCAAGCGCCTCTACGGCGAGACCCTGGTCTGCGGCTTCGCCCACCTGCACGGCTACCCGGTCGGGATCGTCGCCAACAACGGGATCCTGTTCTCCGAGTCGGCGCTCAAGGGCGCCCACTTCATCGAGCTCTGCGCCCAGCGCGCCATCCCGCTGATCTTCCTGCAGAACGTCACCGGCTTCATGGTCGGGTCGCGCTACGAGGCCGGCGGCATCGCCAAGGACGGCGCCAAGATGGTCACCGCGGTGGCCTGCGCCGAGGTGCCCAAGCTCACCGTGATCATCGGCGGCAGCTTCGGGGCCGGCAACTACGGGATGTGCGGGCGCGCCTACGACCCCCGCTTCCTCTGGATCTGGCCCAACGCCCGGGTCTCGGTGATGGGCGGCGAGCAGGCCGCCAACGTCCTCGCCCAGGTCCGCCGCGACGGCATCGAGCGGCGCGGCGGAAGCTGGAGCCGCGAGGACGAAGAGGCCTTCAAGCGCCCGATCTACGAGCAGTACGAGCGCCAGGGCAACCCCTACTACGCGACCGCACGGCTCTGGGACGACGGCATCATCGACCCGGCCGAGACCCGCAACGTGCTCGCCCTGGGGCTCTCGGCGGCGCTCAACGCCCCGATCGAGGCGACCCGTTTCGGGATCTTCCGGATGTGAGCGGGAGGCAGCAGATGAGCGAGCAGGCGGTGCGCTGCGAGCGCGACCCGCGCGGGGTCAGCACCCTCACCATCGACCGCCCCGAGGTCCACAACGCCTTCGACGAGGCGGTGATCGAGCGCCTCGCCGCGCATCTGGCGCGGCTGGCCGGCGACCCCGAGACCCGGGTGGTGGTGCTGCGCGGGGCCGGGCGCCACTTCTCGGCCGGGGCCGATCTCCACTGGATGCGGCGCAGCGCCGAGTACGACCAGGAGGCCAACCGCGCCGACGCGCTGCGCCTCGCCGAGATGCTCGATGCGCTCGCCCGCCTGCCCCGGCCGACCGTCGCCGTGGTCCAGGGCGCGGCCCTCGGCGGCGGGGCGGGGCTGGTCGCTGCCTGCGACATCTGCATCGCCGCCGAGGACGCCCGCTTCGCCTTCTCCGAGGTCCGCCTGGGGCTGATCCCGGCGGTCATCAGCCCCCATGCGCTGGCCGCCGTCGGGGCGCGCGCCGCGCGCCGCTACTTCCTCACCGCCGAGGTGTTCGGCGCCGCCGAGGCGCTGCGCATCGGCCTGGTCCACGAGGTCTGCCCGCCCGGCGAGCTCGAGGCCCGCGCCGAGCGCCTGATCGGGCAGCTCGCCGCCAACCCGCCGCGGGCGATGGCCGAGGCCAAGCGCCTCATCGAGGAGGTCGCCGGACGCCGGCGCGACCCGGCGCTGCTCGCCGATCTGGCCGCGCGGATCGCGGCGCGGCGCGCCAGCCCCGAGGGGCGCGAGGGAATCGCCGCCTTCCTCGCCAAGCGCCCGCCGCGCTGGCCGCCGGTCGAGCAGGGCTGATGTTCGAGACCCTGCTGGTGGCCAACCGCGGCGAGATCGCCTGCCGGGTGATCGGCACCGCGCGCCGGCTCGGGATCCGCACCGTGGCGGTGTACTCGGACGCCGACGCCGAGGCCCTGCACACGGAGCTCGCCGACGAGGCGGTGCGCATCGGCGCGCCGCCACCGGCCGAGAGCTACCTGCGCATCGACGCCCTGGTCGAGGCGGCGCGCTCGCGCGGCGCCGAGGCCCTGCACCCGGGCTACGGCTTCCTCGCCGAGAGCCCGGAGCTCGCCGAGGCCTGCGCGGCGGCGGGGCTGGCCTTCGTCGGCCCGCCGGCGGGCGCCATCCGGGCGATGGGCGACAAGGCCGCGGCGCTCGCGCGGATGGCCGCGGCCGGAGTCCCGGTGCTGCCCGGCTACCGCGACGCGGCCCAGGACGACGAGGCGCTGGCCCGGGCCGCGGCCGCGATCGGCTACCCGCTGCTGGTCAAGCCGGTGGCCGGCGGCGGCGGCAAGGGCATGCGGGTGGTGCGCGAGGCCGGGGAGCTCGGCACCGCGCTCGGCGCCGCGCGCCGTGAGGCCGAGGGGGCCTTCGGCGATGCCCGGCTGCTCCTCGAGCGCTACCTGGAGCCGGCCCGCCACGTCGAGGTCCAGGTCTTCGCCGATGCCCACGGCCACTGCCACGCCCTGCTCGACCGCGACTGCTCGCTGCAGCGCCGCCACCAGAAGGTCATCGAGGAGGCCCCGGCGCCGGGGCTCGACGAGGCCGCGCACGCGGCCCTGGCCGCGGCCGCGGTGCGGGCCGCGCGGGCCATCGACTACCGCGGGGCGGGCACCGTCGAGTTCCTGCTCGAGCCCGGTGGCGGCTTCTACTTCATGGAGATGAACACCCGCCTGCAGGTCGAGCACCCGGTCACCGAGATGATCACCGGGATCGACCTGGTCGAGTGGCAGCTGCGGGTGGCCGCCGGCGAGCCGCTGCCCGAGGCCTGGTCCGGGCTGCGCGCCGACGGGCACGCGGTCGAGGCCCGGATCTACGCCGAGGACCCGGCGCGCGGCTTCCTGCCGGTGGCCGGGCGGCTGCGCCACCTGCGCCTGCCCGAGCCGGGTGGGGGCGTGCGCGTCGACACCGGGGTGCGCCAGGGCGACGAGGTGAGCGCCCACTACGATCCGATGATCGCCAAGCTCGTCGCCCACGGATCGAGCCGGCGCGCGGCGCTGCGCCGGCTGCGCCGCGCGCTCGAGGCCACCGAGGTGGTCGGGGTGCCGACCAACGTCGCCTTCCTCGAGGGGCTGCTGCGCGACCCGGAGGTCACCGCCGGGCCGGTCGATACCGGCCTCATCGAGCGGCGCGCCGCGCCGCCGGAGGCCGGCAGCGTCCCGGATCGCGACAGCCTGCTGCTCGCCGCGCTCTACCTGGTGCTCGCCCGCGCCCGCGAGCGCCGCGAGGCGGGCCGGCGCTCGGGCGATCCCTGCTCGCCCTGGCATCACCTGCACGACTGGCGGCTCGGGCGCGGGGAGGGCGAGCGGCTGACGCTCGAGGGAGGGGGCGAGACCGACGAGATCGTCGTGCGTCGCGACGGAGAGGGCTACCGGCTGGCGATCGGCGCTGCCGAGGTCGCCGCCGGCGGCGTGCTCGACCCCGACGGGACCCTGCACGCCACCCTCGACGGCAGCCGGGTGCGCGCCCGGGTGGTCGAGGGCGAGGAGGGTGAGCTGTGGGTGATGCGCGGCCACCGCCGCACCTGCCTGCGCCGCCCGGCGGCCGACGAGGGCGCCGGCGAGGATCCCGAGGCGGCCGGGCGCCTGCGCGCCCCGATGCCGGGCCGGGTGGTCGCAGTCGAAGTCACCGCAGGGCAGCCGGTGCGCCGCGGCGAGCCCCTGCTGGTGCTCGAGGCGATGAAGATGGAGCACACGCTGAGCGCGCCGTTCGACGGGGTCATCGAGCGGCTCGCCTGCGCGCCCGGCGACACGGTCCGCGAGGGCCTCGAGCTGGTGGTGGTCAGCCCGCGATCGTGACCGCGGCGGGGGCCTCACGCGCCTCGCCGGCCCCGCCGTGCCGGGCGCACGGCCTCCCTCCGCCCGGCTCGTGGCGCTGCCGGCCGCGCCTGCGCCGCCCTCCGCTCCGCGCGCCCGGCCAGAACGGCGTCTCGAGGCGCTCGTCTCGCGCGACGCTGGGAGGTGGTGCCGGCTACTTGTCGGGCTCGAGGTAGAGGAAGCCGAGCCCGGCGGCCACGCCCACCCCGCGGTTGGTCTCGATGGCCAGCGGCTGGAGGCCGAAGCTGTTGTCCGAGCCGCCGATCAGGGCCGCGGCTCCGAGCCCCACCCCGGCCGAGGCGACTGCCTTGCCCCCCACGTACCTTCCCGCCAGGGCGTGACTCGCGGGTGGCTGGCTGCTGGTCGAGAGCACCGCGAACGAGAACCGCTCGTTCTTGCGGAAGCTCAGATCGAGCCCCAGTGCGATCCCGGTCTCTCCCTTGTAGCGCTCCTCGATGCCGTCGGCCTTGAAGGTGCAGCGGATGTCGACCGTCGAGCGCACCAGCAGGTTGATGCGCGAGCCGGGCACGGTCTGGCACTCCAGCACCCCGACCGAGGTGCTGCCCTCGGCCCGGACGGGGCCGGTCGCAAGGAGCAGAAGCGCGGCACCGGCGGCCGCGGCGAGCGAGCGGTTCACGGTCATTGACACTCTCCCAGGACGCTGCAAAGGGGGTGGTTAGCCTAACCCGGATATCTCACCAATTCACGGCTGCGCAGGCCGGGCCATCCGTTCGCGCGGGACAGGCTCCCTGCGGTCGGTTCGACAAGGGCGGGCGGTGCCCGATGCCCGGCGGCGGCCGGTGACCGCGCGACGGCCCTGCGCCGCGTGCGCTCCGCCAGGACGGCGCCCGCCGCCTCAGCCGGGCGCCGGGAAGACCTCGTCGACCTCGACGAAGGTCTCGGGGAAGAAGCCGTTGAAGCGGGTCGCGACCGCGTTGCTGTAGGCGCCGATGCGGCCGAACTCGATCCAGTCCCCCTCGCGCAGGTCCTCGGGGAGGCGGAAGGCGCCGGGCAGCCGGTCGGCCGAGTCGCAGGTCGGCCCGTAGAGGGTCAGCTCGGCGAGGCGCCGGCTCGGCTCGCCGTCGAGGCGGATCACCCGCACCGGAAGCCGGATGCGCGCGGTGACCAGCTCGGAGAGGCTGCCGAAGACCCCGTCGTTGAGGTAGGCCTCGCGCTCCTTGCGCAGCAGGACCTGGGTGAGCAGCGAGCAGCCGTCGGCGACCAGGGCCCGTCCCGGCTCGCACATCAGCACGCAGTCGTTGCGCAGCGCCAGCCCGGCGAGCCCGGTGCGAATCGCCTCCAGGTAGGCCTCGAGGTCGGGGACCTCGAGGCCCGGGTAGCGGGCCGGGAAGCCGCCGCCGAGGTCGAGGAAGCCGATCCCGACCCCGGCCTGCTCGAGCACCCGGGCGCACAGCGCGAGCGCCTCGCGCCAGGCCTCGGGGACCAGGCACTGCGAGCCGACGTGGAAGCACAGCCCGGCGACCAGCCCCTCGCGCTTGACCCGCCTGAGCAGGGCCGCCGCGGCCTCCGGCTCGGCGCCGAACTTGCTCGCCAGGTTGTAGAGCGCGCCGCTCGCGGCGGTCTTGAGGCGCACGATCACCGCGATCCCCTCGCCGCCGGTCGCGGCCAGCACCTTGTCGAGCTCGGCCGGGTGGTCGACGGCGAAGTGGCGCACTCCGTAGACCTCGTGGGCGGTGGCGATCACCGCGCGGCTCTTGACCGGGTGCATGAAGTAGGGCTCGGCGCCGGGGAGGCGCTCGCGGACCAGGGCGATCTCGGGCAGCGAGGCGCTATCGAAGTGGCGGATCCCGGCGTCGTGGAGGGCGGCCAGCACCCGCGGGTGAGGGTTGCACTTGACCGCGTAGAGCACCCGCCCCGGGAAGGCCTCGAGGAAGCGGCGCGCCGCCGCCCCGATCACCTCCGGGGCCAGGCAGTAGACCGGGTAGCTGGGGCGCAACGCGGCGGCCACCGCGCGGGCGTCACGGTAGCGCGGCAGCCCGCGCGCGAGGACCGTCATCGGCGACCGGCGCGCTCGCGCGCCGGCGGCCAGACCTCCGGGCGGCAGCGAAGATAGGGGCCGGGGTAGGCGACCTCGGCGCCGAGCGCGGCGGCCGCATGCCAGGTCCAGCGCGGGTCGTCGAGCATCCCGCGGGCCAGGGCGACCAGATCGGCGCGCCCCCCGGCGAGGATCGCCTCGGCCTGGCGCGGCTCGCTGATCAGGCCGACGGCGATGGTCGCCATCCCGGTCTCGCGGCGCACCCGCTCGGCGAACGGCACCTGGTAGCCCGGGCCGAGCGGGATCTCCTGGGCCTCGCTGAGCCCGCCGCTCGAGCAGTCGAGGAAGTCGCAGCCGCGCTCGGCGAGCGCCCGGGCCAGGGCCACGGTCTGCTCGAGGTCCCAGCCCCCTGCGACCCAGTCGGTCGCCGAGACCCGCACCCCGAGCGGGCGCTCGGCCGGCCACTCGGCACGCACCGCCTCGAACACCGCGAGCGGCAAGCGCATCCGGTTCTCCAGGCTCCCGCCCCACTGGTCCTCACGATGATTGCTGAGCGGCGAGAGGAACTCGTGGAGCAGGTAGCCGTGGGCGGCGTGGATCTCGACCAGGTCGAAGCCGGCCCGCGCGGCGCGCCGGGCGGCCGCGGCGAAGGCCTCGATCAGGGCCTCGATCTGCGCGCCGCTCAAGGCCTGCGGGAGCGGCATTCCCTGGCCGGCGGCGAGCGCCGAGGGGGCCACCGTCTGCCAGCCCCCCTGCCCCTCGGGCACCGCGCCCTGCCCCAGCCAGGGCGGATGGGTCGAGGCCTTGCGCCCGGCATGGGCGAGCTGGATGCCGAGCCGGGCCTGGCCGTGCTCGCGGCAGAAGCGCACCACCCGGGCGAGCGCCGCCTCGCAGGTCTCGTCCCACAGCCCCAGGCAGCGCGGGGTGATGCGCCCGCGCGGCTCGACGGCGGTCGCCTCGAGGATCACCAGCCCGGGCCCGGAGACCGCGAGCTGGCCGAGGTGGGCGAGGTGCCAGTCGCCGGCCCGGCCGTCCTCGGCCGAGTACTGGCACATCGGCGAGACCACCACCCGGTTGGCGAGCTCGAGACCGCGCAGAGCGAAGGGGGTGAACAGGACCGGTGCTGGCATGGCGACCTCGGCAGTCATTCGCTGGGCGGGGCACCCATATAGCGCGAGGTGGCCGCTGCGGGCAAGCACCGGCCCTCGGGGCAGGCGAACAGCACCCACGCCCGGGCACCGCGCGCACCGCCCTCGCGCGCGACCCCGCGTGCCCTTGCCGGGGCGCCGCCGCCGTCGAGCCGATGGCAGTGAGCGCCGCTCGCGGCGCCGCGGCGGCCGGAGGCCGCCCCCTCG
>CAZRGU010000082.1:5167-13075 GCA_964599705.1 uncultured Ectothiorhodospiraceae bacterium | reverse complement strand
TGGCCCGCCTCGACCGCGCCCGCCTGCGCCGCGCAGGGCGCGGCTGAGGGGGGGGTCAGTCGGGCTGGGCGCGGACCCGGCTCTCGATCGCGTAGCCGGGGCCCACGGCGATGAACTCGGCCTTGCGCTGCAGCTCCTTGATGCTGCGCGCCCCGCCGTAGGTCAGGCCGCTGCGCACGCCGCCGAGCAGCTCGTCGATCAGGGCCTGCGCGGAGCCGCTCACCGGCGCCCAGAAGTCGGCGCCCTCGGGCACCGTGTCGCGCTTCAGCCCGCCGTAGAAGCCGGCCTGGAAGTCCTCGCTGGCGTGACCGCGGTACTTGGCCTCGAGCCCACCGCCGGCGACCGGGCGCTTGGCCGCGGCGCTCTCCTCGGTGAGCGCGAACAGCTTGCCGATCATCACCGTGCTCGCCCCGGCGGCGAGCGCCAGCACGATGTCGCGGCTGCCACGGATGCCGCCGTCGGCGATCAGCGGCACGCGCAGCTTGTCGGCCACCGAGGCGCAGTCGCGCACCGCGGTGAGCTGCGGCACCCCGAAGCCGGTCACCAGCCGCGTGGTGCAGGCCGCCCCCGGCCCGATCCCGACCTTGACCGCGTCGGCCCCGGCGTTGACGAGATCGTGGTAGGCCATCGCCGTGCACACGTTGCCGGCGATCACGTCCTTGCTCGGGTGCGAGCTCTTGAGCGCCTCGATCAGGCGGATCATCTGGTCCGAGTGGCCGTGGGCGATGTCGATGCACACCCCGGCGGCGCCCAGCTCGAGCAGCTCGCGGGCCGCCTCGAGGTCGCGGATCCCGCAGGAGACGAACGAGCGCTCGCCGTAGCGGCGCACCCAGGCGCGCTGGCGCTCCAGATCGCAGAAGCGGTGGAAGATCGGGATCGAGCCGTTCTCGAGGAGCAGGTCGGCGAGCGGCTCGCCGATCACGCTCTCCATGTTGGCCGCGACCAGCGGGATGGCGATCCGCCGCTCGCGGGTCAGCCAGGTCTCGAGGGTCGGCTCGGTGCGCGAGGGGATGTTGTTGAACTGGGGGACGAGCGCGACCTCGTCGAAGGTGTAGGTGCGGCGCATCGGACGCGGACCTCGGCGATGGACACGATCGCCCCCGATCCTCGGGGTCCCGGGCCCGGGGCGCAAGCCCCCGGGCGAGGTCGGGCGGGTCGATCTATCATTGCGCCGAGGGCGGCGCACCGGGCAGGGGGCGACCGGGCACGGGCGAACGAGCGCCGGGGGGAGGCGATGCAGGCACGCGGATCGGTGATGCGGCTGCCCCCGAGCGCGGGCGGCCGGGCGGCGGCGCGGTGGCGGGCGGCGGTCCGGTGAGCGACGCGCCTCCCGTCTTCGCCCTGATCGGCTTCGGCCAGGTCGCCGGAGTCTTCGCCCCGGCGCTGCGCGAGCGCGGCGCCGAGGTGCTCGCCTACGACCTGCTCCTCGAGGGCGGGGGCGCGGCGCGCCGGCTCGCCGAGCGCCCGGGGGCGGGGGCGGTCGAGTTCGCGACCCTCGAGGCGGCCCTCGAGCGGGCCACGGTGGTGCTCTCGACGGTGACCTCGGCGAGCGCCGTGGCCGCGGCGCGGGCCAGCAGCGCGCACCTCACCCCCCGCCACCTCTACATCGACCTCAACGCCACCACCCCCGAGGTCAAGCGCGCCGTCGCCGCCCTGGTCGCCGGGCGCGGGGCGCGCTTCGTCGAGGGGGCGCTGCTCGGCGCCGTCGGGGTCGCCGGGGCCGGGGCGCGGATCCTGCTCGGTGGCCCGCACCGCGAGGAGGCCGCCGCGCTGCTCAACGGCTGCGGGCTCAACGCCGAGCCGTATCATCCCGAGATCGGGCGCGCCTCGGCCTTCAAGCTGCTGCGCAGCGTCTTCTCCAAGGGCCTCGAGGCGCTGCTCGTCGAGTTCCTGGTCGCCGCCCGGCGTGCCGGGCTCGAGGACGAGCTGTGGGGCGAGGTCGCCGGGCTGTTCCGCCGCCACCCCTTCGAGGCGGTCGCGCTCGAGTGGGTGCGCAGCCACGGCACGGCCCACGAGCGGCGCCGCCACGAGGTCGCCGACGCCGCCGCGCTGGTCCGCGCGCTGGGCGTCGAGCCGTCGATGAGCGAGGCGGCCGAGGCGGTGTTCGCGCGCTCCGCGGCCCTCGGGCTGGCCGGCCGGCTCGGGGGCTCGCCGCGCGACTGGCGGGCGGTGATCGAGGCCCTGTCCGCGGCCGAGGCGGACGGTGGCGCAGCGGAGGAGGGGGAGCGATGAGGACCAACCCGATGAAGGCCCGGCTGGCGGCCGGCGAGCCGGTGCTCGGCTGCTCGGTGATGATCCCCTCGCCGCAGGTCGTCGAGATGCTCGGCCTGCTCGGCTTCGACTGGGTGCTGATCGACTGCGAGCACGGCACCGTCTCGCTGGAGTCCGTCGAGCTGATGGCGCTCGCCGCCGAGGCCGCCGGGGTGGTGCCGATCGCGCGCCCGCCGAGCAACAGCCCGGGCGACATCGTGCGGCTGATGGACCGCGGGGTGATGGGGGTGCAGGTACCCCACGTGACCGACGCGGCGAGCGCGCGGGCGGCCGTCGCCGCGGTCAAGTTCGCCCCCGAGGGCGAGCGCGGGCTGGCCGCCGGCACCCGGCCGGCGGCCTACGGATTCGCCGGGACGATGGCCGAGGAGTGCGCGCGGGCCAACGCCGAGACCTTGGTCTGCGTGCAGATCGAGGACGCCGAGGCGGTCGCCAACGCCGCCGAGATCGTCGCCGTCGAGGGCATCGACGTGTTCTTCATCGGCCCCTCGGATCTCTCGCAGTCGCTCGGCCACCCCGGCGAGCACGACCACCCCGAGGTGCGCGCCGCCATCGAGGCGACCCTCGAGCGGATCCTCGCCGCCGGGCGCACCCCCGGGGCGCCGGCCAGCACCACCTCGCTGCCGGGCCTCATCGAGCGCGGCGTGCGCTACCTCTACACCCATCTGCCGCGCCTGCTCGCCGGCCCGGCCCGCGAGTTCCTGGCCGCCGGCCGGGGGCATGGCGGGCACTGAGGGCGAAGCGCGACGGGCGGTGCGGGCGCTGCGCGCCGCGGCGCTGGCGCTCGGCGCCGCCCTCGCTGCACCACCGGGTGCGCGCGGCGCCGAGGTCAGCGGCCGGCTGTTCATCGTCACCTCCTTCCCGCAGTCGCTGTTCGCCCCCTTCGAGGCGGCCTTCGAGGCCCGCCACCCTGCGGTGCGGGTCCACGTGCGCAACCGCAAGACCTCGGCGGCGGTCTCCTTCATCGAGGAGCGCCTCGAGGAGCCCGTCGATCTGTTCTGGGCCTCGGCGCCGGACGCCTTCGAGCTGCTCAAGCGGGGCGGTCACCTGCTGCGCCTGGAGGCGGATGGCGGGCAGGGGTCCGGACCTGGCGAGGTGGCCGGCTACCCGCTCGACGACCCCGACGGCTACTACCGCGGCTTCGCGATCTCGGGCTACGGGATCATGTGGAGCGAGCCCTATCTGGCGCGCCTCGGGCTGGCCGCACCGCGCGGCTGGGACGACCTGCGCGGCCCGGCCTGGCGCCGCCACCTCGGGATCTCGGCCCCCTCGCGCTCGGGCACCACCCACGTGATCGTCGAGACCCTGCTCCAGGCCCGCGGCTGGGAGGCGGGCTGGGCCACCCTGCTCGAGATCGGCGGCAACCTCGCCACCGTCACCGCACGCAGCTTCGGGGTCCTCGAGGGGGTGACCGTGGAGCGCTTCGGCGCCGGGCTGGTGATCGACTTCTTCGCCCTCTCGGCGCAGGCCCGTGGCGCGCCGGTCGCCTTCCTCTACCCCGAGGGGACCGCCTTCCTGCCGGCCAACATCGCCATCGTCGCGCGCGGGCGCAACCGCGAGGCGGCCCGTGCCTTCATCGCCTTCGTGCGCTCCCCGGCCGGCCAGCGCCTGCTGCTCGACCCGGCGATCCGCCGCCTGCCGCTGCGCCCGGCGGCCTACCGGGAGGCCCCGCCCGGCTACCCCAACCCCTTCGCGCCGGCGCTCGCTGCGCGCGCGATCCGCTTCGACAGCCGCCTGTCGCGCAACCGCTACCACCTGGTCAACGCGCTCTTCGATGCCCTCATCACCTACCGCCTGCGGCCGCTGCGCCGCGCCTGGCAGGCGATCCACGAGGCCGAGGCGGCGCTCGCCGAGGCCGGCCCCCGGCGCGCCGCGCTCGCGGCCCGCCTGGCCCGCGCCCGGACGCTGGCGAGCAGCGTCCCGGTGAGCGCCGCCGAGGCCCGCGATCCGGCCCTCGCCGGGGTCTTCGTGCGCCACAAGCCGGGCCTGGCGGTGCCGGCCCGCCAGCGCGAGCTGGAGGCCGAGTGGGAGCGCTTCGCCCGCGCCCGCCAGGGCGAGGCGGCGCGGCTGGCCCGCGAGGTGCTCGCGGCGCTGGAGCGCGGCGAGCCGCGACCCCAATGAGCGCCGCGGCCCACCCGTTCGGGATCCGCACCCGGCTGTTCCTGGCCTTCGGCGCGGTCGCGGCGATGACCGTGGCGGCCACCGTGGTCGCCTGGATCGCCTTCGGGCGGCTCAGCCGCGGCCTCGACGCGGTGGTCAGCGACAACCTGCCGGCGGTGAGCCTGGCGGCGCGGCTGGCCGAGCACGGCGCGCTGCTCGCCGCCGGCGCGCCGCGGCTGGCCGCCGCGGCCAGCGAGGCCGAGCGCGCGGCGGCCTGGGAGCGGCTGGCCCGCGGGCTCGAGGCGATGGGCGAGCTGCAGCGCCGTCTCGGCGGGGCGCCGATCGGGGCGGCCGATCGGCGTGCCCTGGGCGAGCTGATCGACGCCCTGGCCGCCAACCTGCGCGCGCTCGACACCAACGTGCGTCGCCGCATCTGGTTCCGCGACCACAGCGAGGAGCTCGGCGAGCGGCTGCGCTGGGCGCACGCCGACTTCCTCGACGAGATCGAGCCGATGATCGACGACGCGCGCTTCAACATCGAGCTGGTCCTCGAGCGGGCCGCCGAGGACGGCGGCGAGCCGGGCGCGACGCTGCGCCGCGAGCTCGCCCGCCAGCAGGCGCTGCTGCGCGCCAGCGCCACCGGCAACCTCGCCGTCGGCTTGATCGCCGGCGCCGCGACCCTGCCCGGGCGCGAGGCGATCGAGGACAGCGCGCGCTACCTGCGCGAGGTCCTGGCCCGCCTCGAGGGCGACGTCGAGGTGCTGCGCCCGCTGCCCGAGGCGCTCTCGCTGCGCCAGGCGGTCAGCGACATCCGCGCCTTCGCCGACGGCGAGAGCAGCCTCCTCGAGCTGCGCCGCGACGAGCTCGCCACGCTCGCCGAGGGCTCGCGCCTGGTCGACGCCAACCGCGCCCTGATCGCCCGCCTCCAGGAACGCATCGGGGCGCGCATCGAGCGCGGCAACGCACGCACCGCGCAGGCCGCCGCGGCCGCCCGCGCGGCCACCCGGCGCGGCAAGCTGCTGCTGCTCGGGGCCGCCGCGGCCAGCCTCGCGGTCGCCGTCCTGGTGGTCTGGCTCTACGTCGGGCGCAGCCTGGTGCGGCGCATCACCCGGCTCGATCGGAGCATGCGGGCGATCGCGGCCGGCGACCTCGACGCCCCGGTGCCGACCGGCGGCGACGACGAGATCTCGGCGATGGCCCGAGCGCTGCGCACCTTCCGCGACACCCTCAGCGAGACCCAGGCCGAGCTGGTCCAGGCCGGCAAGCTGGCCGCGCTGGGTCAGCTCGCCGCCGGGGTCGCCCACGAGCTCAACCAGCCGCTGGCCGCGATCCGCTCCTACGCCCACAACGCCCGGCGCCTGATCGAGCACGAGCGCCCCGCCGAGGCCGCAGCGACCCTCGAGCGGATCAGCGCCCTGACCGGGCGGATGGGCGAGACCATCGGCCGGCTGCGCACCCTGGCCCGGCGCCCGGCCGCGGACCTCGGCCCGGTCGATCTCGCCCGGGTCACCGGCGACGCGCTGGCCCTGCTCGAGGCCCGGATCCGCGCCGAGGGCGTGCGGGTGCGCACCGACATCCCGGAACCGGCGCGACGGGTGCGTGCCGAGCCGATCCGCCTCGAGCAGGTGCTCCTCAACCTGCTCGGCAACGCCCTCGACGCGGTCGCCACGAGCGAGCGCCGCGAGGTCGCGGTCAGCGCCGCGGCCGCCGACGGCCAGGTCCGCCTGGCGGTCTCCGACAGCGGCTGCGGGATCCCGCCCGGCGCGATCGAGCACGTCTTCGACCCGTTCTTCACCACCAAGGAGGTCGGCGAGGGGCTCGGCCTGGGGCTCAGCATCTCGTACAACATCGTCAAGGACTTCGGCGGCTCGATGCGGGTGGCCAGCGAGCCCGGACGCGGGACCACCTTCACCGTGGTGCTCGAGCGCGCCAGCGAGGGGGGACGGGAATGAGCGCGGAGCGCGATCCTCGCCGCGCGGTGATCTTCATCGACGACGAGGAGGAGGTGCGCCTCTCCGGCGCCCAGACCCTCGAGCTCGAGGGCTTCGCGGTCAGCGCGCTGGCTGGCGCCGGCGAGGCGCTGGCGATCGTCTCGCGCGACTGGCCCGGGGTGGTGGTCAGCGACATCAAGATGCCGGGCCTCGACGGCATGGCGCTGCTCGAGCGGGTCTGCGAGATCGACCCCGAGCTGCCGGTGGTGCTGATCACCGGCCACGGCGACATCGCGCTCGCCGTCGAGGCGATGCGCCGCGGGGCCTACGACTTCATCGAGAAGCCGGCCGACCCCGAGCGCCTGATCGAGGCGGTGCGCCGGGCCCTCGACAAGCGCCGCCTGGTGCTCGACAACCGGGCGCTGCGCGGGGCGCTGGAGGCCACCCCGGCGCTCGAGCGGCGCATCCTCGGCAAGAGCGCGGCCATGGAGCGGCTGCGGCGCACGGTCGGCGATCTCGCCGACACCGACGTCGACGTGCTGGTGGTCGGCGAGACCGGCACCGGCAAGGAGCTGGTCGCGCGCTGCCTGCACGAGCTCGGCAGCCGGCGCGAGGGACGCTTCGTGGCGCTCAACTGCGGGGCGCTCCCCGAGGGGCTGGTCGAGAGCGAGCTGCTCGGCCACGAGGCCGGCGCCTTCACCGGAGCGGGGCGGCGGCGGATCGGCAAGATCGAGCACGCCGACCGCGGCACCCTGTTCCTCGACGAGATCGAGTCGATGCCGCTCGCCGCCCAGGTCAAGCTGCTGCGCGTGCTCCAGGAGCGCACCCTCGAGCGGCTCGGCGGCAACCAGCCGGTCGCGGTCGACATCCGGGTGATCGCGGCGGCCAAGTCCGACCTGCGCGAGGCCTGCCGCGCCGGGAGCTTCCGCGAGGACCTCTACTACCGCCTCGGGGTCGCGGTGATCGCCCTGCCGGCGCTGCGCGAGCGGCGCGAGGACATCGCCCTGCTCTTCGCCCACTTCGCCGAGGCCGCCGCCCGCCGTTACCACCGCCCGCTGCCCGCGCTCGGCGAGCGCCTCACCGCCTGGCTGCTCGAGCAGCCCTGGCCGGGCAACGTGCGCGAGCTGCGCAACTGCGCCGAGCGCTGGGTGCTGGGGCTGGCCCTCGACGGCGCCCCCGAGGGGGTCGGCGAGAGCGAGGGCACGCCGGGGCTCGACGAGCGCCTGGCGCGCTTCGAGCGCGAGACCATCGCCGAGGCGCTGCGCCGCCACCGCGGCCGCATCGGGGCGACCGCCGCGGCGCTCGCCATCCCCCGCAAGAAGCTCTACCTGCGGATGCGCAAGCACGGCCTGCGCGCCGAGCAGTTCCGCTGATTCGGCGGGCATTGCCCGACGGCCGGGCTCCTCGGCGTCGGGTGCCGGCCGGGGGGCTCGGCGGCCTCTTCCCTCGTAGCCCGGGCTCTGCCCGGGATCGGACGTTGCCCGGGCACCGAACGGTCGCTGGACCGGCGAGGCTCGACGTCGGGCTTCGCCCGACCGACGGCCCTCGGCCGACGGGGGCTCGGCGGCCTCTTCCCTCGTAGCCCGGGCTCTGCCCGGGATCGGACGTT
>CAZRGU010000082.1:0-5067 GCA_964599705.1 uncultured Ectothiorhodospiraceae bacterium | reverse complement strand
GGGGCGGGCGGCGGCCGATGGGTCGGCGCTGACCCGGACGGGGCGCCGGAATGGGTCAGAACTGACCCACCGCTCGCGGCCCGCACCGCGGGGCACGTCCCGCAAGGCCCTGCCACGGCAGGCGTTGCGCGGCGCTCGCCGTCGCTGGCACGCGACTTGCCCCTCCCCCGGTACCGGTGCCGCACCCGGCACCCGGAAAGTGAACCACGGGAGGAACCGCGACATGAGACGCACCGCACTGACCCTGCTGGCCGCCGCCGGCCTGGCGCTCGCCTCGCTGGGCGCCGCGGCCGCGGTGAGCGGCACGCTCACCATCGTCACCTCGTACCCGCCCGACACCACCACCACCTTCAAGGCCGCCTTCGAGAAGAAGTACCCGGGGGTCAAGGTGGAGATGCTCAAGAAGAAGACCACCGCCGGGATCAAGTACCTGCAGGAGACGGCGAGCAACAACAAGTCGGACCTGTTCTGGGCCTCGGCCCCGGACGCCTTCGAGGTGCTCAAGGGCGACGGGCTGCTCGCCAAGTACCAGGTCAAGGTCAAGGGCATCCCCGAGAAGGTCGGCGCCTTCCCGATCAACGACCCGGACGGCTACTACAAGGGGTTTGCCGCCTCGGGCTACGGGATCATGTGGAACACCCGGTATCTGAAGGCCAAGAAGCTGCCCAAGCCGGCCGAGTGGACCGATCTGGCCAAGCCGATCTACCACGGCCACGTCGGGATGAGCGCCCCGTCGCGCTCGGGCACCACCCACCTCACCGTGGAGACCGTGCTGCAGGGTGAGGGCTGGGAGAAGGGCTGGGCGCTGTGGAAGGCGATCGCCGGCAACTTCAAGACCGTCACCGAGCGCAGCTTCGGGGTCCCCGACGGGGTCAACAGCGGCCAGTTCGGGATCGGCATCGTGATCGACTTCTTCGGGCTGTCCTCGCAGGCCTCGGGCTTCCCGGTCGAGTTCCGCTACCCGACCGTGACCACCCTGGTGCCGGCCAACATCGCCCTGGTCAAGAACGGGCCCAACCCGGAGGCCGCGGCCGCCTTCATCGAGTTCCTGCTCTCCGACGAGGGCCAGGAGCTGCTCCTCGACCCCAAGATCCGGCGCCTGCCGGTCAACCCGGCCACCTACGCCAAGGCCCCGCCGGGCTTCCCCAACCCGTTCAAGGACCAGTCGATCGGCAGCGCGGTGAAGTTCGACCTGGCCCTTTCCAAGAGCCGCTACAACGTGGTCAACTCGCTGTTCGACGTGATGATCACCTACCGGCTCGACGAGCTGCGCGACGCGGTCGGGGCGCTGCAGAAGGCGCGCGCGGCGCTGGCCGGGAAGTCCAACGCCGAGGCGGCCCGGCTCATCGAGCAGGCCCAGGCGCTGATCGACGAGGTGCCGATCGACGCGGCCACCGCGAGCCAGAAGGAGTTCAACGCCATCTTCAAGAAGAAGCGCAAGAAGGCGACCACCAAGGTGACCGGCCGCCAGGCCGAGATCGAGCAGCAGTGGGACAGCCAGGTCAAGGCCAACTACGCCAAGGCCAGGGCGCTGGCCGAGAAGGCCATCTCGATGCTGTGAGCATCCGCGGGGCGCGGGCGGGGGCGGGCCGGCGCCACCCCTGCCCGCGCAACCGTCTCACGCCGGGGGGCGAGCGGGATGGCGCTTAGCCGCGCCCAGCGCGGACCGGCGCTGATCGGGGCGCTGATCGCGCTGTTCCTGATCGCCTTCCTGGTCGTGCCGGTCGCCCAGGTGGTGGTGGTCGCCTTCCAGGACCCGCAGACCGGCGCCCCGACCCTGGTCAACTTCAGCGACTTCTTCCGCACCTCGCTGTTTCGCGAGTCGTTCGCCAACTCGCTCTACGTCGCCTCGATGTCGGTGCTGCTGGCCAGCCTGATGGCCGTCCCGCTGGCCTACTTCACCAGTCGCTTCAACTTCGGCGGCGCGGTGCTCATCCAGAGCCTCGGGGTGGTGCCCCTGATCATGCCGCCGTTCGTCGGCGCGGTGGCGATGCTGCTGCTGTTCGGCGAGAACGGCTCGGTGAACCTGCTCCTCGACGAGTACTTCGGGTTCACCATCCCCTTCATGCGGGGACTGAACGGGGTGATCTTCGTCGAGAGCATCCACTACTTCCCGTTCATCCTCATCAACCTCTCGGCGGCGCTCGCCAACATCGACCGGGCCATGGAGGAGTCGGCCCAGAACCTCGGCGCGAGCGGCCTGCGCCTGTTCCGGCGGATCGTCTTCCCGCTGGCCATGCCCGGCTACCTGGCCGGGGCGGCGCTGGTCTTCATCAAGGTCTTCGACGACCTCGGCACGCCGCTGCTGCTCAACGTCAACGACATGCTCGCCCCCCAGGCCTACCTGCGGATCTCCTCGATCGGGATCTCGGACCCGATGGGCTACGTGATCTCGGTGATCCTGGTCGCCTTCTCGCTGCTCTCGCTGTGGGTCTCGCTGCTCGCCCTGCGCGGCAAGGACTACGCCACCGTGCAGAAGGGCGGCGGCGGGCTGAGCCGGCGCGACCTGCGCCCCTGGGAGAAGGCCGGCTGCTACGCGGTGGTGCTGCTGATCCTCGCCCTGGTGCTCTCCCCGCACATCGGCCTGACCCTGCTCTCGCTCGGGACCGTGTGGTCGTTCAGCGTGCTCCCCGACGCCTACACCCTGGCCCACTACGCCAAGGTCTTCGCCAGCGCCTCGCAGTACCTGACCAACACCCTGCTCTACGCCGGCCTGGCCGGGCTGCTCGACGTCATCCTCGGCACCGCCATCGCCTACGTGGTCTGGCGCACCCGGCTGGCCGGTCGCCAGTGGCTCGACTACGGGGCGACCGCGGCGCTGGCCGTGCCCGGAGTCGTGCTCGGCATCGGCTACCTGCGCACCTTCCACGGCGTCGACGTGCCGTTCACCGACACGGCGCTGGCCTCCTGGTGGCCGATCATCGTCATCGCCCTGACCATCCGCCGCCTGCCCTACGCGCTGCGCGCCTGTGTCGCCGCCCTCCAGCAGGTCAGCCCGATGCTCGAGGAGGCCGCCGAGAACCTCGGCGCGACCAAGGGGCGCACGGTCTGGCGGGTGGTCGTGCCGCTGATGTCGGGCGGCATCCTGGCCGGCTTCGTGACCAGCTTCGCGACCGCCTCGGTCGAGCTCTCGGCGACCCTGATGCTGGTCGCCACCGAGTCCGACGCGCCGCTGTCCTACGGCATCTACGAGTTCATGCAGGCCGCCGCCGGGCGCGGCCCGGGGGCGGCGCTCGGGATCATCGCGGTGGTCTTCGTCGGCGTCGGCACCTACCTGTCGCACCGCTTCATCGAGCGCGGCCGCGCCACCCGCGAGAGCGACGCCGTGCTCGCCACCCGGGGGGCAACCGCATGAGCAACCAGGCATCGCGCTCGGTGGCGGTCTCGATCGAGGACCTGCACCTGGCGTTCGCCGCAAACGAGGTCCTCAAGGGCATCGAGCTGGCCATCGAGCCGGGCGAGTTCTTCGCCTTCCTGGGGCCCTCGGGCTCGGGCAAGTCGACCCTGCTGCGCGCCATCGCCGGGTTCGGCCCGCGCCCGCGCGGGCGGATCCTGATCGACGGCGAGGATGTGGTGGCGCTGCCGCCCTGGCGGCGCGACGTCGGCATGGTCTTCCAGAGCTACGCCCTGTGGCCGCACATGAGCGTGTGGCGCAACGTCGCCTTCGGGCTCGAGGAGCGGCGCCTGGCGCGCGACGAGATCCGCCGGCGGGTCGACGCGGCCCTCGAGCGGGTCGGGCTGCTCGGGCTCGCCGAGCGGCGCCCCGCGCAGCTCTCCGGCGGCCAGCAGCAGCGCGTCGCCCTGGCCCGCACCCTGGTCGTCGAGCCGCGCGTGCTGCTCCTCGACGAGCCGCTCTCCAACCTGGACGCCAACCTGCGCGTGCAGGTGCGCCGCGAGCTGCGCGAGCTGCAGCGCGATCTCGGCCTGACCACCATCTTCGTGACCCACGACCAGGAGGAGGCCAACACCACCGCGGATCGCATGGCGGTGCTCGACGACGGCGTCATCCAGCAGGTCGGCGCGCCGATCGAGCTCTACGATCGCCCCGCCAACCGCTTCGTGGCCACCTTCCTCGGCACCGCCAACCTGATCGAGGGGCGGGTCGCCGGGCGCGACGGCGGGACCTGGTTCGAGGCCGCCAGCGGCTGGCAGGTGGCGCTCGAGAGCGCCGAGCGCGGGCCGCGCAGCCTGCTCTTCCGGCCCCAGGACCTGGCCATCGAGCCGGCCGACGGCGATGCGGCGCAGGGCCCGGGGCAAATGCGCGGCGTGGTCCGCCACCGCGAGTTCCTCGGCGGCTTCATCCGCTACGCGGTCACGGTCGGCGCCGACACGGTGCTGGTCGACGACCAGCACCTGCGCGGGGTGCCGGCGATCGAGCCCGGGACCCGGGTGCGGCTGTCCCTGGCCGCGGACCGCGCGATCCTGCTGCGCGAGTAGCCGCGCGGCGCCGCGCTGTTGTTTCCACGCGCGGGCTCTGCGAATATTATTGGTTCTCGACTACGGCGACGTTGCGGGGGGCCATCGTGACCAAGACAGACGACGTCTTCAAGCGCCGATTCCTGGTGATCCTCGGGCTCCTGGTGCTGTTCACGCTGATCGTCTTCGGACTCGCCCGCCTGATCGGCAGCAGCGCCTTCGAGCGCCAGCGCCAGGACCCGGCCGACGTCGCCGAGCGCATCGCACCGGTCGGCCAGGTGCGCATCGCCAAGGCCTCCGGGGCCGCCGAGCAGAGCGCCGCCTCGGCCACCGCCCCGGCCGCGAGCGCCGCGCCGGCCACCACCGGCCAGGAGGGTGCCGAGGAGGGTGCCGGCCCCTCCGGCGAGAAGGTCTTCAAGGCGAGCTGCATGGCCTGCCACGCCACCGGCGTGGCCGGGGCCCCCAAGGCCGGCGATCGCGCCGCCTGGGAGCCGCGCGCCGCCCAGGGGCTCGACACCCTGGTCGGTAACGCCCTCAAGGGCAAGGGCGCGATGCCTCCCAAGGGCGGAAACCCCACCCTCGGCGAGGACGAGATCCGCGCCGCCATTCGCTACATGCTCGAGCAAAGCGGCCTCGCCGGCGGCTGAGCCA
>CAZRGU010000081.1:0-13097 GCA_964599705.1 uncultured Ectothiorhodospiraceae bacterium | reverse complement strand
CCGCCGCTCTCCTCGCCGAGCAGCTCGCGCAGGCCGTAGAGGGCGGCGTGGGCCTCGCGGGGGCTCATCCCGTCGGGGTCGAGGGCGGCCACGGCCTCGCGCAGCGGGTCGGGTGGCGGTGAGCTCGCGGGCGGCGCGAACAGGTCGGGCTGGGGCGGCGGCGGGGGGCTGATCGGCGCGCCGCGCTGCTCGAGGCGCTCGAGCATGGCGCGCGCGCGGGCCAGCACCGCCGGCGGCACCCCGGCGAGCTCGGCGACCTGCAGCCCGTAGCTGCGCGCCGCCGGGCCGGGGCGCACGCGGTGCAGGAAGCAGATCCGCCCGCCGTGCTCGAGCGCCTCGAGGTGCACGTTGGCGATCCCGGGGAAGTGCTCGGGCAGCGTGGTGAGCTCGAAGTAGTGGGTCGAGAACAGGGTCAGCGCGCCGACCCGGGCGGCCAGCTCGGCGGCGCACGCCCAGGCCAGCGCCAGCCCGTCGTAGGTGCTCGTCCCGCGCCCGATCTCGTCGAGCAGCACCAGGCTCGCCGGGCCGGCGTTGTTGAGGATCGCGGCCGCCTCGGTCATCTCGACCATGAAGGTCGAGCGCCCGCCGGCCAGGTCGTCGCCGGCGCCGATGCGGGTGAAGATCCGATCCACCGGGCCGATCCGGGCGCGCTCGGCGGGCACGAAGCTGCCCGCCCAGGCGAGCACCACGATCAGGGCCGCCTGGCGCATGTAGGTCGACTTGCCGCCCATGTTCGGCCCGGTGATGACCAGCATCCGGGTCTCCGGGTCGAGGGTCAGATCGTTGGGCACGAAGGGCTCGTCGATGACCTGCTCGACGACCGGGTGGCGCCCGCCCTCGATGGCCAGCCCCGGCTCCTCGGCGAGCTCGGGGGCGACCCAGCCGAGGGCCTCGGCGCGGGCGGCCAGGTTGGCCAGCACGTCGATCTCGGCGAGCGCCGCGGCCAGCCCCTGGAGCCGGGCGAGCTCCTCCACGAGGCGCTCGAGGAGCGCCTCGTAGAGGGCGCGCTCGCGGGCCAGGGCGCGCTCGCGGGCGCTCAGCACCCGCTCCTCGAATGCCTTGAGCTCGGCGGTGATGTAGCGCTCGGCGCCCTTCAGGGTCTGGCGGCGCTGGTAGTCGGCCGGGACCCGCCCGGCCTGGGCGCGGCTGACCTCGATGTAGTAGCCGTGCACCCGGTTGTAGCCGACCCGCAGGTTGGCGATCCCGGTGCGCTCGCGCTCGCGGGCCTCGAGCTCGCGCAGGAACTGATCGGCGTCGCTGGCCAGGCGGCGCAGCTCGTCGAGCTCGGGGTCGTAGCCGGGGGCGATCACACCGCCGTCGCGGACCAGCGCCGGGGGCGCCTCGACGATGGCGCGGGCGAGCAGCGCGGCGAGCTCGGGCAGCGGCGCGGCCGCGGCGCGCAGCTCGCCGAGCAGCGGGTCGTCGAGCCCGGCGAGCAGGCGGGCCAGCCCGGGCAGGGTGGCGAGCGCCCGGGCGAGGTGGGCGAGGTCGCGCGGGCGGGCGGTGCGCAGCGCCACCCGCGACAGGATCCGCTCCAGGTCCCCGACCGCGCGCAGGCGCGCGGCCAGCCCCTCGAGGTCGGCGCGCTCGATGAGCACCGCGATGCACTGGTGGCGGGCCCGGGCGCGCTGGCGGTCGCGGGTCGGGCGCAGCAGCCAGCGGCGCAGCGCGCGGCTGCCCATCGCGGTCGCGCAGCGATCCAGCACCCCGGCCAGGGTGTGGCGCGGCTCGCCGGCCAGGCTCTCGCAGATCTCGAGGTTGCGCCGCGCGCCGGCATCGAGCAGCAGCGCCTGGTCGCGGCGCTCGAGGCGCAGGCTGCGCACGTGGGGCAGCTCGCTGCGCTGGGTCTCGGCCGCGTAGCCGAGCAGGGCGCCGGCGGCGGCGACCGCGGCCGGGGCCTGCTCGGCCTCGGAGCCGGCCAGGTCGAGGGTGCCGAGCTGGCGGGCGAGCGCGCGCCGGGCCGCCTCCGGGGCGATCGCCTCGACCCGGCGCAGCCCCGGGCGCGCCGCACCCGCCCCGGGCAGCTCGAGCTCGCCGGCGAGCAGCAGCTCGGCGGGCTCGAGGCGCTCGAGCTCGGCGGCCAGCTCCTCGGCTCCGGCCAGCTCCATGCAGCAGAAGCGCCCCGCGGAGAGCTCCAGCCAGGCCAGCCCCCAGCCCCCGCCATGGGCGGCCACCGCGGCGAGCAGGTTCTCGCGGCGCTCCTCGAGCAGCGCCTCGTCGGTGAGCGTCCCCGGGGTGACGATCCGCGTCACCCGGCGCTCGACCGGCCCGCGCGCGGTCGCCGGGTCGCCGATCTGCTCGCAGATGGCCACCGACTCGCCGAGGCGCACCAGGCGCGCGAGGTAGGGCTCGACCGAGTGGGCCGGGACCCCGGCCATCGGGATCGGCTCGCCGGCCGACTGGCCGCGGGTGGTCAGGGCGATGTCGAGCAGCTCGGCGGCGCGGCGCGCGTCGTCGTAGAACAGCTCGTAGAAGTCCCCCATGCGGTAGAAGAGCAGGGTGTCGGGGTGCGCGGCCTTGATGCGCAGGTACTGGCGCATCACCGGCGTGTGCGAGGTGGCGACCGGACGGCTCATCGGACGCTAGTGTATCCGCTCTCCTTGAAGGCACCGCCGCCGGCACCATATAGGGCAGGTTGTTCGGTCCCGGCTGCAGCGGAGGCGACGATGGGAGAACAGGCCGTCAAGGAGACCCGCGGCTTTCAGACCGAGGTGCGCCAGCTCCTCGAGCTGATGGTCCACTCGCTCTACAGCCACAAGGAGATCTTCCTGCGCGAGCTGATCTCGAACGCCTCCGACGCCCTCGACAAGCTGCGCTTCGAGGCGCTCGGCAACGACGCCCTCTACGAGGGGGACGCCGAGCTCGCCATCGAGGTCGAGGTCGACAAGGCGGCGCGCACCGTGACGGTGCGCGACAACGGCGTCGGCATGGGCTACCAGGAGGCGATCGACGACCTCGGCACCATCGCCCGCTCGGGCACCCGCGAGTTCTTCCAGTCGCTGACCGGCGACAAGGCCCGCGATGCGGAGCTGATCGGCCAGTTCGGGGTCGGCTTCTACTCGAGCTTCATCGTCGCCGATCGGGTCACCGTGACCTCGCGACGCGCCGGGATGCCGCCCGCCGGCGGGGTGCGCTGGGAGTCGGACGGCCAGGGCGAGTTCAGCGTCGAGCGGCGCGAGGTGGCGCGCCGCGGCACCGAGGTGGTGCTGCACCTGCGCGAGGGCGAGGACGAGTTCCTCGACCCGGCCCGCCTGCGCGCCATCCTGCGCCGCTACTCGGATCACATCTCCTTCCCGATCCGGATGGCCCGCGAGGACGGCAAGGGCAGCGAGGTGGTCAACAAGGCCACCGCGCTGTGGACGCGCAGCAAGAGCGAGATCAGCGACCAGGAGTACCGCGAGTTCTACAAGCACATCGCCCACGACCTCGAGGACCCGCTGGCCTGGGTGCACAGCCGGGTCGAGGGCAAGCTCGAGTACACCGCGCTGCTCTACCTGCCGGCCCGCGCGCCCTTCGATCTGTGGGACCGCAACGTGCGCCGCGGCGTGCACCTGTACGTGCGCCGGGTGTTCATCATGGACGACGCCGAGCAGCTCATGCCGCCCTACCTGCGCTTCGTGCGCGGGGTGATCGACTCGGCCGACCTGCCGCTCAACATCTCCCGCGAGATGCTCCAGGACAACCGCCAGATCGAGGCGATCCGCGGCGGCTGCGTGAAGAAGGTGCTCGACCTCCTCGCCCGCCTGGCCAGGGAGCAGCCCGAGGACTACGCGCGCTTCTGGGACCAGTTCGGCCGGGTGCTCAAGGAGGGCATCGTCGACGACCCGAAGAACCGCGAGGCGATCGCCGCGCTGCTGCGCTTCGCGACCAGCACCGGCGAGGGGCCCGAGCAGCGGGTCTCGCTCGACGAGTACGTGGAGCGCATGAAGCCCGGCCAGGAGCAGATCTTCTATCTCACCGCCGACAGCTACCGGGCGGCGCTCAACAGCCCTCATCTGGAGGCCCTGCGCGAGCGCGGCGTCGAGGTGCTGCTGCTCAGCGACGAGGTCGACGAGTGGGTCGTGCACCACCTCGAGCGCTACCGCGACAAGCCGCTGCGCTCGGTGGCCAAGGGCGAGATCGACCTCGAGGCGATCGGCGGCGAGCGGGACGAGGAGGGCGACAAGGAGGGCGACAAGAAGGACAGCCCCGATGCGCACCGCGCGCTCTGCGAGCGGCTCGAGCGCGCGCTCGGCGAGCGGGTCAAGGCGGTCCGGGTGACCGCCCGGCTGAAGAGCTCCCCGGCCTGCCTGGTCGCCGACGAGCACGACCTGGGCGCCCACCTCGAGCGGCTGCTGCGCGCGGCCGGGCGGGCGGTCGAGGGCGGCCGGCCGATCCTCGAGATCAACCCCACCCACCCGCTGCTCGAGCGCTATGCCGCCGCCGGCAGTGAGCCCTGGGAGAGCGACCTGCCCGAGCTGCTCCTCGACCAGGCGCGTCTCGCCGAGGGCGCCCCGCTCGAGGACCCGGCGGCCTTCGTGCAGCGCATGAACCGGATGATCCTGGCGCTCGCCGAGCCGCGCCGGCGTCGCGCCGGCGCCACGCGCAAGGGGACCGCCAGGGGCAAGGGCAAGGGCAGGAGCGAGGGCAAGGGCAAGAGCGGAGGCGACGGGGCGGCCGAGAGCGCCGCTGACGGCGCCGGCGAGGGGGACGCCGCGCGGGCCGCGGACCCGGCGAGCGGGGGCGGGAAGGGCGCCTGAGCGTCTGTGGCTGAGCGGCGCTCGCCGATCGGTGGCGAGGCGCCGGGGGGCACGGCGCGCGGCGGGCCGGGGGCCGTGTCGGCGATCGCTGGCGCTGCTACACTGCGCGGCCACCGATCGCGACGCGCGCGGGCGCTCCTCGCCCGCCCCGGGAGATGACGGCGACCACCAAGCGCAGCGCCCTCGAGTACATCCGCAGGCTCTCGGCGGTCGGCATCGCGCTGTCGGCCGAGAAGGACGATCGGCGGCTCATGGAGCTCATCCTGCGCAGCGCCAAGGAGCTCACCAACGCCGACGGCGGGACCCTCTACTCGCGCACCGGCGACGACGAGCTGCGCTTCGAGATCATGATCACCGACTCGCTCGGCCTGCACCTCGGCGGCACCAGCGGCGAGCCGATCGAGCTGCCCAACGTGCCGCTGCGCGACGAGCGCGGCGCCCCCAACCACCACGCGGTGGCGGCCCACGCGGCGCTCGCCGTCGAGACCGTCAACATCCCCGACGCCTACGACGCCACCGGCTTCGACTTCTCCGGGACCCGCTCCTTCGACGAGCGCACCGGCTACCGCTCGACCTCGTTCCTGACCGTGCCGATGCGCAACCACGAGGACGAGGTGATCGGGGTGCTGCAGCTCATCAACGCCCTCGACGCGGCCAGCGGCGCGGTGGTGCCGTTCGACCGCGAGGACCAGGAGCTGGTCGAGTCGCTGGCCTCGCAGGCGGCCATCGCGCTCACCAACAAGCGCCTGATCGACGAGCAGCGGGTGCTGTTCGAGTCGTTCATCGAGCTCATCGCCGGGGCCATCGACGACAAGTCTCCGTACACCGGCGGGCACTGCCGGCGGGTCCCGGAGCTCACCCTGATGCTCGCCGACGCGGCCGCCGCGACCCGCGACGGGCCGCTGGCCGAGTTCCAGATGAGCGAGGAGGACCGCTACGAGCTGCAGATCGCCGGCTGGCTGCACGACTGCGGCAAGGTCACCACCCCGGAGTACGTGGTCGACAAGTCGACCAAGCTCGAGACCATCTTCGATCGCATCGAGCTGGTCCGCACCCGCTTCGAGGTGCTCAAGCGCGACGCCGAGATCGCCGCCCTGCGCCGCCGCCTCGCCGCCCTCGAGGGCGGCGAGGCGCTCGATGCGGCGGCCGTCGAGGGCGAGCTCGCCGGCGAGATCGAGGCGCTCGACGAGGAGTGCGCGTTCCTCGAGCGCTGCAACCGCGGCGGCGAGTTCATGCGCCCCGAGGACCAGGAGCGGGTCCGGCGCATCGGCGCGCGGCGCTGGCGTGCCCCCTCCGGCGAGCAGGCACCGCTGCTCAGCGACGAGGAGATCGCCAACCTGACCATCCCCAAGGGCACCCTGACCGCCGAGGAGCGCGAGATCATCAACCACCACATCGTCGCCACCATCAAGATGCTCGAGTCGCTGCCCTACCCGCGCCACCTGCGCCGGGTGCCGGAGTTCGCCGGCGGCCACCACGAGCGCATGGACGGGCGCGGCTATCCGCGCGGGCTGACCCGCGAGCAGATGTCGGTGCAGGCCCGGGTGATGGGGATCGCGGACATCTTCGAGGCGCTGACCGCCGGCGATCGCCCCTACAAGCCGGCGATGCCCCTGTCCCGGGCGCTCGAGATCCTCGGGCGGATGAAGGAGGAGCAGCACATCGACCCGGATCTGTTCGACGTCTTCATCCGCGAGCGGGTCTACCTGCGCTACGCCGAGCGCTTCCTCGACCCGGACCAGATCGACGAGGTCGACGAGCGCGCCATCCCCGGCTACGACCCGGACCGGCCGGGCTGAGCGGCCCGGTGGAGGGGTCCCCGACAGCGCTGGCTGGTGCCTGCCGCGCCGCGGCCGAGGAGCTGGCCAGCGCGCTCGACCTGGTGCGCTGGGGGGCGAGCCGCTTCGCCGAGCACGGCCTGGTCTTCGGGCACGGCACCGACAACGCGCTCGACGAGGCCCGCGCCCTGGTGCTCCACGCCCTGCACCTTCCGCCCGACACCCCCGAGGCGCTGCTCGCCGCGCGCCTGACCCGCGCCGAGCGCGAGGCCTGCGTGGCGCTGCTGCGCCGGCGCATCGTCGAGCGCCGTCCGGCGCCGTATCTCACCGGCGAGGCCTGGTTCGCCGGGCTGCGCTTCGTGGTCGACGAGCGGGTGCTGGTGCCGCGCTCGCCGCTGGCCGAGTGGATCGAGCGCGGCTTCGCCCCCTGGCTCGACCCCGAGCGGGTCCGCCGGGTCCTCGATCTGGGCACCGGCAGCGGGGCGCTGGCGGTGGCCTGCGCCTGCGCCTTCCCGGACGCCGAGGTGGATGCCGTCGAGCGCTCGCGCGCGGCCCTCGAGGTCGCGGCCCGCAACGTGCGCGAGCACGGCCTCGCGGGGCGGGTGCACCTGATCGAGTCGGACCTCTACGCGGCGCTCGCCGGGCGGCGCTACGAGCTGATCATCAGCAACCCGCCCTACGTCGGCGCCGAGCGGATGGCGGCGCTGCCGCCCGAGTACCGCCACGAGCCCGCCGCGGCGCTCGCCGCCGGCAGCGACGGGCTCGAGTGCCTGCGCCGGATCATCGACGGGGCCCCCGCGCATCTGGCCGGCGACGGGGTGCTGGTCCTCGAGGTCGGGGTGGCCCGCGAGGCGCTCGAGCGCGCCTACCCGGCCCTCGAGGTGGTCTGGCTCGACCTCGAGCGCGGCGGCGAGAACTGCTGCCTGATCGGCGCGGCGGCGCTGGCCGAGCGGGCGGGCTGAGCCCGGGCGGGGGGGGCGCGGGTGGAGGCCATCGCGCACTACCGCCTGGTGCGCGAGATCGGGCGCGGGGCGATGGGCACCGTGCACCTGGCCTGCGACCGGCGCAACGGGCGGGCCTGCGCGCTCAAGGTCGCCCGCCTGCCCGCCGATCCGCACCACGCGGCGCTGTACCGCACCCTGCTCGCCAACGAGACCCGCCTCACCCGGCTCCTCGATCACCCCAATCTGGTGCCGCTGCTCGACAGCGGGGTCGACGGCGAGATCCTCTACGTGGCCATGGAGTACGTTCCCGGGGCCTGCACCCTGGAGCGGTTCTGCGCCCCCGAGGCGCTGCTCCCGGTCGAGCGGGTGGTCGAGATCGGGCTCGGCTGCGCGCGCGCCCTCGACCACGCCCACCGGCGCGGCGTGGTGCACCGCGACGTCAAGCCGGGCAACGTGCTGCTCGCCGACGATGGCCGGGTCCGGGTCACCGACTTCGGGATCGCGGTGCTCACCGACCCGGCGGTCCTCGACACCCAGCCGCTGCTCGCCGCCGGCTCGCCGCTGTACATGTCGCCCGAGCAGATCCGCGAGGCCCCGGCCAGTCCCGCCGGCGATCTGTTCGCGCTCGGCGCGCTCCTCTACGAGCTGCTCGCCGGCGTCCACCCGTTCGCCGCCGCGACCCTCGCCGAGGCGGTGCGCAACATCCTCGAGCGCGAGCCGCTGGCGCTCGCCGGGCGCCGCCCGGAGCTGCCCGCGCCGCTCTGCGCGCTGGTCGCGCGGATGCTCGCCAAGGCCCCGGAGGGGCGCCCGGCGAGCGCCGCCGCGGTGGCCGGCGAGCTCGAGAGCGTCGCCCCCACGCTCGCCGCCGAGTAGCCCGCCCGCGAGCGGCTACAATCGCGGCCATGTCCGGGAACACCATCGGCACGCTGTTCCGGGTGACCTCCTACGGGGAGAGCCACGGGCCGGCGGTCGGCTGCGTGGTCGATGGCTGCCCGCCGGGGCTGGCCCTCGAGGCCGCCGACCTCGAGCGCGACCTCGAGCGGCGCCGCCCGGGGCGCAGCCGCCACACCACCCAGCGCCGCGAGCCCGACACCGTGCGGATCCTCTCCGGGGTCTTCGAGGGGCACACCACCGGCACCCCGATCCACCTCGAGATCGCCAACCGCGACGCCCGCTCGCGCGACTACGAGCGCCTCCGCGAGGTCTTCCGCCCGGGCCACGCCGACTACACCTACCAGGTCAAGTACGGGCGCCGCGACCACCGCGGCGGGGGCCGGGCCTCGGCGCGCGAGACCGCCGCCCGGGTCGCGGCCGGGGCGATCGCCAAGAAGTACCTCGGCGAGCGCCTCGGGGTGCGGGTGCGCGGCTACCTCGCCCAGCTCGGGCCGCTCGCCCCGCGCGAATTCCACTGGGAGGCGGTCGAGGGCAACCCGTTCTTCTTCCCCGACCCGAAGATGGTCCCCGAGCTCGAGCGCTTCATGGACGCGCTGCGCAAGTCCGGCGACTCGATCGGGGCGCGGGTCACGGTGGTGGCGAGCGGCGTGCCGCCCGGTCTCGGCGAGCCGGTCTTCGACCGCCTCGACGCCGCGCTCGCCCACGCCCTGATGGGCATCAACGCGGTCCGTGGGGTCGAGATCGGCGACGGCTTCGCGGTCGTCGAGCAGCGCGGCAGCGAGCACCGCGACGAGATCACCCCGGAGGGCTTCCTCAGCAACCACGCCGGCGGCACGCTCGGCGGCATCTCGACCGGCCAGGACATCGTCGCCAGCATCGCGCTCAAGCCGACCTCGAGCCTGCGCCTGCCGGCGCGCAGCATCGACCGCGAGGGGCATGCCGTCGAGGTCGTCACCCACGGGCGCCACGACCCCTGCGTCGGCATCCGCGCCACCCCGATCGCCGAGGCGATGGTCGCGATCGTGCTCATGGACCACTGGCTGCGCCACCGCGCCCAGAACGCCGAGGTCGAGGGCGGGCCGCTCATCCCAGGGCGCTGAGCCCGCGGGCCAGCAGGGCGACGGCGGCCACCGCGAGCAGGGCGCGCAGCGCGCCGTGGAAGCGCGCCGCGCTGGCCCGGCGGAACAGGCGGCGCCCGGCGGTGATGCCGAGGAAGACCGCCGGGAGCAGCACCAGCGTCTCGGCGAGCAGCCGCGCGGTGACGAAGCCGGCCAGCGCCGCGAAGCCGACCCGCGAGGCCATGAACAGCGCCGAGAGCACCAGGTTGGTGGCCCGCAGGCGGGCCGGCTCGCGGCAGGCGCGGCGCAGGTAGGCGACCAGCAGGTACATCCCGCCGCCGCCGCCGACCGTGCCGGCCGCGGCGGCCAGCGCCGCGAGCGCCGGCCCGAGCGCCCGCCGGGCGAGCGCCGTGGGCTGCTGCGCGGCGCGGGCCAGGCGCTCGGCCAGGCCGAGCCGCTCGGCGCCGAGCAGGGTGGCGATGAGCAGCCCCATCGCCACGGTGAGCCAGGCCCCGGGCAGCGCCGCGAAGACCCAGGTCCCGGCCGCGGTGCCGGCCACCATGGCGGCCATCAGCGGCCGGGCGAGCCCCCAGTCGGCCCCGCCGCGCAGCCCCTCGGGGAGCAGCTCGACCTGGGCGGCCAGCGCGGTCAGCACGGTCAGCACGATCGCGTGGTGGGGGCCGAGCACCCAGGTGGTGAGCACCACGATCGGCAGGTTGGAGCCGAAGCCGAAGGCGCCGCGCACCAGGAAGCCGAGGAAGTTGGCCGCGTAGACCAGGATCAGCGCCGCCGGGCCGAGGCCGGCGAAGGGCACGAGGTCGGCGCCCGCCATCGGGCCAGTGTAGCGCAGCCCGCAGGCCCGTATAATCGCCGGCGCCGCGCGCGACCCGGCCCCGGGCGCGCACCAGCGAGGGGCCCCGCCGATCGACGCCTCCGTGCCCTACTGGCGCCTGTCCGCCTTCTACCTCGCCTTCTTCTCGACCCTCGGGGCGCTGCTGCCCTACTGGTCGCTGTACCTCGAGTCGCGCGGCCTCGGCCCGGCACGGATCGGCGCGCTGATGGCGGTGCTGATGGCCACCAAGGTGATCGCCCCCAACCTCTGGGCGTGGCTCGCCGATCGCAGCGGGGCACGGCTCGGCTACGTGCGCCTGGCCGCCTGGCTGGCCGCGGCGGCCTTCGCCCTGGTCGAGTGGGTCGAGGGCTTCGCCGCGCTCGCCGCGGTGATGGTGCTGTTCGGCTTCTTCTGGAACGCCACCCTGCCGCAGTTCGAGGCCGTCACCCTCAACCACCTCGGCCCCCGCCCCGAGCGCTACACCGGGATCCGGCTGTGGGGCTCGGTGGGGTTCATCGTCGCGGTGCTCGCCCTCGGGCCGCTGATCGAGCGCCTCGGGCTCACGGTGGTCCCGGCCGCGGTGCTCGTTGCGCTGCTTGGCGTCGCCCTGGCCAGCCTCGCCGCCCCCGAGGCCGTCGCCCGGGCGCGCGGTGCCGGGGGCGAGCGCCTCGCCGCGGTGCTCGCCCGCCCGCGGGTGCTCGCCTTCCTCGCCGCCTGCCTGCTGATGCAGGCGAGCCACGCCCCCTACTACGTGCTGTTCAGCATCTACCTGCGCGACCACGGCTACCCGGCCGGCGTGATCGGCGCGCTCTGGGCGCTCGGGGTGATCGCCGAGGTGGTGCTGTTCTGGCGCTCGCCGCGGCTCTTCGCGCGCTGCTCGCTGCGCGCCCTGTTCCTGGCCAGCTTCGCCCTGACCGCCCTGCGCTGGCTGCTGGTGGCCGGCTTCGCCGACTGGATCGTCGTGCTCGCGGCCGCCCAGCTCCTGCACGCGGCCACCTTCGGCCTCTACCACGCCTGCGCCATCCAGATCGTGCACCGCGAGTTCACCGGCGCCGTGCAGGGGCGCGGCCAGGCGCTGTACTCGAGCCTGAGCTTCGGGGTCGGCGGGGCGCTCGGCAGCCTCGCCGGCGGGGCGCTGTGGGAGGGCGCCGGGCCGCTGGCGACCTGGCTGGCCGCGGCGCTGGCCGCGGCGCTCGCCTGGCTGCTGGTGTGGCGCTGGGTGCGCCCGGTGGGCGCCGCGCCCACCGCGGCGCGGTGACCCCCGGCCCCGCTGCCAGTAGAATCGAGCACCTCGGCACCCCAGCGAAGGACGCCCATGGCCGGCCGCACCCTCTACGACAAGCTCTTCGACGCCCACGTCGTGCACGCCAACGAGGACGGCTCGGCGCTGCTCTACATCGACCGCCACCTGCTCCACGAGGTCACCTCGCCGCAGGCCTTCGAGGGGCTGCGCCTGGCCGGGCGCACGCCCTGGCGGCGCTCGGCCAACCTCGCGGTGGCCGACCACAACGTCCCCACCACCGGGCGCGAGCGCGGCATCGACGACCCGGTCTCGCGCCTCCAGGTCGAGACCCTCGATGCCAACTGCGAGCGCTACGGGATCACCGAGTTCCGGATGGACGACCCGCGCCAGGGGATCGTCCACGTGATCGGCCCCGAGCAGGGCCTGACCCTGCCGGGGATGACCGTGGTCTGCGGCGACTCGCACACCTCGACCCACGGCGCCTTCGCCTGCCTGGCCATCGGCATCGGCACCTCCGAGGTCGAGCACGTGCTCGCCACCCAGTGCCTGCTGCAGACCCGGATGGGCAACATGCGGGTGCGCATCGAGGGAGGTCCGCCCGCCGGCGTCTATGCCAAGGACCTGGCGCTCGCCGTGATCGGCGCCATCGGCACCGCCGGCGGCACCGGGCAGGCCATCGAGTTCGCCGGCGAGGCGGTCCGCGCGCTGTCGATGGAGGGGCGCATGACGCTCTGCAACATGGCCATCGAGGCCGGCGCCCGGGCCGGCCTGGTGGCCTGCGACGAGACCACCGTCGAGTACCTGCAAGGGCGGCCCTTCGTGCCCCAGGGCGCGCTCTGGGAGCGGGCCGTGGCGGCCTGGGCCGAGCTCCACAGCGACCCGGACGCGCCCTTCGAGCGCGAGGTCGCCATCGACGCCACCGGGATCGTCCCCCAGGTCACCTGGGGCACCTCCCCGGAGATGGTCACCGGCGTCGACGGCGTGGTTCCCGACCCGGCCGACGAGCCCGACCCGGCGCGCCGCGAGAACCGCGAGCGGGCGCTTGCTTACATGGACCTCGAGCCCGGCATCCCGATCACCTCGATCGCCCTCGACAAGGTGTTCATCGGCTCGTGCACCAACTCGCGCATCGAGGACCTGCGCGCCGCCGCCGGGCTCGTCCGCGGCCGGCGCGTCGCCGAGCGCATCCGCGCCGCCCTGGTCGTCCCCGGCTCGGGGCTGGTCAAGCGCCAGGCCGAGGCCGAGGGCCTCGACCGGGTCTTCCGCGAGGCCGGCTTCGAGTGGCGCGACCCGGGCTGCTCGATGTGCCTGGGCATGAACGCCGACCGCCTCGAGCCCGGCGAGCGCTGCGCCTCGACCTCGAACCGCAACTTCGAGGGCCGCCAGGGCGCCGGCGGGCGCACCCACCTGGTCAGCCCGGCGATGGCCGCCGCGGCCGCCATCGCCGGGCACTTCGTCGACATCCGCGAGCTCGCCGGGGGCTGATCCGCCCCTCGGGCGGTGCCCGTGGCGGGCCCCTCCGGACGCCCCGCTTGCGGCCGCGGGCCCGCGAAGCTTACGCAACACGTTTCCGCGGAACCCTCCATGGGGCTGAGCCGCACCCCGTGGC
>CAZRGU010000080.1:11049-13235 GCA_964599705.1 uncultured Ectothiorhodospiraceae bacterium | reverse complement strand
TCCCGGGCAGAGCCCGGGCTACTGCGATCCTTCGCTCGATCCCGGGCTACCGTGCGACCCGAGCTCGTCGGGGCTTTGAGCGGCCGGCGCCCCATCCGGGAGGCGCCGCGAGGGGGGCGCGGGCGGCGATCGGCCCATCCCGCCCGGAGCGCCGGCGCGTTGAAGCGCAGTACCCGTGTCGGTAGAGTGTTTCACCGCAGTGCTGCAGCAAACGCCCGGCGTCGCGGGGCGTCAACACTGAGGGAGGAGTGAGACGATGATGAGAAGAACCCTGTATCCGTTGCTCGCCGGCCTGCTCGCCTTCGCGCTGGCCGGCGCGGCGGCTGCCCAGTGCAGCAATCGCGGCGATCTCGACCTGCGCTACTGCGACGAGGACGGTGATCTCACCGCCGATCAGCCCAAGGACCCCAAGGAGTGGCTCGACCCCGACGTGCTGATCTTCTCCTACACCCCGGTCGAGGACCCGTCGGTGTATGAGAACGTGTTCACCGAGTTCATGGACTACCTGGCCAAGAAGACCGGCAAGCGGGTCAAGTGGTACGGGGCCGAGTCCTATGCCGCGCAGGTCGAGGCGATGCGCTCCGGACGGCTGCACGTGGCCGGCATCTCCACCGGCCCGACGGTGTTCGGGGTCAACCTCGCCGGCTATGTGCCGTTCGCGATCATGTGCAAGGGCGACGGCAGCTTCGGCTACAAGCTGCAGCTGATCACCCGCAAGGACTCCGACATCAAGAGCGTCGCCGACCTCAAGGGCCGCAAGGTCGCCCACGTGACCCCGACCTCGAACTCCGGCAACCAGGCCCCGCGGGCGCTGTTCAAGGCCCTCGGCGTGGTGCCTGGCAAGGACTACGAGGTGCTCTACTCGGGCAAGCACGACAACTCGATCATGGGCGTGGCCAACGGCGACTATGACGCCGCCCCGATCGCCTCGAGCGTGCTCGACCGGATGGCCGCCAAGGGCGTGGTCGACAAGTCGAAGCTGCGCATCGTCTACGAGTCGCAGCCCTTCCCGACCACCTCCTACGGCTACGCCTACAACCTCAAGCCTGAGCTCAAGAAGCAGATCCGCGAGGCATTCCTGACCTTCGACTGGAAGGGCACCGGGCTGGAGCAGGAGTTCGGCAAGCAGGCCGACAAGTTCTGCCCGATCACCTTCAAGAAGGACTGGGCCCCGATCCGCCTGATCCAGAAGGAGAACGGCGTGGTCTACACCCAGGATGCGCTGCGCAAGCTCAAGCTCAAGAAGAAGAAGAAAAAGAAGAAGAAGAGCGGCTGAGCCCGTTCGGCGATGCAACCCGCGCCCGCCGGCCGCCAGCGGCCGGCGGGCGCCCTCGCAGGGAGCGCGAGCCTTGCTGACCATCCGCGAGCTGGCCAAGACCTACCCGACCGGCACCGAGGCGCTGCGCCGCGTCGACCTGCGCATCGAGCGCCCCGAGGTGGTCACCATCATCGGCTCCTCGGGGGCGGGCAAGAGCACCCTGATCCGCTGCATCAACCGCTTGGTCGAGCCGAGCTCGGGCAGCGTGCGCCTGGGAGACACCGAGATCACGGCGCTCGGGCGCGCCGAGCTGCGCCGCGCGCGCCGCCGCATGGGGATGATCTTCCAGGAGTACAACCTGATCGAGCGGCTCACGGTGATGGAGAACGTGCTGTCCGGGCGCCTCGGCTACGTCTCGCTGTGGCAGGCCTGGCGGCGCAGCTATCCGCCCGAGGACGTGCGCGGGGCCTTCGAGCTGCTCGAGCGGGTCGGGCTCGAGGGCTACCAGGACACCCGCGCCGACGCGCTCTCCGGCGGCCAGCGCCAGCGCGTCGGGATCGCCCGCGCGCTGATGCAGCATCCCGACGTGCTGCTCGTCGACGAGCCGACCGCGAGCCTGGATCCCAAGACCGCGCGCCAGATCATGCGCCTGATCTGCGAGCTCGCCCACGAGCGCGGCACCCCGGCGCTGGTCAACATCCACGACGTGGCGCTGGCCCAGGACTTCGCCGACCGGATCGTCGGGCTGGCCGGCGGCGAGGTGGTCTTCGACGGACCGCCCGGCGAGCTCGACGAGCGGGTGCTCACCGAGATCTACGGCGAGGAGGACTGGAGCGCCACCATCCGCCGCC
Organism: uncultured Ectothiorhodospiraceae bacterium; assembly: GCA_964599705.1. Lineage (GTDB taxonomy): Bacteria > Pseudomonadota > Gammaproteobacteria > HK1 > HK1 > CAZRGU01. Next base: position 11,126 of record CAZRGU010000080.1, on the reverse strand, counting down.
TCGAGGACGAGGACGACACGCCGACCCGCCGCCTGCCGCCGCTCGAGGAGGAGTCGGCGGCCGGATGAGCGTCACCC
>CAZRGU010000080.1:0-10949 GCA_964599705.1 uncultured Ectothiorhodospiraceae bacterium | reverse complement strand
ATCCGGCCAGCTGGCGCCCGCCGCGGCTGGTCGCCAACCCCTGGCTGCGCCTGGCCATCGCCGCCGCGGTGATCGGCTACCTGCTGTGGTCGTTCGACAGCCTCGACATCGACTGGCGGCGGGTCTCGCAGGGAATGGGGCGCGCCGGGAACATGCTCGGGCACATGTTCCCGCCCGACTTCGGGCGCTGGAAGCTGCTGCTCCGGGGGGTGACCGAGAGCGTCGAGATGGCGCTCGCAGCGAGCTTCCTGGGGATGATCCTGGCCATTCCGCTCGGGGTCTGCTCGGCGCTCAACCTGATGCCGCTGCCCGTTTACCTCGCCGGGCGCTCGCTGCTCATCCTCAGCCGCACCTTCCACGAGATCATCATCGCCATCTTCTTCGTCAAGATCTTCGGCTTCGGACCACTCGCCGGGGTCCTCACCCTGGTGGTGGCGAGCACCAGCTTCATCGCCAAGATGCTTGCCGAGGACATCGAGAACCTGCCCCCAGGGCAGCTCGAGGCGATCCGCGCCACCGGGGCGAGCTTCCCGCGGCTGCTCCTCTACGCGGTCCAGCCCCAGGTCCTGCCGCGCTACCTCGGGGTCTCGATCTACCGCCTGGATGCCAACCTGCGCCACTCGACGGTGGTCGGGATCGTCGGGGCCGGCGGCATCGGCCAGACCCTGGCGGCCTCCTTCTCGCGCTACGACTACGACTTCAGCCTGGCGATCCTGATCACCATCTGCTCGCTGGTGTTCGCCGGCGAGTTCTTCAGCAACTGGGTGCGCGGCAGGCTGCGCTGATGAGCCCCGCCGAGCATGCCCGCCGCCACCCCGAGGTCTGGCGCCGCTTCAGCCCCCGCCAGACCCTGGTGCGCTACTGCTGGTATGCCGGGATCGTGCTGATCGCGGCCTGGTCGCTGCGCCGCCTCGACATCCCCTGGTTCTACTTCCTCGATGCCCACGTGCAGGCCGCCGACCTGATCACGCGGATGTACCCGCCCTACTGGGAGTTCTTCCCCGAGGTCATCGATCCGCTGATCGAGACCGTGCACATCGCCACCCTCGGCACCGCCTTCACGCTGCTGCTGGCCCTGCCGGTGGCGCTGCTCGCCGCGCGCAACACCACCCCGAACGTCGCCACCTGGTTCCTCGGGCGCCTGATCCTGGTGACCTCGCGCTCGGTCAACACGGTGGTCTGGGGACTGCTCTTCGTGGCCATCTTCGGGCCCGGCCCGATGGCCGGCATCTGGTCGGTCACGGCCCGCTCGATCGGCTTCGTCGGCAAGCTGATCGCCGAGGCGATCGAGGAGATCGACCGCGGTGCGGTCGAGGCGGTCGAGGCCACCGGCGCCTCGCGCGCCCAGGTCCTGCTGCTCGGCGTGCTCCCCCAGGTGCTGCCGGTCATCTGGGGGACGATCGTCTATCGCTGGGACATCAACATCCGCGAGTCGACGGTGCTCGGCTTCGTCGGCGCCGGCGGCATCGGGATCATGCTCTACGCCTCGATCAACCAGTTCGCCTGGGAGGAGGTCTCGGTGATGCTGCTGGCGATCTTCGCGGTGGTCATCGTCAGCGAGCTGGTCTCGGCCACGGTGCGCAAGCGCATCACCTGAGAGTTTGTGTAAATATCGCCCGCCTGCCGTGGAGGTGGTGGTCATCAACCTGCCCGAGGAGCGGGCGCGGCGCGAGCGCATCGAGGCCCGGCTGGCCGCCCTCGGGCTCGAGGCGCGCTTCCTGGCCGCCACCGACGGGCGCCACCTGAGCCCCGCCGAGCGCGACATCGTCGACGAGCGCGAGCGCCGCCGCCACACCGCCCACCCGATGAGCGACGCGGCCATCGCCTGCCTGCTCAGCCACCTGCGGGTGCTGCGCGCGCTCGCCGAGCACGGCCCGTCGCGGATCGCCGTGCTCGAGGACGACGTCGCGCTGGCCGCCGAGCTGCCGGCCGCCCTCGCCGCACTCGAGGCGCTGCCCGAGGAGGTCGAGCTGGTCAAGCTGGCACGCTGGACGAGCCGCCCGCTGGCCCGCTGCCGCGAGCTCGCCGCGCCGTTCTCGCTCGGCGTGGTGCGCTACCACGAGATCGGCGCCCAGGGCTACTGCGTGAGCCGCCTGGGCGCGCGCCGGCTGCTCGCCGCCCACCCGCGCTTCGCCTTCGAGATCGACATCGCCATCAGCCACTGGTGGGTGCACGGGCTGCGGGTCTACTCGCTCGACCCGCCGGTGCTCTTCCACGACGACCGCGGCCACTCCACCATCCGCGCCCGCGAGCCGGCCGCTGCCCCGCTCTACCCCGGCGCCCGCACGCCCCTGGCGCGGCTCGGCCGCCGCGCCAACCGGCTGCGCTGGAGCGTGCTCAAGCGGGTGCGCTTCCGCGGCTACCTGCGCGGCTGCCGCGAGGCGGCGCTCGCTCCCTGACCCGGGCGGTGAGCAGGACCTCGGCGAGCTCGGCGAAGCCCTCCCCCGAGGCGGCACGGGTGACGTAGCGGGGCAGCGCCTCCATCTGCCCGGCGAAGGCGGCCACGTTGGCCACCCCGACGGCATGCGGGAAGTGGTCGAACATCGGCGCGTCGTTGGGCGAGTCGCCGACGAAGATCACCCGCTCGCGCTCGCCGTCCGGATCGATGGCCAGCCACTCGGCGAGCACCGCGCGGGCCATGCCGAGCTTGTCGTAGCGCCCGAACCAGCCGTTGACGTGGATCGAGCTGACCTTGGCGCTCGCCCCGGCGGCCTCGAAGCAGGCGACGATGCGCGCCACCTCCTCGGGACCGAGCGGGGCGACGTCCTCGCGGTAGTCGATCGCGAGATCGGTCTCGCGGTAGGCCTGGTCGGCGGCCAGCGCCGCGCCCGGGACCTCGGCGAGGATCCGCTCGCCGAGCCGCGCCAGCCGTTCGCGCTTCTCGGCTCGCCGCTGCGGCGGGTCGACGTAGCGCCGTTCCATGCGCCGCGCCGCGCGCCGGTAGCGGAAGGCGAGCGCGCCGTTCTCGCCGACTACCGCATCGACCGGCCACATCCGCGCGATGTGGTCGCACCATCCGGCCGGGCGCCCGGTCACCGGAACCACCGCCACCCCGGCCTCGTGGAGCGCCTCGAGGGCCGCGTAGGCGCGCGCCCCGAGCCGCCCGTCGCTGGTCAGGGTGTCGTCGATGTCGGTGAGCACCGCGCGCACCGTGGCGCGCACCGCGCGCGGCATGCGCTCGAGGGCCAGCAGGTGCTCGCCGCCCGGCGCGGCGCTGCTCGACTCTTCCATCCCTTCCTCCTCGCAATCCGTGCCGCCTACCCGGTGTTGCGCATCCCCGCGGCGATGGCGTTGATGGTGCGCAGCAGCGGCAGCAGCCAGCGCTCGCCGCCGTCGCGGCGGTGGCGCTCGAGGAGCACCACCTGGATGCGGTTGAGCGGGTCGAGGTAGGGGTCGCGGCGGGCCAGCGAGCGGGCCAGCTCGGGGCTGGCGGCGAGCAGCCCCTCGCCGCCGGCCACCGCCACCAGCCAGCGGCAGGCCCGGGCATGCTCCGCGCGCACCCGCTCGAGGATCCGGGCCGCCGCCTCGCGCTCGGCGCACAGCCCGGCATACTCGGCCGCGACCGCCATGTCGGCCTTGGCAAGCGACATCTGCACGTTGTCGAGCAGGGTGCGGAAGAACGGCCAGGCCCGGTACATGCGGCGCAGCTCGGCGAGCCGCTCGCCACCGCCGATCAGCGCCTCGAGGGCGCTGCCGACCCCGTACCAGCCGGGCAGGGTGTGGCGCGACTGGGCCCAGCCGAACACCCAGGGGATGGCCCGCACCGAGCCGAGATCGGCGCTCGCCCCGGGGCGGTGGGCGGGGCGCGAGCCGATGTTGAGCGCGTCGATCTCGGTGACCGGGGTGGCCTCGTAGAAGTAGCGGGCGAATCCCGGGGTGCCCTCGGTGAGCGCCCGGTAGTGGCGCTCGGCGTGGGCCGCGGCCCGCTCGAGCAGCGCCTGCCAGCGCGCCGGCGGCCCGTCGGCGCGCCCCGGCAGGCTCGCCTCGATCAGCGCGGTGGCCCCGACGGTCAGCTCGTAGACCGCGGTCTCGGCCTGGCTGTAGCGGTAGTTGAGCATCTCGCCCTGCTCGGTGAACTTGATCCGCCCGCGGGTGGTGCCCGGGGGCTGGGCGAGGATCGCCTCGCGGGTCGGGCCCCCGCCCCGCCCGATGCTCCCGCCCCGCCCGTGGAACAGGCGGCACTCGACGCCGCGCGCGTCGGTCACCGCCAGCACCCGCTGCTGGGCCTGGTAGAGGCTCCAGTGCGAGGCCAGGATGCCGCCGTCCTTGCACGAGTCCGAGTAGCCGAGCATGACCTCCTGCTGGGCCCCGGCGGCCTCGACCAGGGCCCGGTAGCAGGGCGTGTCGAGCAGCGCCTCGAGCACCCCCTCGATGCGCCCCAGGTCCTCGATGGTCTCGAACAGCGGCGCCACCCGCAGGTGGCAGAACCACTCCCCGTCGCGCTGCCCGCACAGCCCGGCCAGCCGGGCGAGCAGCAGCACCTCGAGGACGTGGCTGGCCTGGTGGGCCATCGAGACCACGTAGTGGCCGCAGCAGCGCCCGTCGATCTCGCGCCGGGCGCGGGCCAGGACGGCGAGCACCTCGAGGGCGCGGCGCGCCTCCTCGGGGAGCCGCGCCCGGTCGGGCACCGGCAGCGTGGGGCGCTCGATCAGGGCCACCAGGCGCGCGCGGCGGGCCGGCTCGTCGAGGGCCAGGTAGTCGTCGGGCGCGCCGAGCGGAGCCATCAGCGCCGCGACCGCCCGCCCGTGCACCCCGGCCTCCTCGCGCACGTCGAGCTCGAGGAGGTGGAAGCCGAAGGTCTCGACCAGGCGCACCAGGTCCTTGAGCTCGCCGTCGGCGAGGCGCTGATCGCCGTGGCTGTCGAGCGACTCGCGGATCAGGACCAGGTCGTCGAGCAGCTCGCCGGCGGTGGCATAGGCGTGGACCGGGCGCGGCTGCTCGCGCCCGGCGAGCCGCTCCTCGACGGCGGCCAGGCGGGCGGCGAGGCGGGCGTGCATCAGGTGCAGCTTGCGCCGGTAGGGCTCGTCGGCGAACAGGTGGGGGCGCTGCTCGAGGGCGGTGGCGACCAGCGCCTGGTCGCGGGCCAGGCTGCGGGCCAGCGCCGCGCTCGGCCGGCACAGCCGCTCCGAGTGGGTCAGGCGGTCGCGCAGCCGGGCGACCCGGGCGAGGTACTCGACCAGCACCTCGCGGTGCTGCAGGTACAGGGCCTGCTCGGTGATCGCCGGGGTCACCGCCGGGTTGCCGTCGCGGTCGCCGCCGATCCACGAGCCGAAGGCGAGAAAGGCCGGCACCGCGACCCGCGGCCGGCCGTGGGCGTCGGCCCCGTAGTGGCGCCGGATCGCCTTCTCGAGGTTGCGGTAGAAGACCGGGACGGCGGCAAACAGGCTGCCGCGGAACAGATTCAGCCCGAAGCGCACCTCGTCGAGGACCCCGGGGCGGCGGACCCGCACCTCGTCGGTGCGCCAAAGGGTCTGCACCTCCGCGGCCAGCGCCTCGATCGCCTCGGCCCGCTCCTCGCGTCCCAGGCGCTGGCGGTACAGGGCGTCGCTGGCCAGGAAGATGCGCCGCAGGCACTCGGTGACCGTGCGCCGCCGCGCCTCGGTCGGGTGGGCGGTGAACACCGGCATGTAGGACAGGCTGGCGAGCAGCCGCTCGAGCTCGTCGGCGCGCATGCCGGCGCGCGCCAGCGAGCGCACCGCGTGGTCGAAGGAGCCCTCCCAGAGCGGCATGCCGCTGCGAAAGCGCCGTCTCCTGCAGCGGTGCGACCAGGCCTCCTCGGCGACGTTGGTCAGGCTGAAGTAGGTGCTGAAGGCACGCACCACCTGCTCGAGCTCCTCGCTGCCGAGGCCGGCGATGCGCGCGGCGAGCGCCCGGCGCAGCCGCGGCGAGTCGCGCCGGCGCAGGGCGATGTAGCCCCGGCGCAGCCGCTCGACGGCGGCGTAGATCTCCTCGCCGGCGTGATCGCGCAGCACCTCGCCGAGCAGCCCGCCGAGCATGCGCACCCGCGCGCGCAGCTCGCGGTCGTCCCCCGCGCCGCGGCTCGCGCTGTGCTCCCGGCTGCCCATCGGCGCGATGATACACGGCGCCATCCGCTACACTGGCCCCTGGCCGACAGCAGCGGCGGGGCGCACCGATGGCCACCGGACTCCTCTACGACCCACGCTTCCTCGAGCACGACGCCGGGCGCCACCACCCGGAGCGCAAGGAGCGCCTGCTCAGCGCCGCCCGGGCGATCGCCGCCCAGCCCTGGGCCGCCGCGCTGGTCGCGGTCGAGCCGCGCCCGGCCGGGCGCGACGCGATCGAGCGCATCCACGCCGGCGAGTACATCGAGCGCGCTGCCGAGGCGTGCCGTGCCGGGCTGCCCTATCTCGACGTGGCCGATGTCGGCATCTCGCAGCGCTCCTACGAGGTGGCGCTGCTTGCCGCCGGTGGCGCCCTCGAGCTCGGCGACCGGGTGGTGCGCGGTGAGCTCGACAACGGCTTCTGCCTGCTGCGCCCGCCCGGGCACCACGCCGAGCGCAACCTCGCGCTCGGCTTCTGCCTGTTCAACAACGCCGCCGTCCTCGCCCGCCACCTGCAGGCCGAGCATGGCATCGACAAGGTCCTGATCCTCGACTGGGACGTCCACCACGGCAACGGCACCCAGCATGCCTTCGAGGAGGACCCGAGCGTGCTCTACGTCAGCCTCCACCAGTACCCCTACTATCCCGGCACCGGCGCCGCCGCCGAGACCGGAACCGGGCGCGGCGCCGGGGCGACCCTCAACTGCCCGATGCCCGCCGGGGCCGGCGACCACGACTACCAGCGCGCCTTCCGCGAGCGCATCCTGCCGGCCATCGAGCGCTTCGCCCCCGAGGTGGTGATCCTGTCGGCCGGCTTCGATGCCCACGCCGACGATCCGCTGGCCCAGGTCTGCCTGAGCACCGGGTGCTATCGCTGGATGAGCGAGCGGATGATGGAGGTCGCCGAGCGCCATGCCGGGGGCCGGCTGATCTCGCTGCTCGAGGGCGGCTACGACCTCGACGCGCTGGCCGAGTCCGTCACCACCCACCTCGCGGTGCTGGCCGGCGCCGGCGGCGCCTGAGCCGGCCCCCGCGCGCGGCGGTCTCCGGGGTGGACAGCGACCCGATCCTGTTTGCGGTCTTCGTGATCTTCAGCGGTGCGGCGCTGCTCGCCACCGTCGCCCTGCTCGCCCGCCAGTCGCTGCTGGTCGCCTACATCCTGCTCGGGGTGGCGATCGGCCCGTGGGGGCTCGCCCTGGTGGCGCCGGCCGAGACGGTCGAGGAGATCAGCCGGATCGGGATCATCTTCCTGCTCTTCCTGCTCGGCATCAACCTCCATCCGCAGAAGCTGCTCAAGCTGCTGCGCGAGGCCCTGCTGGTCACCCTGGCCAGCTCGGCGTTGTTCGCGCTGGCCGGCTGGGCGATCGCGCTGGCCTTCGGCTTCGGCCAGCGCGCCGCGCTGGTCACCGGGCTGGCGATGATGTTCTCGAGCACCATCATCGGGCTCAAGCTGCTGCCGACCACCGCCCTGCACCACCGCCACGTCGGCGAGGTGATCATCAGCATCCTGCTGCTCCAGGATCTGATCGCGATCGCCGCGCTCGCCGTGCTCCAGGGGCTCGGCGGCGGGGGGCGGCCGGCCTGGCACGAGGTGCTCCTCCCGGTGCTCGCCCTGCCGGTGCTCGCCGTGCTCGCCCTGATCGTCGAGGCGCGGGTGCTCGCCCCGCTGATCCGGCGCTTCGACACCATCCAGGAGTACCTGTTCCTGGTCGCGATCGGCTGGTGCCTGGGGCTGGCCCAGCTCGCTGAGGTGCTCGGGCTGTCCTACGAGATGGGCGCCTTCATCGCCGGGGTCGCCTTTGCCGCCAACCCGGTCTCGACCTTCGTCGCCGAGAGCCTCAAGCCGCTGCGCGACTTCTTCCTGGTGGTGTTCTTCGTCACCCTGGGGGCCGGCTTCCCGCTGCCGGCGCTCGCCGAGGTGGCGCTGCCGGCGCTGGTGCTCGCCGCGACCATGCTGGTCCTCAAGCCGCTCGTCTTCCGGGTGCTGCTGCGCCGCGAGGGCGAGGCGCCGCGGCTGGCCGCCGAGATCGGGGTCCGGCTCGGTCAGATCAGCGAGTTCTCGCTGCTGATCGCGCTGATCGTGCAGCAGTCGGGGGTGGTGGCGAGCCGCACCGCGCTGCTCATCGAGAGCGCCACCCTGGCCACCTTCCTGGTCTCCTCGTACTGGGTGATGCTGCGCTACCCGACCCCGATCGCGGTCAGCGCCCGGCTGCGCCAGGACTGAGCGGGGCGGGCAGGCGGGCCCGCAGCCAGAGGGTCGCGGCGCCGGCCAGCAGCACGAACGGCAGCACCCAGAGATTGAGCGTGTGCCAGCCGAGCAGCGCCTGCAGGGCCCCCGCCGAGGTCGCGGTCACGGCCACGGTTCCGAAGACCAGGAAGTCGTTGAGGCCCTGGGCGCGGGCCATCTCGTCGCCGCGGTAGGTCGTGGTGAGCAGGGTGGTGGCGCCGACGAACAGGAAGTTCCAGCCGACCCCGAGCAGGATCAGGGCGGCGACGAAGTGCCCGCGTCCCTGGCCGCTGAAGTTGACCGCGATGCAGGCCGCGATCAGCGCCGCCCCGGCGAGCATGATCTCGAGCACCCCGAAGCGCGCGATCAGCCGCCCGGTGACGAACGAGGGCGCGAACATCCCGAGCACGTGGCCCTGGATGACCAGGGCGATGGCCCCGAAGCCCAGCCCGAAGGAGGACATCGCCAGCGGCGTGGAGGTCATCAGCACGTTCATCGCCCCGTAGGCGATCACCGCGCAGAGCACCGCGACCAGATAGGCCGGCTGCGCGGCCACCCGCGAGAGCCGGCGGGCGTGCTCGCCGGCCGCCGGCGGCGGCGGGCGCGGCACCCGCACCCGGGAGAGCACCCCGACGGCGAGCACCCCGAGCACCACCAGCGCCGCGTAGCTGCCCGCGTAGGTCGCGCCGGGTACCAGCCCCGCCGTGGCCCGGGCCAGGTTGGGACCGACGAAGGCCGCGGCCACCCCGCCGGCCAGCACCAGCGAGATGGCGCGGCTGCGGTGAGCCTGGTCGGCCACGTCGGCGGCCGCGAAGCGGTAGAACTGGCCGAAGCCGACATAGACCCCGAGCAGCGCCGAGCCGGCGCAGAACAGCAGGAAGCTGCCGGCGAGGATCGCCAGCGCGGCCACCCCGGCCCCGAGCAGCCCGCACAGCGCCCCGATGACGAAGCCGGTGCGCCGCCCGAGCCGGCGCATCAGCAGCGAGGCGGGCATCGCGGTGGCCATCATCGCCAGGAACTGGACCCCGAGCGGCACGGTCGCCCAGGACGGTCGCTCGGCCAGCGCCGACCCGACCAGCGACGAGGTGGCGACCACCACGCTGGTGGTGCTGACCAGCAGCGCCTGCCCGAGGGCGAGCAGCGCGACGTTGCGCCGCGTGCGCCGGTCCCAGGAGTCCGCCACCGGCACCCGCTGCCCCCCTCGACCGCCCTCCGCCCCGATCGCCCGCCGGGGCGCGCGATGATAGCCGCCCGGGGTGGCGCTGGCGAGCCGCCCGGGGTGGGGTATGATTGCGCGCCCCACGGACCGGGCGAGCCCCGAGCGATGAGCGATTCACCCGAGCGCCCGGCGATCCTCGCCGTCTTCCACCAGCGCCGCTCGAGTGCCGGCAAGCTGGGCGCGCGGCTGGCCGCGCGCGGCTACCGCCTCGAGCCGTGCTGCCCGTGCCGCGGCGACCCCTTGCCGGACGCCCTCGAGGGCTACGCGGGGGTGGTGATCTTCGGCGGTCCGCAGAGCGCCAACGACGATCACCTGCCCGGGATCCGCGCCGAGCTCGAGTGGCTCGAGCGCCGCGCCCTCCCCAGCCGCCGGCCGCTGCTCGGGATCTGTCTCGGCGCCCAGGAGGTGGCCCGGGTGCTCGGTTCCCGGATCGGGCCGCATCCCGGCGGGCGGGTCGAGATCGGCTACACCGAGGTCCACCCGACGGCGGCCGCCGGCGGCTTTCTCGAGCGCCCCACCCACTTCTACCAGTGGCACTCGGAGACCTTCTCGATCCCGCCCGGGGCGCTCCACCTGGCCACCAGCGCCCACTTCCCCGGCCAGGCCTTCGGCTACCAGGGGCGGGTCTACGGGATCGAGTTCCACCCCGAGATGACCCTCGAGATGATCGAGCGCTGGTGTGCCTCACAGCGCGGCTCGGCCAAGCTCGCGCTGCCCGGCGCCGAGCCGCGCGAGGCCCAGATCGCCGGCTACGCGCGCCACGCCCCGGACAGCGACCGCTGGCTCGAGGCGTTCCTCGATCGCTGGCTGGGGCGCGGCTGAGCCGTCCCCGCCCGGCTACTCGACCGGGATGCGCCGCGCGCGGGCCTCGGGGTGCTTGGCGATCTCGATGGTGAGCACCCCGTCGCGCACGGTCGCGGCGATCGCGTCGCGGTCGACCCGGTCACCGAGGGTGAAGCGGCGCGCGAAGTGGCCGACGTTGTACTCGGTGTAGACCGGCCTGAGGTCGGTGTAGTTGTCCAGATCGACCCGCGCCTCGACCGAGAGCAGGTCGCCGTCGACGGTGACCTCGACCTGGTCGCGGGAGACCCCGGGGACATCCATCACCACGATCAGCGACTCGTCGGTCTCGTAGATGTCGGTGTCGGGGAGATAGAAGCGGCCCGGCCGGGTGCGCTCCTCGTCGCGCTCGAGCGCCTTCTTGCCGTGAACGCTGAGCGCCTTGCGGGTCGCGGCCTTGGTGGCGCTCCGGGCCGTACCCTTGGCCACGCCCTTCCCCGCACCCTTGGGCGCGACCGCGCGGCCGGCCGCTCGCGACCGTGACCGCTCTCTGTGCTGCGTTGTTGCCATGGTCTCGACTCCTCCGTCATCGAACATACACTGACCCATTGATTCCAAAGGCTGCGCAACGACGTTGATCCCGCGCTCCTTCGGCAGCGAA
>CAZRGU010000079.1:0-13349 GCA_964599705.1 uncultured Ectothiorhodospiraceae bacterium | reverse complement strand
CACCCGGCCTTCGCTGCCGGAGCGGGACCCGACGTCGGGGCGCTCAGCGCCGGTCCGGCTCGGCGATGGTCTCGAGCAGCGCCTCGTCGACCCGCAGCGGCATCGCCAGCAGGTACTGGGCGTAGGTCTTGCCCTGGGCGTCGAGCAGCAGCGAGAGGGTACCGCCGCCGCCGAGGCTCGCGTGGAGCAGGAAGTTGAAGGCGAGCAGGTTGGGGAGCTCGTGGCGCTCGACCGCGCCCGCGCAGACGCCGGCGAAGTAGCGCTTCACCGCGCCGGCGTCGAGGTGCTCGCGCAGGTAGCCGTAGATGGCGGCGCTGCGCGCGATCACCCCGACGTTGCAGGTATCGCCCTTGTCGCCCGAGCGGGCCAGCGCCAGGTCGTAGAGGGTGACCTCGCGCTCGCGGCCGCTGGGCCGGAAGCCGGTGTCGACCTCGACGGGCGCCGGGGCAGCGATCGCCCCGCCGGCCTCCGCGACCTCCTGGGAGACCGCCTCGCGGCGCCCCTCGACCTCGACCTCGACGCGCACCGCGTCGCGTCCGATCAGGGCCGGCCAGTAGCCGACCACCTCCGAGACCCGCGGCCGCCCCTGGTCGGAGAGGTAGGTGATCCCCGGCACCGAGCCGAGCACCCGCGGCACCACCTGGGGGGCGAAGTCGCGCTCGATGCGCTCGCGGTCCGGGTCACGCACGGCGAGCTGGAGGAGCACCTCGCCGGGCTCGCCAGCGAGCGGCGGATGGCAGGCCGAGTAACCGACCAGCTCGGTGCGGGTGGCCTGGTAGCGCTCGCGCCCGCCGGCCGCCTCCCAGACCTGCTCGGCGAGCCGCTCGGCCTTGGCGCGCGCCTCGGGGCCGCCGACCATCAGCCGGCCGAAGGCCCGGTAGCCCTCGGCGAAGCTCACCGAGACCTTGAGCCGCTCGGGCGGCGGGCCGCCGCGCACCCCCGAGACCCGCACCCGGTCGGGGCCCTCCTGGGCAAGGCGGATGGAGTCGAAGCGCGCCCGGCAGTCGGGGGCCAGGTACTCGGGGGCGCCCATCTCGTAGAGGAGCTGCTCGCTGACCGTGTGCACGCTGACCAGCCCGCCGCTGCCCGGGTGCTTGGTGACCACGAAGCTGCCGTCCGCATGGGCCTCGACGAGCGGGTAGCCCATGCGCGCGAAGCTCGCCACCTTGCGCCAGTCGCTGAAGTTGCCCCCGGTGCACTGGGTCCCGCACTCGATGATGTGCCCGGCAACCACCCCGGCGGCGAGCCGGTCCCAGTCGTCGGCGGCCCAGCCGAACTCGTGGATCAGCGGCGCCAGGGTCACCGCGGTGTCGGTCACCCGCCCGGCGATGACGATGTCGGCGCCGAGCTCGAGGGCGCGGACCACCGGGGCGGCTCCCAGGTAGACGTTGGCGCTGAGCACCCGCTCGCGGACCTCGGCCAGGGGCCGCCCGTCGTCCATGTGCGCGAGCGGCTCGCCGGCCGCGGCCAGCGCGTCGAGCTCGGCGAAGATGTCGTCGCCGAGCACCACCCCGACGCGCACCCGCCCGGCCAGCCCGAGCTCGGCGGCCAGGGCCTCGACGGCGGCCTTGCAGGCCAGCGGGTTGACCCCGCCGGCGTTGCTGATCACCCGGATGCCACGCTCGACGCAGGCCGGCAGGACCTCGCGGAGCTGGCGCAGGAAATCGCCGGCGTAGCCGGCCTCGGGGCGCCGGGCGCGCTGCTTCTGCAGGATCGCCATGGTCACCTCGGCGAGGTAGTCCATGACCAGGTAGTCGACCGGACCGCCCTCGACCTGGCGCCGCGCCGCCCCCGGGTCGTCGCCCCAGAAGCCGCCGCAGTTGGCGATGATCACCGGCTCCTTGGCCATTCCCTTGCCCTCCGTGGGTGCGCGCCGGCGGCGCGCCGCTCGACCCGATCATCGCGCAAGCCCCGCCGCGATGACATCCCCAGCTCGCGCAGCTTGCGGGTCAGGGTGTTGCGCCCCCAGCCGAGCAGGCGCGCCGCCTCGGCGCGCCGCCCGGCGCAGGCGGCCAGGGCGACCTCGATCAGGGTCCGCTCGAGCAGCGGCCGGGCGGTCCCGAGCAGCTCGCCGCCCCCGGCCGCGAGCCGGCCCTCGGCCCAGCGGCGCAGCGCCGCCGGCCACTCCTCGCCGTCCGCCACCGCCCCGGCCACGGCGAGCTCCGGGGGCAGGTCCTCGAGGTGCACCTCGCCCCCGGGGGCCATCACGGTGAGCCAGCGGCACAGGTTCTCGAGCTGGCGGACGTTGCCCGGCCAGTCGAGGCCGCGCAGGTGGGCCTCGACCTCCGGGGCCAGGGTCTTGACCTCGGTGCCGAGCTCGGCGGCGGCGCGCTCGAGGAAGTGGCGGGCGAGCAGGGCGATGTCCTCGCGGCGCTCGCGCAGCGCCGGCACCTGGACCCGGATGACGTTGAGGCGGTGGTAGAGGTCCTCGCGGAAGCGCCCCTCGCGGACCCGCGCCTCGAGATCCTGGTGGGTGGCCGCGATCACCCGCACGTCGACCCGCACCGGGTGGTGGCCGCCGACCCGGTAGAACTGCCCGTCGCTGAGCACCCGCAGCAGCCGGGTCTGCAGGTCGGCGGGCATGTCGCCGATCTCGTCGAGGAACAGGGTGCCGCCGTCGGCCTGCTCGAAGCGCCCGATGCGCCGCGCCTGGGCCCCGGTGAAGGCGCCGCGCTCGTGCCCGAAGAGCTCGGACTCGAGCAGCTCGCGCGGGATCGCGGCGCTGTTGATGGCGATGAACGGCTCCCCGGAGCGCGGGCCGTGGCGGTGCAGGGCGCGGGCCACGAGCTCCTTTCCGGTGCCCGACTCGCCGGTGACGAGCACCGTGACCCGGGCCCGGGCGAGGCGCCCGATGGCGCGAAACAGCCCCTGCATGGCCGGGGCCGAGCCGAGGATCTCGGCCCGTGCCTGGCCCTCGCCGGAGTCCGGCCGGGGCGCCCCCTCGCGCGCCCGGCGCAGCGCCCGGCGCACGATCGCGACGGCCTCGTCGACGTCGAACGGCTTGGCCAGGTACTCGAAGGCACCGCCCTCGTAGGCGGCCACGGTGCTCTCGAGATCCGAGAAGGCGGTCATGATCACCACCGGCAGCCCGGGGCGGCGCCGCCCGATCGCCTCGAGCAGGGCGAGCCCGCCGAGCCCCGGCATGCGGATGTCGGAGACCACCACGTCGGGGGCGCCACCGCCCTCGAGCGCGGCGAGCAACGCCTCGCCGTCGGCAAACCCGGTGACCTCGCAGCCCGCCCCGCTCAGCGCCTTGTCGAGCACCCAGCGGATCGAGCGGTCGTCGTCGGCCACCCACACCCGCCCGCCGGCCAGCGCGCTCACTGCGCCCCCTCCTCGGGCAGCGGCAGCAGCAGGCTGAAGGTGGTGCGCCCGGGCTCGCTGGCGCACTCGATGATCCCGCCGTGGCGGCGCACCAGGCCCTGGGCGATCGAGAGGCCCAGCCCGGTGCCGTCGCTGCGCCCGGTGACCATCGGATAGAAGACCTGCTCGGTGAGCCCGGGGGGAATGCCCGGGCCGTCGTCGATCACGTCGATGCGCACCGCCTGGCGGTGCTGGCGCCCGGCGAGGGTGAAGGGCGCCTCGATGCGGGTGCGCAGCACCACCCGGCCGCGCTCGCCGACCGCCTGGACGGCGTTGCGCACCACGTTGAGCAGGGCCTGGTTGAGCAGGTCGCGATCGCCGTGCAGCGCCGGCAGGCTGGGGTCGTAGTCGCGCTCCAGGGCCACCCCGGGACCGGCCTCGGCGGCGGCCAGGGCGAGCACCCGCTCGGTGAGCTCGTGGCAGCTGAAGACCTGCATCCGCGGCGGCTGGCGCGGCCCGAGCATGCGGTCGAGCAGCCCCTGCATGCGGTCGGCCTCGCCGACGATCACCCGGGTGTACTCGCGCAGCCGCGGCTCGGCGAGCTCGCGCTCGAGGAGCTGGGCGGCGCCGCGCAGCCCGCCGAGCGGATTGCGCAGCTCGTGGGCCAGGCCGCGGACCAGGGCCCGGGCGGCCTCGTGCTCGGCGCGCAGCCGCTCGTCGCGGCTGAGCCGGTGACCGCGCCCGAGATCGACGAGCTCGAGGACCAGCGCGGCGCCGCCCGCCGCGCCGAGCACCGGCGTCACCGTGCAGTCGAGGGCGAGCTCGCCGCCGCCGGGACGCTCGAGGCGCATCTCGCGCTCACGCAGCACCCGGCCGCTGGCCAGCGCCCGCTCGAGGGCGGGGAGATGGCGGCGCGCCGCGGGCACCACCTCGGCGAGCGCCATCCCGCGGACCTGGTTGGCGCTGAGCGCGAGCAGCGCCTCGGCCGCGCCGTTGAGATCACGCACCCGCAGCCGCTCGTCGAGCACCAGCACCGCGGTGGCGAGCTGGTCGAGGAGCGCATCACGCGGGATCGGGGACGGACAGCAGCGGTTCATCGCCGGGCATGCAGCAAGATCCGGGCCGGGCGTGGGCGACCCGGCGCGGCCCAGTATGCACCAAAATGGTGCGTCAGGGCGCCTTGCGGCGGACGAAGTGACGCTTGAGGTGGAAGGTCACCGGATCGGCGCGGGCCACCTCCCTGCCCTCGGCGTTGCGCACCAGGGCGGTCACGGTGTGGGTCCCGCGGTCGACGTTGGTCAGGGTCACGGCGCTGCCCGCCCCGGCCCCGATCGGGCGCCCGTCGAGCAGCACCTCGACGCGGTCCCCGGGCCGCAGCGCCGGCTCGATGGCGAGGCGCACGGCCACCGTCCCGCCGTTGTCGCGGATCACCTCGTCGGGCGCGGGGGCGACGATCGCGAGGCGCTCGTAGCCGCCGGCCGGCGCCTCGCGCTCGGCCGGCCTCCCGGCGCCGCCGGCCGGAAGCGGGGCCGGGCTGTAGGTCTGCACCGGGCCGAGCTGGATCTCCTCGGCGTCCTTGGACTGCGGCCGGTCCGAGTACACGACCCGCCCGTCCGGGGTGACCCACTTGTAGATCTTGGCCCCGGCCGGCAGCGCCAGCGCCACGAGCAGCGAGAGGAGCAGGAGGCGAGCCATGCCGGCAGCATAGCCAACCGCCGGGCCGGCGACAACGCGCGGCCCCCGTCGTCGCCGGGGGCCGCGCGCCGGCTTACTCAGAGGCTGTAGTACATGTCGAACTCGACCGGGTGGGTGGTCATGCGGAAGCGCGTGACCTCCTCCATCTTGAGCTCGATGTAGGCGTCGATGACGTCGTTGGTGAAGACGTCGCCGGCGAGCAGGAACTCGCGGTCGGCATCGAGCGCGGCGAGCGCCTGCTCGAGCGAGGAGCACACCGTGGGGATGTTCTTCTCCTCCTCGGGCGGCAGGTCGTAGAGGTCCTTGTCGTAGGGCGCGCCGGGGTCGATCTTGTTGAGGATGCCGTCGAGCCCGGCCATCATCATCGCGGTGAAGGCGAAGTAGGGGTTGCCGCACGAGTCCGGGAAGCGCACCTCGACGCGCCGCGCCTTGGGGCTGCTGCCGTGGGGGATGCGTACCGAGGCCGAGCGGTTGCGCGCCGAGTAGGCGAGCAGCACCGGTGCCTCGAAGCCCGGCACCAGGCGCTTGTAGCTGTTGGTGGCCGCGTTGGTGAAGGCATTGAGCGCGCGGGCGTGCTTGAAGATCCCGCCGATGTACCAGAGCGCCTCCTGCGAGAGCCCCCCGTAGAGGTCGCCGGCGAAGACGTTGTTCCCCTCCTTGGTCAGCGACTGGTGCACGTGCATGCCGTTGCCGTTGTCGCCGACCAGCGGCTTGGGCATGAAGGTCGCGGTCTTGCCGTAGGCGTGGGCGACGTTCATCACGCAGTACTTGAGGATCTGGAGCTCGTCGGCCTTGCGCACCAGGGTGTTGAAGGCGGTCCCGATCTCGGCCTGGCCGGCGGTGGCCACCTCGTGGTGGTGGACCTCGACCTCGAGCCCCATCTCCTGCATCGCCTCGCACATCGCCGCGCGCAGATCATGCTGGGAGTCGACCGGGGGCACCGGGAAGTAGCCCCCCTTGGGGCCGGGGCGGTGGCCCATATTGCCGTCCTCGTAGGCCCGCTCGGTGTTCCAGGAGGCCTCCTCGGAGTCGATCCGGTAGAAGGCGCCCTGCATCTGCGCGCCCCAGCGCACGTCGTCGAAGATGAAGAACTCGGGCTCGGGGCCGAAGTAGGCGGTGTCGGCGACCCCGGTCGACTGCAGGTAGGCGACCGCGCGCTTGGCCAGCGAGCGCGGGTCGCGCTCGTAGCCCTGCATGGTGGTCGGCTCGACCACGTCGCAGCGCAGGTCGAGGGTCGGCTCGTCGGTGAACGGGTCCATCACCGCGGTGTCCGGGTCGGGCATCAGGATCATGTCCGACTCGTTGATCCCCTTCCAGCCGGCGATCGAGGAGCCGTCGAACATCTTGCCGTCCTCGAAGAACTCGGCGTCGACCTTGCCCGCGGGCACGGTCATGTGCATCTCCTTGCCTCGGGTGTCGGTGAAGCGCAGGTCGACGAACTTCACCTCCTTGTCCTTGATGAGGCTCAACACGTCATCCACGGTCATCTCGTGTCCTCCACAGGCTGTCGTCCAGGGTTCATTGCCGGGCCCGCGGGCAGGGCCGCGGATGGCCAAGCGCTTGCACGATGCATGCCACGGCCGGCCGCGGATCGGCCGTCCCCTCCGCGTAGCGCCCGGCCCGCCCCGCCGGCGCCCGAATCAGCCGCTTGCCCGCCCCGCCCCGCCGGCCCCGGGCCGCCACGGGCGGGCCACGGCCGGGCGGCGAGCCGGAATCCATGCACCAGAATGGTGCAGACGCGAACATCCGTGCCCCTTCCTGGTGCGTTCACGAGAACAGCAGACGCACGTCGGCGACCTCGGGCTCGTCGGCGATGGCCTCGCGGAAGCGCTCGCGCAGGCGCTCGGCGTCGGCCTCGCCGCCGACCAGCCGCAGCGGCAGCTCGAGCTCGACGTGCACCCGGCCGTCCAGGTAGTGGAGCAGCACGCGGCGCACCTCGGCGGCCTCGTCGATCCCCGACCAGCATCGCTCGAGGCGCTCGAGCAGCTCGGCGCGCAGCGCCAGGTCGACCCCGCCGGGGGGCAGGTCCTGGTCGTCCTCGGGGTCGATGTGCACGGTGACGTCCTCGACGTCGTCGATCGAGGCGATCAGCTGGGCGCGCACCGCCTCGCTGATCTGGTGGCCCTCGGAGACGCTCAGGCGCGGGTCGTCGAGCAGGATGTGGACGTCGACCAGCGCCTTGCCGCCCATCTGCCGGGTGCGCAGCAGGTGCAGGTCGCGCACCCCGTCGACGTCGAGAATGGCGCGGCGGATCAGGGCGACCCGCTCGGGGGCGAGCCCGGTGTCGATCAGCTCGCGCAGCCCCCGGCGGGCGAGCTCGATGCCGACCCGCGCGATCATGTAGGCGACCACCAGGGCGGCCAGCGCGTCGAGGTCGCGCAGCCCGGCGAGCACCGCCCCGACCCCGATGATCACCACCACCGAGGAGGCCGCGTCGCTGCGGTGGTGCCAGGCGTTGGCCTCGAGCAGCGCCGAGCGCAGCCGCCGCGCGCTGCGCCGCGTGTACTGGTAGAGACCCTCCTTGATCGCCACCGAGAGCGCCGCCACCGCCAGCGCCCAGGGCTCGGGCGACCACAGCCGCTCGGGGTGGAACAGGCGGCTCACCGCATCCCAGGCGATCCCCGCGCCGACCACCACCAGGACCGCGCCGAGGAGCACGGTGGCGACCGTCTCGATGCGCTCGTGCCCGTAGGGGTGCTCGTCGTCGGCCGCGGCCCGCGCGTGGTGGGCGGCGACCAGCACCAGCACGTCGGTGCCCAGATCCGAGAGCGAGTGGACGCCGTCGGCGATCAGGGCCTGGGAGTGGGCGAGCCAGCCGGCGGTGATCTTGCCGGCCCCGAGGGCGAGGTCGATCCAGGTCCCGACCACGGTGACCCGGCGCACCTCGCGGTAACGCCGGTCGCGCCGCCCGGCGGGGGCGAGCGCCGTTCCGCCGGCCGCCTCAGCCACCGCCGCGGCCTCCCACCTCGAGGGTCAGCACGAACTCGTGCTCGCCGTCCTCGATGCCGATCAGGCGGTGCCCGTGGACCCGGCACCAGGCCGGGATGTCGTGACGCGCCCCCGGGTCGGTGCAGGTCACCGCGACCCGCTCGCCCGGGGCGAGCCCCTCGACGAGCGCCTGGACCCGGATCACCGGCAGCGGACAGAGCAGCCGGCGGGCGTCGAGGCGGTGGAGCGCGGCGCTCATACGTACCACTCGGCGGGAAGCTCCGCGGCGGGCAGCGGCACGACCTCGAGCTCGCGCGGGGCGGCGCCCTGCCCGCCGACCTCGACGGTGACCCGCTCGGCGGCGCGCCCCTGGCTGAAGCGCGCGGTGATCCGCGCGGCGAGCTCGAGGTCGCCGTCCTCGAGCTCGCCGTCGACCAGCGCCAGCGGGCCCGGATGGCTGACCGTGCGCAGGTGCAGGAAGGCGCTGCGATAGCCCTCGAGGAAGCGGTTCTCGCCCTCCTCGCGCCCGACGATCAGCTTGAAGTGCGGGCGCGGGCGCAGGTGGCGGCCGACCTTGAGCAGCATGATGTCGTCGAGCTGGTAGTCGCGCCGGCCGCGCGCGCGCCACAGGTCGGCGAGCTTGGCCGCGTACTGGCGGTCGGTGAGGAAGCAGCAGCCCCCGGCCGGCTGGGCGTAGTCCTCGATCCGGTAGTGGGCGGCGAGCGCCATCTGCGGCTTGCGCGAGCGGCCGCTGAAGGCGTGCAGGCGCTCGCGGTCGACCCAGCCCTCGCGCTCCGGGCGGGTCGGCGCGAGCAGCTTGGCGCACAGCGGGCGCAGCAGCAGGTCGCCGGCCCCCGACTCACGGGCCACCACCGGCAGGGTGTCGCGGCGCTGCGACTTGGGCCGCTGGCCGATCACCTCGCCGGTGATGATGAAGTCGAAGCCGTGCTCGAGCATCCACTGGTAGGCCCTGCCGACCATGAACGACTTGCAATCGAGGCACGGGTTGAGGTTGGCTCCGTAGCCGTGGCGGGGGTTGAGGACGATGTCCTTGTATTCCTCGACCACGTCGACGAAGTGCAGGCGGATCCCGAGCTGCTCGGCCACCCAGAGGGCGTTGTTGCGCTTCGGGCGGGCGCGGTCCTTGCTGCGGATCGCGTGGGTGTGGCCCTCGACGCAGAAGCCGGTGAAGAAGTTGAGGCCGGCGACCTCGATGCCCTGATCGAGGATCACCCGGGCGGCGAGCATCGAGTCGAGCCCGCCCGAGATCAGGGCCACCGCGCGGCGCCGGCTGCTCATCGCGCCCGCCATTCTAGCGCGCCGCTCACCAGCCACCGGGCAGCGGCGACTCGCCGGCGATCAGCTCGGCGACGGTCTCGCGCCTGCGGGCCAGGTGGCAGCGCTCGCCGTCGACCAGCACCTCGGCGGGTCGCGGGCGCGAGTTGTAGTTGGAGCTCATCGTGAAGCCGTAGGCCCCGGCCGAGCGCACCGCGAGCAGGTCGCCGGCGGCCACCGCGAGCTGCTGGTCGCGGGCCAGGAAGTCGGCCGACTCGCAGACCGGCCCGACCACGTCGAGGCGCTCGGGCGCCGCGCGCCGCGGGCACACCGCCACCACCTCCTGGCAGGCGCCGTAGAGGGCCGGGCGCAGCAGGTCGTTCATCGCCGCATCGACCACCGCGAAGCGCCGCTCGCCGTTGCGCTTCAGGTAGCGCACCCGGGTCAGCAGCACCCCGGCGTTGGCCGCGATCGCCCGTCCCGGCTCGATGACCAGCTCGAGGCCGCGGCTGGCGATGCGATCGCCGATCGCGCGGGCGTACTCGCCGGGGCTCGGCGGGGTCTCGTCGCGGTAGCGCACCCCGAGCCCGCCGCCGAGGTTGACGTGGGCGAGGCCGATGCCCTCGCCGGCCAGCCCATCGACGAGCTCGAGGACCCGCTCGAGGGCGTCGAGGAAGGGCCCGAGCGAGGTGAGCTGCGAGCCGATGTGGCAGTCGACGCCGAGGACCTCGAGGGCCGGCTCGCGGGCCGCGCGGCGGTACAGCTCGGCGGCCTCGGCGAGCGGGATGCCGAACTTGCTCTCGCGCAGCCCGGTGGCGATGTAGGGGTGGGTGCGCGGGTCGACGTCGGGGTTGACGCGCAGCGCCAGCGGCGCGCGCCGCCCGGCCGCGGCGGCCCGCGCGGCGAGCGCCTCGAGCTCGGCGCTCGACTCGACGTTGAAGCAGTGGACCCCGGCGGCCAGCGCCCGCTCGATCTCCTCGGCGCCCTTGCCGACCCCCGAGAAGACCACCCGGGCGGCGCTCGCCCCGACCGCCAGCACCCGCTCGAGCTCGCCCTCCGAGACGATGTCGAAGCCCGAGCCGAGGCGGGCGAGCACGTCGAGCACGGCCAGGTTGGAGTTGGCCTTGACCGAGTAGCAGACCCGGTGCGGGTGCTCGTCGAGGGCCTCGTCGAAGGCCCGCCAGTGGCGCTCGAGGGTGGCCCGCGCGTAGACGTAGCAGGGCGTGCCGAAGCGCTCGGCGATCGCCTCGAGGGCCACCGACTCGGCGTACAGCCGCCCGTCACGATAGCGAAAGTGGTCCACGGGGTTGGCTCGCGAGTGGTGCGCGCAGCGCGCTGGCGGACCCGAACGGCGCCCTCAGGCGCCCGCGGTGCGCCGGCCGAGCGAGGCCTTGGGGTCCTTCTTCCCGGTCCTGGCCGGATCCGGCTCCTCGGGGGGCAGGTACAGCGGTCCCTTCTGGCCACAGCCGGCCAGCAGCGCGCCGGCCGCGCCCAGCGCCGCCAGCAGGCGCCGCCGCCGCCATCCCCGCTCGCCGCTGCCTGCCTCTGCTCCGCTCATCGGTGCGAGTATAGCCAGCAGCCGGGGGGCGGCGGAACCCGGGGGGCGTCCGGGGCCGGTGAAGGATTCGCGCGCCATGGCGAGGGCGCCCGGGGGCGTCCGCGACCGGTGGGTGAATCTTTCACCGGCCTCAGCGCTGGCCGCCGCCGTGGCGGCGCCGCGCGCGCCCGCCCCGCCGCCCCCCCGCCGAGCCCGCGCCGCGCCGATCGCGCTCCTCGCCGCGGCGCCGCGGGCGGGCCACCGGCGGCTGCGGGGTGACCAGCAGCGTCTCGTCGATCCGCTCGACCGGGATCTCGAAGCCGAGGTAGCCCTGGATGTCGAGCAGCGAGTAGCAGTAGCGCTCGCAGGAGAAGCTCACCGCCGCGCCGCGCTCGCCGACCCGCGCGGTGCGCCCCACCCGGTGGACGTAGTCCTCCGGGTCCTGGGGCAGGTCGTAGTTGAACACGTGGCTGACCCCGGGGATGTGCAGCCCCCGCGAGGCGACGTCGGTGGCGAGCAGCACCGGCAGCTCGCCGCGCTTGAAGCGCTCGAGCATCGCCAGGCGCTTGGGCTGGGGGACGTCGCCGTTCAGGGTCGCGCACGCGTAGCCGTTGCCCTTGAGGTAGGCGGCGACCCGCTCGGCCTCGCGCTTGGTGTTGAAGAACACGATCGCGCGCTCCGGGGCCATGCGCCGCAGCAGCCCGAGGAGCAGCGGCACCTTCTCGTCGGAGCCGACGTGGTAGAGGACCTGGGTGACCCGCTCGACGGTCTTGCGGTCGGGGGCCACGTCGATCACCTCGGGGGCGTTCATGTGCTCGTAGGCGAGCTCGGTCACGCGCAGCGAGAGGGTCGCCGAGAACAGCATGTTCAACCGCTCGGTCGGCGGCGGCAGGCGGCGCATCACGTAGCGCAGGTCGCGGATGAAGCCGAGGTCGAACATCCGGTCGGCCTCGTCGATGACCGCGACCTGGACGTGGCCGAGCCCGAACAGGCGCTGCTTGAAGTAGTCGATCAGCCGCCCCGGGGTGCCGATCAGGATGTCGAGGCCGGCGCGCAGCATCTCGCGCTGGGTCTCGTAGCCGGTGCCGCCGAACACCACCCCCATGCGCAGCCCGGTGTGGCGCCCGAGCAGCTCGGCGTCGCGGTGGATCTGCACGGCGAGCTCGCGGGTCGGGGCGAGCACCACCACCCGCGGGTCGCACGGCCGGCGCCCCTCGCGGGGCGGGCGGCGCAGCAGGTGGTTCATCGCCGCGAGCAGGAAGGCCGCGGTCTTGCCGGTGCCGGTCTGGGCCCGGCCCTGGACGTCGTTGCCGGCCAGCGCCACCGGCAGGGCCTGGGCCTGGATCGGCGTGCAGTGGGTGAATCCGGCCTCGGCGACGCCGGCGAGCAGCACCGGCTCGAGGTCGAGGCTGTCGAAGCGGATGTCGGTGAAGGTTCGCTCTGGCATGTTCCTGGAATCTGGCTCGCTGGACCGTGGCGGCGCCGGCCCGAGAACGCCCGGGCGGGGCGAATCTTGAAAACCGCCGTCAATTTCGCTCAAATGGGCGACCCCTCAGGCGGAGCCGATCACCATGAGCGACAAGATCGTCCACGTCACGGACGAGAGCTTCGAGGAGGACGTGCTCAAGTCGGAGGAGCCGGTGCTCGTCGACTACTGGGCCGAGTGGTGCGGTCCGTGCAAGATGATCGCGCCAATCCTCAACGAGATCGCCGAAGAATACGCGGGTAGGCTCACGATCGCAAAGCTGAACATCGACGAGAACCCGAGCACGCCGCCGCGCTACGGGATCCGCGGGATCCCGACGCTGATGCTGTTCAAGGGCGGCAACGTGGAGGCGACCAAGGTCGGCGCCCTCTCGAAGTCCCAGCTCTGCGCCTTCCTCGACCAGCACATCTGAGCGGCGGCGCGCGGGCCCGGCCCGCGCCTGCCGCCGGGTCAAGACGGGCTGGACGCAGCGCCCCGCCCGTGCTACGTTTTGCCTTGCAGGCCGCTTCGGACTCGCCGCGCGGCGCTGCGACCACCCCAGCGATCTCGAGCCGTAACCGGATTCGCTCCGTCTTGCCAGCACGCATGCGCACGGGCCGCCCGCCCGTACCCGATCGCGGGATCGGTGCAACCTCTCCGATGTCTCCACCAATGTCTCCACAAGGAACGATGAACCTGACCGAACTCAAGAAGATGCCCGCTCCGGAGCTCCTCGAGCTCTCGCAGAAGCTGGGCATCGACGGCGTCGCCCGGGCCCGCAAGCAGGACATCATCTTCAGCATCCTCAAGAGCCAGGCCAAGAAGGGCGAGCACATCTACGGCGACGGGGTCCTCGAGATCCTGCAGGACGGCTTCGGGTTCCTGCGCTCGGCCGACAGCTCCTACCTGGCCGGACCCGACGACATCTACGTGTCGCCCAGCCAGATCCGGCGCTTCAGCCTGCGCACCGGGGACACCGTCTCGGGCAAGATCCGGCCCCCCAAGGACAGCGAGCGCTACTTCGCGCTGCTCAAGGTCGACGAGATCAACCTCGACAAGCCCGAGGCGGCCAAGGGCAAGATCCTGTTCGAGAACCTCACCCCGCTGTTCCCCAACGAGCGCTTCAAGCTCGAGATCGGCAACGGC
>CAZRGU010000078.1:0-13534 GCA_964599705.1 uncultured Ectothiorhodospiraceae bacterium | reverse complement strand
GAGCACGGGATGGCACCCGACCTTCGCTGCCGGAGCGGGACCCGCGGTCCTCGGGGCTCTGAGCCCCCCGGCGCGGGGGCGGCTCACTCGAGGGCGAGGATCGCCTGCCAGTGGGTCTCGCTGACCGGCATCACCGAGAGCCGGTTGCCGCGGCGCAGCAGGGCCAGCCCTTCGAGCTGCGGGCAGGCGCGCAGCTCGGCGAGCGGGATGAGGCGGCGCAGGCGGCGCACGAAGCGCACGTCGACCAGGTACCAGCGCGGCCGGGCCGGGTCGCTGGCCGGGTCGTAGTGGCGATCGGCCGGATCGAAGGCGGTCGGGTCGGGATAGCCCTCGCGGGCGATCTCCATGATCCCGACGATCCCCGGCGGGTCGCAGTTGGAGTGGTAGAGGAAGGCCAGATCGCCGCGGCGCATCTGGTCGCGCATCATGTTGCGGGCCTGGTAGTTGCGCACCCCGTCCCAGGGCTCGATACCGACCCGCTCGAGGTCGTCGATGCCGAACTCGGTGGGCTCGGACTTCATCAGCCAGTAGGCCATGGCTTACTGCTCCGCTGAGGTGGTGAAGCGCTCGATCCCGGCCTCGGTGGCGACCGCGGCGAGCGGGACGTCCCAGGGGCGGGCCTCGAGGGCGGCGACGCGCTGGAAGCGGTAGCCGACCCCGAGCAGCCGGGGCCGGGCCCAGGCCGGGCGCTCGCGCAGGTAGGAGAAGGTGCGGTCGTAGAAGCCGCCCCCCATGCCCAGGCGGTGGCCGTGCCCGTCGTAGGCGACCAGCGGCACCAGCACCAGGTCGAGGGCGCGGATCGCGCTCCTGTGACGCGGGGCGAGCGCCGGCTCGGCGATCCGGAAGCGGTTGAGCGCCAGCGGGGTCTCGGGCCCGAGCGGCAGGAACCACAGGCGCGCCCCGTGCAGCGCCGGGACCCAGACCTCGCGCCCGGCCCGCCACAGCCGCTCGATCAGGGGCGCGAGGTCGATCTCGCCGTCGCTGGCCAGGTAGCAGGCGATGCGCCGCGCGCGGCGCACCTCGGGGGAGCCGATCAGGTGGCGGGCGAGGGCCTCGGCGTACGCCGCGCGGGCGCGCGGCTCGAGCGCGCGGCGGCGCCGGCGCATCCCGGCGCGCAGCGCGCCCCGCGCGCTCAGCGCCATGGTCTCGAAACGAGCGATGCCCTCCGTCGGTGCCGTGGCGACGCCTCACCCTTGAACCGGTATGGTTCAGGGGGGAGCTTCGTGCCAGGCCTCAGGCTTTCCGCTGCCAGGGCGGACCTGCACACCGGCCGGCGAGCCCGCTCCCTCGGATGACGAGTTAGGCTCAAGCGACTTTACGGCCCGCTCACGCACACCACAGAGGGCATCTGCCGGCTAGTCTAGCGCGCCGGCCTGCCGCCGTCGACCGCGCGCCGCGCTGCCCGCCGAGATCGACAGCGGCGGCGGCGGGATGCTGGCCTGGCAGGGGGCCGCAAAGCCGCGGGTCGCCCCCCCCTGAGCCCTTCCCGCCCGGCCTCGCCGGCCACCGGCCCTGCGCCTTCCCGGGCCCTGCCGAGGGCCCACGAGCCTTCCGTGTTCGCTTGATCTGGCTCAACCCGACCCGTCAAGCGAACAATTATCATCCGCGTTGATGGCCGGCTTCCGCAATCCCTGCTGTCCAGCCACGCCGCGCGGCGCCGGCCCGGTGCGGGTGCGGCTCACGCTGCCGCCGGGGGCTCGGGCGCGGCCGCTTCGAATCGCCATGGTCGGGCGCCCGAACAGCGGCAAGAGCACGGTGTTCGACGCGGTGGCGAGCACCGGCGTGCAGGCCGGCGAGCTGGCCGGCACCGGCAAGCCCTACCGGCGCTGCCGGGTCCAGATCGGCATCCGCGAGGTCGAGGTCGTCGACCTGCCCGGCGTGGAGAGCCTCTGCGACCTCGAGGAGGGCGACCGCGAGGCCCTCAAGTACCTGCTCTGGGGCGATCACCGACCCGAGGTCTCGCGCCACGAGCCCGGAGGGCCGCCGGCCCCGTTCTCCCGCCCCGACGTCCTGATCCAGATCCTCGACGCGAGCAAGCTCGCCACCTCGCTGCAGCTCACCCTCGAGCTCGCCGAGCTCGGGCTGCCGATGGTCGTCGGTCTGAACATGATGGACGAGGCGCGGCGCAAGGGCATGCGCATCGATGTCGAGGCGCTGACGCGGCGCCTCGGCGTGCCGCTGGTGGCGATGGTCGCTCCCAAGGGGCAGGGGATCCCGGAGCTGTTCGCGGCGGCGGTCGCGCAGGCCCGCGACGGCGCCCCCCCGCGCGCGCAGCCGAGCACCGCGCACATCGCCGCGCTGGCGAGGCGGACCCGCGCGGCGCTCGGCAACGGCGCCATCCACGAGGCGTTCAGGGTGCCGGAGGGCTTCCTCCTGACCCAGCTCATGAAGGGCGACCGCTACTTCAGCGAGGAGCTCTCCGCCCACCTCCCGCGGTCTGCCGCGGCGCTCGCCGCGCTGCGCGCCGAGCTTGCCGCCGAGCTGCCGCGCGGGCTCGCCGGGGAGCTGCGCGCCGACCTGCACCACCGCGCCGCCACGCTGGCCGCCGAGTGCTCGCGCCAGGTCCACGGCGGGCCGCGGCTGGGCTGGGAGGAGCGGCTCGATGCGCTGTTCCTGCACCCGCGCTGGGGGCTGGTCGGGGCGAGCGCGGTGCTGGCCAGCGTGCTGGTGGTGGTCTTCGAGGTCAGCGCCGCGATCGACCAGGCGAGCACCGCGCCGCTGCTCGCCTGGGTGCAGGGCTGGCAGCCGGCCGGGATCGCCGGGGTGGCGGCGCGGGCCGCGGCCGACGGGCTGGCCGGGCTGCTCGCCATCGCCCTGCCCTACATGTTCCCGCTGGTGCTGCTGCTGGTGCTGCTCGAGGAGTGCGGGGTGATGCAGCGCATCGCCTTCGTCCTCGACCGCTTCCTGCACCGCATCGGCCTGCACGGCAACGCCGCGGTGCCGCTGCTCCTCGGGCTGGGCTGCAACGTGCCCGCGATCGCCGCCGCGCGCTCGGTGACCAGCGGCCGCGAGCGGATCGCCGCGAGCCTGCTGATCCTGTTCGTGCCCTGCTCGGCGCGTACCGCGATCGTGCTCGCGGTCGGGGGCAAGTACCTCGGGGGGCTCGGGGTGTTGGCCCTGCTGGCCACCAACCTGCTGGTGATCGCGCTGCTCGGACGGCTGCTGCTGCGCCGCTTCCCGGAGGCCCCGCCGGGGGTGATTCAGCCGATCCCGCCCTACACGGTGCCACGCTGGGGCGACGTGATGCGGGCCACCTGGGCGCGCTGCCGCGACGTCCTGACCCTGGTCCTGCCGCTGCTGGTCGTGGGCAGCATCGGGCTCGCGCTGCTCCAGCACCTCGGCGCGACGCGCTGGATCGATGCGACGCTCGCGCCGCTGACCGTCTGGCTGCTCGGGCTGCCGGTGGTGCTCGGGGTGCCGCTGCTCTTCGGCGTGCTACGCAAGGAGCTCTCGGTGCTGATGCTCGCCCAGGCGCTCGGCACCAGCGACGTCGGGGCGGTGCTGGACTGGCGCCAGCTTGCCGTGCTGCTGGTCTTCGTGATGCTCTACGTGCCCTGCGTGTCGACCTTCGCGGCGCTGCGCCGCGCGGTCGGCCGGCGCGAGGCCTGGCTGGCGGTCGGGGTGACGGTGGTGGTCGCGGTCGGGGCCGGGGTCGGCCTGCGCGGGCTGCTGGCCCTGGTATGAGCTCCGGGCCCTCAGATCCCCATGTTGCTGAGGGTCACCATGATGTCGTTGAGAATCCCGGTGGTCCGGGGGTTGGAGACCTCGAATTGGGCGATTGCCTCGCGCACGCTGCCGAGCAGGGCGTCGCCGCGCTCGCGGTCGCGGCTCTCCTCGCCGAGGTGCTCCTCGATGGCCGCCACCAGCTCGCCGAGGCGCTCGCGCGGCGCGCTCTCGCCCGGTCCCAGCGCCTCGATCTCGGCGCGCAGGGTCTCGAGCAATTCACGCAGTCGCTGCTCGGGCATCGCCTCGCCTCCTCGGAGTCTGCCTGGAACACCCACCGCGGCGCGGGCCGTGGTGGCCGGGCCGGCACCGCGCCAGCCGCGCTCGGCGCGCCGCCGAGGCATCCTGGCTGAATTGTAGTCTACCGCCGCCCCAGCAACGGCACCTCGCGGCGCTTGAACAGGGGGACCATCGCCATCCCGGCGAGGAAGCCGCCGACGTGGGCACCGAAGGCCACCCCGCCACCCGTCCCACCGGCGGCCAGCGACTGCACGAGCTGGAGCACGAACCACAGCCCGAGCACCACCGCGGCGGGCAGGTACACGGCCGAGGACAGGTAGCCGAGCGGGACCAGCACCAGCACCCGGGCCCGGGGGTAGAGCAGCAGGTAGGCCCCGAGGACCCCGGAGATCGCCCCGCTCGCCCCGATCATCGGCACCGTCGAGCCCGGATCGGGCAGCGCCTGGGCGAAGAACGCGGCGATGCCGCTGAGCAGGTAGAAGACCGCGAAGCGCGCATGCCCCATGGCCTCCTCGACGTTGTCGGCGAAGATCCACAGGTAGAGCATGTTGCCGAGCAGGTGCATCCAGCCGCCGTGCAGGAACATCGAGGTGAACACGGTGAGCGCCGGGGGGACGAGCTCGATCCCGGGGGCGAGGCGCGCCTGGCCGAAGAGCACCGCCGGGATCGCCCCGAGGGCGTACACCGCCTGCTGGCCGCCGCGGGCGCCCAGCCCGAGCTGCCAGAGGAAGACCAGCACGCTGGCCGCGATCACCGTCCAGCTCACGTAGGGACGGATGGAGCTCGGGTGGTCGTCGCGCAGCGGGATCATCGGCGCGGCTCGCTCGGTGCGGGGGCGGGGAACGATACTGGAGCCTGGCGCCGGTGGAAAGGTGCCGCTACAGTGCGCCGCGGTCGCCGAGACGGGAGCGAGGGATGAGGTTGCGGGTGCGCGCAGCGCTGCTCTGCGGGCTGCTGGTTGCCGGCCCTGCGGGGGCCGCGAGCGACGGGGCGCTGGTCCTCGACGGGCCGCTGACCCAGGGCGCGCTGGTCCGCGGCCACACCGCGCCGGGGGCCCGGGTGCGGTTCGCGGGGCGCGAGCTGCGGGTCTCGCCGGGCGGCGACTTCGTGATCGGCTTCGGGCGCGACGCGCCGGCCCGCGTGCGCCTCGAGCTGCGCCTTCCGGATGGAGAGTCGCTGGTCCGCGAGCTCGAGGTCGCGTCCCGCCGGTACCACGTCGAGCGCATCGACGGGCTGCCGCCCTCCAAGGTCAGCCCGAGCCCCGAGGAGCTGGCCCGGATCCGCGAGGAGAGCGCCCTGATCAAGGCGGCGCGCCAGCGCGACAGCGCCCTCGACGCCTTCCTGGAGACCTTCCGCTGGCCGCTCAAGGGGCGCATCAGCGGCGTCTACGGCAGCCAGCGGATCCTCAACGGCGAGCCGCGCCGGCCGCACTCCGGGGTCGACATCGCCGCCCCGGCCGGCAGCGAGGTGCGGGCGCCGGCCGGCGGCGTGGTGAGCCTCGCCCACCCGGGGATGTTCTTCACCGGCAAGACGGTGATGATCGACCACGGCCACGGGCTGTCCTCGATCTTCGCCCACCTGAGCCGGATCCGGGTCAAGGCCGGACAGCGGGTTCGTCAGGGCGAGGTCATCGGCGAGGTCGGCGCCACCGGACGGGTCACCGGGCCCCACCTGCACTGGGGCCTGAGCCTGTTCGGGACCCGCCTCGACCCGGCGCTGGCCGCCGGTGCGCAGTGACTCAGCGCCGCGCGGTGCGCGCCAGGTAGGCCTCGGCGAAGGAGGCGAGATCGTCGTGCACCTCGACGCCGTCGAGCTCGCCGCTCTCGGCCAGCGTCTCGCGCCCCTTGCCGGTGAGCACCAGCACCGGCCGGGCGCCGGCAGCGCGCGCCGCGGCGATGTCGCGCGCGGCGTCGCCGACCACCGGAACCTCGGCGAGGCTGCAGCGCAGGCGCTCGGCGATGGCGAGCAGCATCCCGGGGCGGGGCTTCCCGTACCGGCACCCCTCGCGCGGCAGGCACGGGCAGAAGAACACCGCCTCGACCTGACCGCCGACCTCGGCGAGCTGGCGGTGCATCTTCTCGTGGATGCGGTTCAGCGTCTCGATGTCGAGCAGCCGGCGGCGCAGCCCGGACTGGTTGGTGGCCACCACCACCCGCAGCCCGGCACGGCTGAGGCGCGCGATCGCGGCCAGGCTGCCCGCGATCGGGTGCCACTCCTCGGGGGACTTGATGTAGTCGGGAGAGTCGTGGTTGATGACGCCGTCGCGGTCGAGGATCACCAGTCCCATCGAGTCCCGCTCCCGGCTGCTCCGGGGGCCAAGTGTAAACGCCCGCCCGGGCTGGGGTATAGTGTTAGGGGGACGGCAGCGATGGGGCGACCGGGGTGGTAGGCGAGGACCTGCGCAAGGCGGGATTGAAGGCGACCGCGCCGCGGATGCGGATCCTGGAGCTGCTCGCCGGCTCCGAGACCCGCCATCTCAGCGCCGAGGACGTCTACCGCGAGCTCATCGAGGCCGGAGACGACATCGGTCTGGCCACCATCTACCGGGTGCTGACCCAGTTCGAGACCGCCGGGCTGGTGGTCCGGCATCGCTTCGACGACGGCCGGGCGGTGTTCGAGCTGACCCGCGGCGAGCACCACGACCACGTGATCTGCACCGAGTGTGGCAAGGTCTCGGAGTTCTTCGACGAGCAGATCGAGCGGCGCCAGCGCGAGGTGGTGGCCGGCATGGGGTTCAAGATCGCCGACCATGCGCTGATCATCTACGGCGAATGCACCGACCCGGACTGCCCCGAGAGGCGCTGAGCGGTTCTCGCGCGCTCGGCGCGCTGCTGGTGGGAATGGTACGCGCCTACCAGTGGCTGCTCTCGCCGGTGATGGCCCCCTCCTGCCGCTACCTGCCGACCTGCTCGGAGTACGCGATCGAGTCGCTGCGCACCCACGGGCCGCTGCGCGGCACGTGGCTGGCGCTGCGCCGCATCGCCCGCTGCCACCCGTGGGGCGGGAGCGGCCACGATCCGGTGCCGCCGCCGGCCCGCGGCGCCCGCCCGTGAACGCGGCGGGCGCGCGCGCCGGGCTGGCGCTCGCCGGCGCCCTGGCGTGCGCGGCGGCGCTCGCCGCCCCCCAGGCCCCGCGCCTCGAGTTCACCGTGCACCGCCTGGCCGGCGCGCGGCCCGGGCCGACCGTGCTGGTGGTCGGCGGGATCCAGGGCGACGAGCCGGGGGGCTTCACCGCCGCCTCGCTGCTGGCGACCCGTTACCGGGTGCTGCGCGGCCGGCTCTGGGTGGTGCCCAACCTCAACTTCGAGAGCATCGTGCGGCGCTCGCGCGGGGTCAACGGCGACATGAATCGCAAGTTCCACCGGGTGGCGGCGAGCGATCCGGACTACCCCTCGGTGCGCCGCATCCAGCAGATCATCACCGCCCCCGAGGTCGACTACGTGCTCAATCTTCACGACGGCAGCGGCTTCTACCGCGCCCGCCACGTCGACCGGCTGCGCAACCCCCGCCGCTGGGGTCAGAGCATCGTCATCGACCAGGAGCGCCTCGCCGGGCTGCCCTACGGCGACCTCGGGGCCCGCGCCCGGGCGGTGGCCGGGGTGGTCAACCGGCGTCTCGGGCTGGCCGCCGAGGCCTTCCACATCAAGAACACCGAGACCGCGCGCGGCAACCGGGAGATGGCCAAGACCCTGACCTACTTCGCCATCCGCAATGCCAAGGCGGCCGCCGGGGTCGAGGCCAGCAAGCAGTTCGGCACCGCGCGCCGGGCCCTCTACCACCTGGCGGTGGTCGAGGCCTATCTCGACTCGCTCGGCCTCGAGGTCGAGCGCTCCTTCCCGCTGCGTGGCGCGGCGGTGCGCTCGATCATCGACGGCGGCCCGCGCCTGAGCCTGTACGGGGACCGGATCGTGCTCGACATGCACCGCGTGCGCCGCCGGCTCGCCTACCTGCCGCTGCCCCGGGACGGCCCGCTGGAGTTTCGCTCGAGCAGCCCGCTGGTCGCGATCACGGCCACCGGCGACGCCTTCCGGGTGAGCTACGGCAACCGCCGCATGACCGAGATCCACGCCCAGGTCTTCGACTACGATCGCAGCCGCGACGGCGTCGAGGTGACGGTCGATGGGCGCCGCGCGGCGGTTCGCTTCGGCACCGTGCTCGAGGTCGGGCGCGAGTTCCGGGTCGAGCCGATGGCCGGCTACCGGGTCAACGTGATCGGCTGGCGCCGGGCCGGGGTGGGCGACGAGAGCGGCCACCCGATCCGCCTCCGCGACATCGCGCCGCGCTTCTCGATCGACCGGGACGGCTCGACGTTCCGTGTCGAGGTGTACCATGGCGCGCGCTTCACCGGGATGTTCCTGGCCCGCTTCGCGCCGGCTGCGGCCCGGGCGGCGCGGCCGGTCTCGGAGGTCGCCGTCGCCGCGCCGGTGGCCGCTAGCGCCAGCGGGCGCTAGCCCGCTTCGCTCACCGATGCGCGAGGCGAGGGCGTCGAGACGCTGTCCTGGCGGAGCGCACGGACCGGGAGACGGCGAAGGCGTGGCCGACACGACGTCGAGCCGGCGGCAGGGACTACGCCCTGCCAGGGCGGATGGATCGGCGCCCGCAGCCGTGGATGGGTGAGCGACGCGGGCCAGAGTGGGCCGCGGCGTGGCTGGAGTGGGAGCACGAGGATGACGAGCCCGAGCTGGTGCCCCGACGGCTGGCGGGAGCTGCCCGCGCGGCAGATGCCAGAGTACCGCGACGCCGGCCACTGCGCGCGCGTCGAGCAGCGCCTGGCCGGCTACCCGCCGCTGGTGTTTGCCGGCGAGGCCCGCCGCCTCGAGGCGCACCTGGCCGAGGTCGCCCAGGGGCGGGCCTTCCTGCTCCAGGGCGGGGACTGCGCGGAGAGCTTCGCCGAGTTCCACCCCGACCACATCCGCGACACCTTCCGGGTGCTGCTGCAGATGGCCGCGGTGCTCACCTACGGGGCGGCCTGCCCGGTGATCAAGGTCGGGCGGCTTGCCGGGCAGTTCGCCAAGCCGCGCTCCGAGCCGGTCGAGCGGCGCGACGGCGCCACCCTGCCGGCCTATCGCGGCGACATCGTCAACGGCATCGCCTTCACCGCCGAGGCCCGCGAGCCCGACCCGGAGCGCATGCTCCAGGCCTACGCCCAGGCCGCGGCCACGCTCAACCTGCTGCGCGCCTTCGCCCAGGGCGGCTTCGCCGACCTGCACCGGGTCCACGGCTGGAACATGGACTTCGTGGCCGGCAGCCCGCAGGGCGAGCGCTACCGCGAGCTGGCCGACCGGATCGCCGAGTCGCTGGCCTTCATGGAGGCCTGCGGGGTCACCGCGGAGACCACCGCGGCGCTGCGCCAGACCGACTTCTACACCTCCCACGAGGCGCTGCTGCTCGGCTACGAGCAGGCCCTGACCCGGGTCGACTCGATCACCGGACGCTGGTACGACACCTCGGCACACCTGCTCTGGCTCGGCGCCCGCACCGCGCTGCCCGACGGCGCCCACGTCGAGTTCCTGCGCGGGATCGCCAACCCGCTGGGCATCAAGGTCGGCCCGCAGATGAGCGCCGCCTGCCTGCTGCGCCTGATCGACCGGCTCAACCCGGACAACGTGCCGGGGCGGATCACGGTGATCTCGCGGATGGGCGCCGGCCAGGTGCGCGAGCGCCTCGCCCCGCTGGTGCGCGCCCTGCTCGCCGAGGGGCGGATCGTGGTCTGGTCGTGCGACCCGATGCACGGCAACACCGTTCGCACCGCCGGCGGCTACAAGACCCGGGTCTTCTCGCGCATCCTCGAGGAGGTGCGCGGCTTCTTCGAGGTCCACCAGGCCGAGGGCAGCTACGCCGGCGGGGTGCATGTCGAGATGACCGGACAGAACGTCACCGAGTGCGTGGGCGGGGCCCGGGCGATCTCCGAGCAGGGCCTCAGCGACCGCTACCATACCCATTGCGATCCCAGGCTCAATGCCGACCAGAGCCTGGAGCTCGCCTTCCTGATCGCGCAGATGCTGCGTGCCGAGCGGGCCCGGGTGGCCGATGCGTGGCGGCGCGACGCCGGGCGCGAGGTGGGCGAGAGGGACGAGATGCAGAGCATGGAGAGTCGAGATGAGCGTGGACAAGCGACTGCTTGAGATCCTGGTCTGTCCGGTCACCAAGGTGCCGGTCAAGGCGCTGCCCAAGGACAGGCTCGAGCGGCTCAACCAGGGGGTGAGCGCCGGGACGGTGCGCTACGTGAGCGGCGAGCTGGTCGATGCGCCGCTCGACGAGGCCCTGATCACCGAGGACGGCAAGACCATCTACCGGGTCAACAGCGGCATCCCGGTGATGCTCGAGGAGCAGGGGATCGCGACCAGCCAGCTCGAGGGCTGGTGATCCGCGCCGTCCCGCAGCGCTCGGCGCTGGGCGATGAGAGGGCGCCGGGACGTGCTCCGGCGGGGTGGACGGGGCCGCGGACAGCGAAGGCGTAGCCGGGCCCGCGTCGAGCCCGCGGCGGGGATGCAGGGGGCAGCCCCGGTCAGGGCAGAGGGTTCGGGGCGGTGGGCGGTGCGGGCTCGCCGCCCCGCAGGCAGCCCTCCAGGGCCGCCGCATTGGCGCGCATCAGCCGGAAGTAGAGCTCGGGTCCCGGGGTGAGGCCGAGGCCGAGCGCGTCGAGGCGGGCGCGGCGCAGCCCGGGGAGCGCGTCGAGGGCGGTGGCCAGGCGCGCGCCGTCGACCTGTGGCTCGAGGAACAGGCAGCGCGCCCCGGCGCGGGCCGCGGCGCGGGCCAGGCGGGCCAGGGTGCGGGCGCCGGGGGGCTGGCCGGGCGCCCCGGTCAGCGCTCCGAGGAGGCGCAGCCGGTAGCGGGCGGCGAGGCCCGCGAAGGCCGGGTGCAGGACCACGAAGGGGCGCTCGCCGAGCGGCGCCAGGCGCGCCTCGAGCTCGCGGTCGAGGGCCGCCAGCCGCGCGCCGAGACGGGCCTGGTTGGCGCGGTAGAGGGGCGCGCGCGGCGGGTCGGCGAGGGCCAGCTCGGCGCCGATGCGGACGGCCATCCGGGCGGCGTTGCCGGGGTCGAGCCAGACGTGCGGGTCGGCGCCGGTGCGGCGCAGCGCCGGGTCCTCGAGCAGGGCGACGGCGCGCTCGCCGGCCAGGCGGGTGATGGCGCGGGCCAGCCCGCCCTCGAGCGCCTCGCCGATCCAGAAGACTCGCGCCGCTCCGGCCAGCGCCCGGGCCTCGCTCGGGCGAAGCTGGTAGAGGTGCGGCGAGCGCCCGGCGGCGATCAGCAGCCGCGGGCTGCCGGCGCCCGCCATCAGCGCGGCGACCAGCGAGTGCAGCGGCGCGATGGTCGCGATCACGACGGGCCCCGGCCCCTCGGCGTCACGCGCGGCGAGCGCCGGGCGGGCGCCGGCGAGCGCGATCAGCGCGAGCAGGACGGCGAGGCACCATCGCTTGCCGGCTCCCATGTCCCCCTACTCCTCGGGCGAAAACGTTACAATATAACGTAACATGAAGAACCGCGACGACGAGGTCGGCGACCGGGTGCTGGTCGCGCTCGAGGAGGTCAGCGTGATCCGCGGCGGGCGCGCCCTGCTCGATGCGGTCAGCCTCGCGCTGCTCCCGGGCGAGGTGGTGACCCTGGTGGGGCGCAACGGGGCGGGCAAGACCACCCTGGTGCGGACCCTGCTCGGGCTGATCCGCCCGGACCGCGGGCGGGTGCGCCGCCGTGCCGGGCTGCGGGTCGGCTACACCCCGCAGGGCGTGCACCGCGATCCCAGCCTGCCGCTCACGGTCGCCGGGTTCATGGCCCTCGGGCGCCACCGCGACCCCGGGGCGATCCGCACCGCGCTCGCGGCGGTCGGGATCGAGGCGCGCGCCGGGACGCTGCTCGCCGAGCTGTCCGGGGGCGAGGCCCAGCGGGTGATGCTCGCCCGGGCGCTGCTCGGCGAGCCCGAGCTGCTGGTCCTCGACGAGCCGCTCGCCGGCATCGATCTGCACGCCCGGGTCGAGCTCTACCGGCTGATCGGCGAGGCCCGCGAGCGCCATGGCTGCGCGGTGCTGATGGTCTCGCACGACCTGCACGTGGTGATGGCGGCCACCGACCGGGTGGTCTGTCTCGACCACCACGTGTGCTGCACCGGGCGCCCCGCGGCGGTGGCCGCCGACCCGCGCTTCCAGGCGCTGTTCGGCGCCGAGGTGGCCGCCGCGACCGCCCTCTATGTCCACCACCACGACCACCGCCATGCCCCCGGCGGCGGGGCGGCGCGGGGCGGGCCGTGATCGAGCCGTTCATCGCCCGCGCCCTGGCCGGAGGGCTGGCGCTGGCCGTGATCGCCGGGCCGCTCGGCTGCTTCGTGGTCTGGCGGCGGATGGCCTACTTCGGCGCCGCGCTGGCCCACTCGGCGCTGCTCGGGGCGGTGCTCGGGATCGCGCTCGGCGTGCGTCCGGATCTCGGCGTCGGGGTGCTCAGCCTCGCCGCCGCGCTGCTCTTCGCGCTCCTCGAGCACCACCGGATGCTCGCCCGCGACACCCTGCTCGGGGTCATCGCCCACGCCGCTCTGGCCCTCGGGCTGGTGGCGCTGGCACTGCTCCCCGGGCTGCGTCTCGATCTCATGGGCTACCTGTTCGGCGACGTGCTCGCCATCGGCAGCGAGGACTGCTACGCGATCGCGGCGGTCGCCGCCCTCGGCCTGGCGGTGCTCGCCGCCCAGTGGCGCGCGCTGCTGCTGGTCACGGTCAGCGAGGAGCTGGCCGCGGTCGAGGGGGTGGCGGTGGTGCGCGCCCGGGTCACCCTGGTGGTGCTGGTGGCGCTGGTGGTCGCGGTGGGGATGCGGGTGGTCGGGCTGCTGCTGATCGTCGCCCTGCTGATCATCCCGGCCGCCGCCGCCCGGCCGCTGGCGCGAAGCCCGGCCGGCATGGCGCTGGCCGCCGGCGGCTGCGCGCTGCTCGCGGTGCTCGCCGGCCTCGGTGCCTCGCTGCGCTGGGACCTTCCGGCCGGTCCCGCCATCGTGCTCGCCGCCACCGGCCTGCTCGCCCTCGCCGCCGGGCTGGCCGCCTGCCGGCGGGCCTGGCGGGCGGTGCCGCTGCGCGGCGGCTGAGGGCGATGGGCGAGCCCTTCCCCGGTCGCGGCCACGACCACCGCGCCTGCCTGGAGGATGCGCTGGCGGCGGCACGGCGCCGCTGCCGGGCCCGCGGGGCGCGGCTCACCGAGCTGCGCCGCGCGGTGCTGGCCGTGGTCTGGAGCAGCCATCGTCCGCTCGGCGCCTACGCGATCCTCGAGGCGCTGGCCGCGCGCGGCCAGCGGGTGCTGGCTCCGAGCGTCTACCGCGCGCTCGAGTTCCTCGCCGGGCACGGCCTGGTGCACCGCATCGAGTCGCTCAACGCCTATGTCGGCTGCGCCGCGCCGGGGCATGCCGGCAGCGGCCAGTTCCTGCTCTGCGAGCGCTGCGGCGCGGTCGCCGAGATCAGCGACCCGGCGATCGCGCGGGCCATCGAGCGCGGAGCCCGCGCCACCGGGTTCCGCGCCGCCGGGCACACCGTGGAGGTGCGCGGCGTCTGCCCGAACTGCCGCTGAGCCGTTCGAGGTAGGCAGGCAGTTATCGCGCC
>CAZRGU010000077.1:1346-13611 GCA_964599705.1 uncultured Ectothiorhodospiraceae bacterium | reverse complement strand
GGGTCAGGACGGCCGGTCGCTGGGCCTCAGGGCGGCGCGGGCCAGCCCGGCGAGGTAGACCGAGCCGGTGCAGCAGAGCAGGTCGCGCGCGCCGAGCGCGGAGCGGGCGCCGGTCAGGGCGGCGCGCGGGTCGGGGACGACCTCGGGCGAGACACCCCGCCCGGCGAGGGCGGCGGCGAGCTCGGCGGCCGGCAGCGAGCGCTCGGGCTCGGCGCAGGTCGCGACCACCCGCGCGGCGCCGGCGAGCAGCGGGGCGAGCACCCGCGCCGGGTCCTTGCCGCGGGTCAGCGAGACCAGCAGGTGGCGGCGGCGGGCCGGGAAGCGCGCCAGCCAGGCCTCCAGAGCCCGCACCGACGCCTCGGTATGGGCGCAGTCGACCACCACCCACGGGCGCTCGCCGAGCAGCTCGAGGCGCCCCGGCAGGCACGCCCGGGCAAGCCCGTCGCGTACCGCACCCGCCAGCCGCTCCCCGGCGAGCATCCCGCTGGCACGCACGCAGTCGGCGGCCAGGGCGGCGTTGGCGGCCATGTGCGGGGCGCCGGCCAGCGGCCAGGCGCTCTCGACGGCGAGCCCGTCGTCCCAGGCCAGCCCCAGGCGTCCCTCGGCGGCCGGCAGCAGGCGCACCCGCTCGCCGAGGCGGCGCAGCGGCGCCCCGAGCCGGCGGGCCTGAGCGCCGATCACCCGGGCGGCCTCGGCGGGCAGGGCGCCGACCGTCAGCGGGGTCCGCGGCCGGATGATCCCGGCCTTCTCGGCCGCGATCGCGGCCAGCTCGGTGCCCAGCTTGTCGGCGTGCTCGCGCTCGATGGTGGTGATGCAGGTGGCCAGCGCCGAGCAGGCACGGGTCGCGTCGAGCCGCCCGCCGAGGCCGGTCTCGATCAGCGCGCACTCGACCCCGGCGCGGCGAAAGATCAGGAACGCCGCCGCGGTGAGCACATCGAAGAAGCCCGGGGCGCGGTCGGGGTCGGCGCGCTGCAGCGCCTCGACCTCCGGGGCGAGGCGCGCGATCGCGGCGG
Source organism: uncultured Ectothiorhodospiraceae bacterium (assembly GCA_964599705.1). Taxonomy (GTDB): domain Bacteria; phylum Pseudomonadota; class Gammaproteobacteria; order HK1; family HK1; genus CAZRGU01. The sequence continues at coordinate 12,598 of CAZRGU010000077.1, read as the reverse complement.
TCAGGACCGCGGGCGAGATCTCGCCTCCGGCCACCCGGAAGCGCTCGGTCCAGCGCTCGAGGTGCGGCGAGGTGAAGGCCGCGGTCCGCACCCCGGCGCGCTCGAGGATCGACTCGGCGAGCAGGACCACCGAGCCCTTGCCCTTGGAGCCGGCAACGTGGATGCAGGCGAGCCCGCGCTGGGGCTCGCCGAGGCGCCCGAGGAGGGCGCGGATCGGAGCCAGGCCGAGGCGCTCGCGCTCGGCGCGCGGGCGCGGACGGGGGCGCACCAGGCGCTCGACGAAGGCGAGCGCCTCGGCCTGGCTGCGGATCGCGCTCAGGCGGCCTCGCGCGGCTCGGGGACCGGGATGCCGTGCTGGCGGCAGGTCGCGGTCAGGGTGTTGTGGAGCAGGCAGGCGATGGTCATCGGGCCGACGCCACCCGGCACCGGGGTGATGGCCCCGGCGCGGAGGCGGGCGGCCTCGAAGTCGACGTCGCCGACCAGCCGGCTCTTGCCCTCCCCGGTCTCGATGCGGTTGATGCCGACGTCGATGACCGTGGCCCCCTCCTTGATCCAGTCGCCCTTGACCATCCGGGCGCGGCCCACCGCGGCGACCAGGATGTCGGCCCGCCGGCACTCGCCGGCGAGATCGCGGGTCCGCGAGTGGGCGATGGTCACCGTGCAGTGCTCGCGCAGCAGGAGCTGGGCCATCGGCTTGCCGACGATGTTCGAGCGCCCGAGGACCAGCGCCCGCAGCCCGGTGAGGTCGCCGAGCTGCTCCTTGAGCATCATCATGCAGCCGAGCGGCGTGCACGGAACGATTCCGTCACCGCCGACCGAGAGCAGCCCGGTGTTGACGACGTGGAAGCCGTCGACGTCCTTGGCCGGGTCGATCGCGGCGATCACCGCATCCGCGCTGATCTGCTCGGGCAGCGGGAGCTGCACCAGGATGCCGTTGACCTGCGGGTCGGCGTTGAGCCGCGCGACCAGCTCGAGGAGCTCCTCCTGGCCGGTGGCGGCGTCGAGGCGGTGCTCGAAGGAGGCCATCCCCACCTCGCGGGTCTGGCGAGCCTTGTTGCGCACGTAGACCTGGCTGGCCGGGTTCTCGCCGACCAGCACCACCGCCAGCCCCGGGGTGATCGGGTGCTCGGCGCGCAGCGCCGCGACCCGCGCGGCGATGTCCGCGCGCAGGCGCGCCGCGAACGCCTTCCCGTCGATGATCTGTGCTCCGCCGTTGTCGCTCATCTGCAGGCTCCTTCCCTGGTCCGATTGCGAGAGCGGAAAGTATAACCTCCCGGCGCGGCCGGCGTTCGCCGCAGCGACCCCCATCTTGCCTCGGGCGACGCTGGCGAAGGGCAAGGAAATCAACGCCTTTTGGACCTTTTCGCGAGCACTGCACCAGGGTGTCGCTTTTCGGCAATGGCGCGTCGCCGCAGCGCCAGCAGGGGCGGCGGATCCGCACCTACAGTGCCCTCACCCTGGCGCCGCGGAGGGCGCCGTTGCGATCGAGCGGAGTGGCAGCCGTGAGCGACGAGCAGGCCCGTCAGGGCGACGACGACATCGACCTCAATGCGCTCTCCGACGCGGAGCTCGTCGCGCAGATGCACGACGACCTCTACGACGGGCTGCGCGAGGAGATCGAGGAGGGAACCCGGATCCTGCTGGCCCGTGGCTGGTCGGCCAAGCGGGTGCTCGACGAGGCGCTGGTCGAGGGTATGCGGATCGTCGGGGTCGACTTCCGCGAAGGGATCCTGTTCGTCCCCGAGGTGCTGCTCGCGGCCAACGCGATGAAGGGCGGGATGGAGATCGTGCGCCCGCTGCTCGCCGAGACCGGCGCTCCGCCGGTCGGCAAGATGGTCATCGGCACGGTCAAGGGCGACATCCACGACATCGGCAAGAACCTGGTCGGGATGATGATGGAGGGGGCCGGCTTCGAGGTCATCGACCTCGGGATCAACAATCCGGTGGAGCGCTACCTCGAGGCGCTCGAGGAGCACCGGCCCGACATCATCGGCATGTCGGCGCTGCTCACCACCACCATGCCCTACATGAAGGTGGTCATCGACACCCTCAAGGCGAAGGGGATTCGCGACGACTACCTGGTGCTGGTCGGCGGTGCGCCACTCAACGAGGAGTTCGCCGAGGCGATCGGCGCCGATGCCTACTGCCGGGATGCGGCGGTCGCGGTGGAGACGGCCAAGGAGCTGATGGGCCGCCGCCACAACGTGCGCCGGGCGGGGTGATGGCCCGGGTCGCGCCCGTGGCGGGCGCGCAGCGCACGCTGCTGATCGCCTGCGGGGCGATTGCCCGCGAGCTGACCACGGTGCTCGCCGCGAGCGGCTTCGAGCATGTCGAGGTCCGCTGCCTGCCGCCCGAGCTCCACAACCGTCCGGAGCGCATCCCCGAGGCGGTGCGGGAGCGGATCCGGGCGGCGCGGCCACGCTTCGCCAGCGTCTTCGTGGGCTACGCCGACTGCGGCACCGGTGGGGCGCTCGACGCGGTGCTCGCCCAGGAGGGCGCCGAGCGGCTTCCCGGGACACACTGCTACGAGTTCCTGGCCGGCAGCGCGCGGTTTGCCGAGCTGGCCGCGCGCGAGGCGGGAACCTTCTACCTGACCGACTTCCTGGCCCGCCACTTCGAGCGGCTGGTGCTGCGCGGCCTCGGGCTCGACCGCCACCCCGAGCTGCTCGGAGCCTACTTCGGCAACTACCGGCGGCTGGTCTACCTCGCCCAGCGCGACGACCCGGCGCTGCTCGCGCGGGCCCGCGCCGCGGCGGTCCGGCTGGGGCTGGCATTCGAGCACGTGAAGACCGGCCTCGGGCCGCTCGCCGCGGCGCTCGAGCCGCTGCGCAGGGCGGCGCCGGCGGCGGTCTCCGGGGGCCGGGCCCGATGAGCACGCTGGTCACCGTCTACTGGCGCGACATCCCGTCCCAGGTGCTGGTCCGCCAGGGCCGGCGCACGGTGGCCCGACGGATGCTCTCCGAGCGCTTTCAGAAGGCCATTGACCGGGCCGCCATGCGGGCCGGCAAGGGTGGCTCGGCACCCTACCTGGAGGCCTGGCGGCGGGTCGCCACCCCGCTGCCGGATGGGGACCCCGAGGCCGCCGCGCAGGCTGCCGCGCGGTGCCTCGAGGCCGAGCTCGACGGCTGCCGGCTCGAGCGCCTGGTCAAGGCCGGCGGCGTCGCCGCCGCCGTGCAGGAGGCCTAGCGGTGTACGCGGTGCGCCGCTGGTCGGTGCGGCACGCCCGCCTCGCCGAGACCGCCTACCGGCTGCTCGAGTCGCTGCTGGTGGGGCTCCACCCGCTCTGGAGACTGATCGGCTACCATCGTCTCGAGCGCCCGGTGGCGGCCATCGAGCGGCTCGTCAAGGGCTTCCTGTTCGACTGCCGGATGTGCGGGCGCTGCGTGCTCAGCGCGACCGGCATGTCCTGCCCGATGAACTGCCCCAAGCAGCTGCGCAACGGGCCCTGCGGCGGGGTGCGCAGCGACGGGCACTGCGAGGTCGAGCCGTGGATGCGCTGCGTCTGGGTCGAGGCCTGGGAGGGGAGCCGGCGGATGCGCGGCGGAACGCGCATCGCCGAGATCCAGGTCGCCGTCGATCACCGCCTGCGCGGCACCTCGGCCTGGCTGCGGGTGGCCCGCGAGAAGGGCGAGGCGCGCGGGCGGGCCCGGCTGCGGGTCCGCCCGTGCCCGTAGCGGCGGCCGGGGAGCCGCAGGTGGACAGCGCGCCGAGCTCGCCGAGCCGCCTCGAGGCGCTGCTGCGCGCGGGGCACTTCGCGGTCACCGCCGAGCTCGCCCCGCCCGACTCCGCCGACCCCGAGGAGGTCTATGCGCGGGTCCGGGTCTTCGACGGCTACGTCGACGCGATCAACGCCACCGACGGCTCGGGCGCCAACTGCCACATGTCCAGCGTGGCGGTCTGCGCGCTGCTCACCCGCGCCGGCTACTCGCCGGTGATGCAGATCTCGTGCCGCGACCGCAACCGCATCGCCATCCAGGGCGACGTGCTCGGCGCGGCGGCGCTCGGGGTGGCCAACATCCTCTGCCTGACCGGTGACGGGGTCCAGGTCGGCGACCACCCGGAGGCCAAGCCGGTCTTCGATCTGGATTCGATGTCGCTGCTCGCCACGGTGCGCACGCTGAGAGACGAGGCGCGCTTCCTCAGCGGCCGCGCGCTCTCGACCGCCCCGCGGGTCTTTCTCGGCGCGGCGGCCAATCCGTTCGTGCCGCCGATCGACTTCCGGGTCGAGCGCCTGGCCAAGAAGATCGCGGCCGGGGCCCAGTTCGTGCAGACCCAGTACTGCTTCGATCTGCCGCGCTTCGAGGAGTACATGAGGCGGGTGCGCGAGCGCGGGCTGCACCAGCACTGCCACATCCTGGTCGGGGTGGGGCCGCTCGCCTCGGCGCGGGCCGCCGAGTGGATGCGCAGCCACGTGCCCGGCGTGCACATTCCCGACGCGGTGCTCGAGCGGCTGCGCAAGGCGAGCCGGCCGCGCCACGAGGGGCGGCGCCTGTGCGTCGAGATCATCCAGCGGCTGCGCGAGATCGAGGGGGTGGCCGGCGTCCACGTGATGGCCTACCGCCAGGAGGAGGTGGTGGCCGAGATGATCGACGCCTCCGGGGTGCTCGCAGGCCGGGTGCCGTGGTACCCGGGCTCGGGCGAAGGGGAACAGCAGATGAGGGCGATGCCGTGACAGAGACCGTGCTCAGCTCCGCCACCCGCGAGGTGGTGATCGGCTTCGAGCGGCCGTTCGTGATCATCGGCGAGCGGATCAACCCGACCGGGCGCAAGGTGCTCGCCGCCGAGATGGCCGCCGGCGACCTCTCCCGGGTCGAGGCCGACGCCCGTGCCCAGGTCGAGGCCGGGGCGCAGATGCTCGACGTCAACGCCGGCATCCCGCTCGCCGACGAGCCTGCGATCCTCGCCGAGGCGGTCCGCCTGGTGCAGTCGGTCACCGACGTGCCGCTCTCGATCGACTCCTCGGTGGTCGCCGCGCTCGAGGCCGGGCTGGCCGCCTACCAGGGCAAGGCGCTGGTCAACTCGGTGACCGGCGAGGAGGAGCGCCTCGAGAGCGTGCTGCCGCTGGTCCGGCGCCACGGCGCGGCGGTAGTCGCGATCTCCAACGACGAGAGCGGCATCTCGGAGGACCCCGACGTGCGCTTCGAGGTCGCCAGGCGGATCGTCGAGCGCGCCGAGGACCACGGCATCCCGCGCGCCGACGTGGTGGTCGATCCGCTGGTGATGCCGGTCGGGGCGGTCAACAGCGCCGGGCGCCAGGTCCTCTACCTGGTGCGGCGGCTGCGCGAGGAGCTCGGTGTGAACACCACCTGCGGGGCCTCCAACGTGAGCTTCGGGCTGCCCAACCGGCACGGCATCAACAGCGCCTTCCTGACCATGGCGATCGCGTCCGGGCTGACCTCGGCGATCACCAACCCGCTCCACCCGGAGGTGATCCAGGCGGTGCTCGGCGCCGACGTGATGATGGGCCACGACCCGGACTGCCGGCGCTGGATCGGGCGTTACCGCGCCCCACCCGCGCCCGGCGGGGAGGGCGCGCGGGCGCGGCGTGAGGGACGGCGGCGGCGACGTGCCTGACGGGGGGGGCGAGGGCGCCCTGGTCGTCTTCACGCCCTCGGGGCGGCGAGGCCGGTTTCCACACGGCACCTCGCTGCTCGAGGCGGCCCGCGCGCTGGGCGTCGACCTCGACTCGGTGTGCGGCGGCCGGGGGATCTGCGGGCGCTGCCAGGTGCTGCTCACCGAGGGTACCTTTCCCAAGCACGGCATCACCTCGCGGCCCTCCCACCTGTCCCCCCCGGGCGAGCTCGAGGCGCGCTATCGGAGCAAGCGCGGCCTTGCTCCAGGGCGGCGCCTCGGCTGCGCCGCCCGGCTGCGCGGCGACGTGCTCATCGACGTGCCCGCCGAGAGCCAGGTGCACCGCCAGGTGGTGCGCAAGCGTGCCGAGGTCCATGCCATCGAGCTCGACCCGGCGCTGCGCCTGCACTACGTCGAGGTGGCCGCCCCCGACCTGCAGGATCCGGCCGGCGACCTGCGCCGGCTCGGCGAGGCGCTCGAGCGCGAGTGGGGCCTGGGCGGGCTCGAGTGCGACCTCGCGGTGCTCCAGGGGCTGCAGCAGACCCTGCGTGCCGGCGACTGGCGGGTGACCGCGGCGGTCTACGAGCGGCGCCGGATCTGTGCCCTCTGGCCGGGGCTGCGCGAGCGCGTCTACGGACTCGCGGTCGACGTCGGCTCGACCACCCTGGCCGCGCATCTCTGCGATCTGGGCAGCGGCGAGGTGCTCGCCGCGGCCGGGGCGATGAACCCGCAGATCCGCTTCGGCGAGGACCTGATGAGCCGGGTCTCGTACGTCATGATGAACCCGCGGGGGTGTGCCGAGCTGACCGGCGCGGTGCGCGAGGCGATCGACGGGCTGGCCCGCGAGGTCTGCGCCGCGGCCGCCGTCGGGGTCGAGGAGGTGCTCGAGATCACCCTGGTCGGCAACCCGGTGATGCATCACCTGCTGCTCGGCGTGAGCCCGGTCGAGCTCGGCGGGGCGCCCTTCGCGCTGGCCCTCGACCAGGCGCTGCGCCTGCGCGCCAGCGAGCTCGGCCTGCACCTGAACCCGGGGGCGCGCGCCTACCTGCTGCCCTGCGTGGCCGGGCACGTGGGGGCCGATACCGCCGGGGTGGTGCTCTCCGAGGGGCCGCACCTGCGCGACGAGCTGACGTTGCTGATCGACGTCGGCACCAACGCCGAGATCGTGCTCGGCAACCGCGAGCGCCTGCTCGCCTGCTCGAGCCCCACCGGGCCGGCCTTCGAGGGTGCCCAGCTCAGCGCCGGGCAGCGGGCCGCGCCGGGGGCGATCGAGCGGGTGCGGATCGACCGCGAGACCCTCGAGCCCCGCTTCCGGGTGATCGGCTGCCCGCTCTGGTCCGACGAGCCCGGCTTCGCCGAGCAGGTGGCGGCGACCGGGGTCACCGGGATCTGCGGCTCGGGGATCATCGAGGTGCTGGCCGAGCTGTTCCTGGCCGGGGTGATCGACCGCGACGGGGTGATCCGCGGCGAGCTCGCCGCGCGCAGCCCGCGGGTGATCGCCGACCGGCGGGCCTTCGCCTACCGGCTCCATGCCGGGCCGCCCGAGATCCGTGTCACCCAGAACGACGTGCGCGCCGTGCAGCTCGCCAAGGCGGCGCTGCATGCCGGGGCGCGGCTGCTCCTCGATCGGCTCGGGGTCGAGCGCCCCGACCGGATCCGGCTGGCCGGGGCCTTCGGCAGCCACATCGACGTCAAGCGCGCGATGGTCCTCGGTCTGGTCCCCGACTGTCCGCTCGAGCACGTCACCGCGGCGGGCAACGCCGCCGGCACCGGGGCGCGCATTGCGCTCCTCGACCGCCGCGCGCGCGCCGAGATCGAGGCGCTGGTGCGGCGCATCGAGAAGGTCGAGACCGCCGTCGAGGCGCGCTTCCAGGAGCACTTCGTGGCGGCCATGGCGATCCCGCACCGCAGCGACCCCTACCCCTGCCTGGCCCGCGAGGTCGAGCTGCCGAACGCGCCCCGGCAGAGCGGGGCGGGCCGCGCGCGGCGCCGGCGCCGGGAGGCGTGAGCGAGCGCGAGCACCGCGCCGGCACGCGGGCGTGTATCATCCGAGCCCCGGTCGAGCTTCAGCGAGGAACGCGGTGAGCGGGTTGCAGCGGGCCGATGCGGCACTGATCGAGGAGCTTCGCGGGCTGCTCGGCGAGCGGCTCTCGACCGCCGAGGCGGTCCGCGAGCAGCACGGGCACGACGAGTCCTACCACCCGACCGCGGCGCCCGATGCGGTCGCCTTCGCGCGCAGCACCGAGGAGGTCAGCGCCATCGTGGCGGCCTGCGCGCGGCGCCGCACTCCGGTGATCGCCTTCGGCACCGGCACCTCGCTCGAGGGCCACGTCGCCGCGCTCGAGGGCGGGGTGTGCATCGATCTCACCGGCATGGATCGGATCCTCGAGGTCAACGGCGAGGACCTCGACTGCCGGGTCGAGGCCGGGGTGCGGCGCAGGCAGCTCAACGAGCACCTGCGCGACAGCGGCCTGTTCTTCCCGGTCGACCCCGGGGCCGACGCCTCGCTCGGCGGGATGGCCGCGACCCGTGCCTCGGGCACCAACGCGGTGCGCTACGGGACGATGCGCGAGAACGTGCTCGGGCTCACCGTGGTGATGGCCGACGGGCGGGTGGTGCGCACCGGCGGGCGGGCGCGCAAGTCGGCGGCCGGCTACGATCTCACCCGGATCTTCGTCGGCTCGGAGGGGACCCTCGGGGTGATCACCGAGCTCAGGCTGCGCCTCTACGGGATCCCCGAGGCGATGTCGGCGGCGGTGTGCTCGTTCGAGACCCTCGAGGGGGCGGTGCGCACGGTGATGCAGACCATCCAGATCGGCATCCCGGTGGCGCGCATCGAGCTCCTCGACGAGGTCCAGGTCGAGGCCGTCAACCGCTACGCCGGGCTCGCCTACCCACTCGCCCCGGCGCTGTTCTTCGAGTTCCACGGCAGCGAGCGGGGAGTGGCCGAGCAGGCCGAGACGGTCGGCGAGATCGCCGCCGAGCACGGCGGCAGCGGCTTCGACTGGGCGACCCGGACCGAGGATCGCAACCGCCTGTGGCGGGCCCGCCACGACGCCTACTACGCGGCGATGGCGCTGCGCCCGGGGTGTCGCGGCTGGCCGACCGACGTCTGCGTGCCGATCTCGCGGCTCGCCGAGTGCGTGATGGAGACCCGCCGCGACATCGACGCGGACGGTCTGGTCGCCCCGATCGTCGGCCACGTCGGAGACGGCAACTTCCACGTCTGCTTCATCGTCGACCCCGACAACCCGGAGGAGATGGCGCGCGCCGAGCGGGTCAACGAGCGGATGGTGGTGCGGGCCCTCGAGATGGGCGGCACCTGCAGCGGCGAGCACGGCATCGGCTACGGCAAGATCGGCTTCCTCAAGGCCGAGCACGGCGAGGCGGTCTCCGTGATGCGCCAGATCAAGGACGCCCTCGACCCGCTCGGGATCATGAACCCCGGGAAGATCTTCTGAGGCCGGGGCACGGGTGCTGCCCCGGGGCGGGGCACCACCCGTCGCGCCGCACGGCGAAGGAATGCGCGGCGACGACGAGCGGGCCTTGTCGCTCCCCTGGCTGCGTTACCGCCGCCTGCGCGCCAAGCCCAGGCCCGCCAGGCCAAGGCCGAGCAGGGCGAGGCTTACCGGCTCCGGTACGGCCAGCGCCTCGAAGGTGAAGTCGTCCCAGATCACGCCATCGCCGACGACGTTCTGGGGCTGGTAGAACTCGACCCGGAGGATGCCCGGGCTGTTGGCGGTGATCGTGGCGAAGATCCCGACACCGAAACCCGGCCCGAAGAACTGGTCGGTGGCGATGAGCGCTCCACCCGACACGGAGTCATACGCGTCGATCTGGATCCCGTTGGACCCCACATCGATCCCGGTGATGCCCACCATCTGCATCCCGGTAGTGAAGGTCGCCACCAGCGGCTGAGTGGGCGTCGGCTGGACCCCGCCGCTGATCGCAGAGACCGCGTAGGAGCCGGACATGCCAGCCAGGGAAGTGGGTCCCCAGCGCTTGGTGTTGGAGAAGGTGACGCCGAGACCTGAGTAGAATCCTCCGATCGCGCCGCCGGGCGCATCCTCGAAGTCGATCACGATGGGCGCAGCGAGCACCGGTCCGACGCTGATCATGAGCCCGGCGGCAAGAAGGGCGCCGTGCCCGCGCCGGAACAAGTTGGATGGGGTCATCACCTCTCCTCTTGATCATATGACATGTGGTAGGAGAGGAAGGTGCAATAACTGCGCCATAAAAGTTTTCTCGATATCTATCATCGAGTTACGTGATCGTGTGGCGAGCCGCACCGATTGAGATGTAAGAAAAACCGACAGCTTTCGGGGTCCGAGTTGTGCCGAGACGCCCCCAGATCTCCATTTTATTCACTCAAACCAACAGGATAGCGGTCAGGGCGTACTGTAAAGAAATCCGACAGGACGCCTGATTCTCGGAGCCGGGGCGCCCCCGCGATGCAGCGAGCTCTCCGGAACCTTGCTCATCCGAATCAGCAAGCTGGCGATCGCGGGCCTCGGGAGCAACCTTATTCCTGTCGCCGCAGCGACGAACCTGGGCTAGCCCTGATCTTCGCCTCGCCCCTGGTCGGTGGGGCGGCGGGATCGCGCAGCCGGCGGTCGTCGCGCGGTGGAACCCCGTAGTAGTCGCGGTAGCACTTGCTGAAGTGCGGCGCGGAGACGAAGCCGCAGGCGAAGGCGACCTCGACGATCGACATCCGGGTCTGGAGCAGGAGCTGGCGGGCGCGGGCCAGGCGCAGCTCCAGGTAGTAGCGGGTCGGCACGCAGTTGAGGTGCTTCTGGAAGAGGCGCTCGAGCTGGCGGCGCGACAGGCCGACGTGACCGGCGAGCTCGTCGAGGCTCATCGGCTCCTCGAGATTGGCCTCCATCAGCGCCACGGCCTCCTCGAGCCGGGGCTGGCTGGTGCCGAGGTGGAGGCGCAGCGGGATGCGCTGGCGGTCGTTGCGCCCGCGGATCCGCTCGCAGACGAACTCCTCGGAGATCGCCACCGCGAGGTGCCCGCCGTGGTCACGGCTGATCAGGTGCAGCATCATGTCGAGCGGCGCGGTCCCCCCCGAGCAGGTGTAGCGGTCGCGATCGACCTCGAAGAGCTCGCTCGAGACCACCACCCCCGGGAAGGCCTCGCGCAGGCTGGCGATGTTCTCCCAGTGGATGGTGACCCGGTGGCCGTCGAGCAGATCGGCCCGCGCCAGCAGGTAGGCCCCGGTGCACAGCGCGCCGAGCGCGACCCGGCGCTGGGCGAGCTTGCGCAGCCACTGGAGGAGCTCGCGCGAGGCATGCTCCTGGACCCGCTCCCCGGCGCAGATGAGCAGCAGATCGAGCCGCCCGGCCTCGGCGATCGGCGCGTCCGGGTGCAGCGCCAGACCCGAGCTCGAGCGCACCGCGGCGCCATCGACGCTGAGCGTTCGCCACTCGTAGAGGGGGCGCCCGCTGAGCCGGTTGGCCATGCGCAGCGGTTCGAGCGCCGAGGCGAAGGCGAGCAGGGTGAACTCCGGCACCAGGAGAAAGCCGATCCGCCGTGCTTCCTGCCGAATGCCGGCCCGATCGGAATCGCCGTTCGCCGGCGTGCGAGTTCGCTTTCTCGGCTCGCTCACCCCAGGCCACCCCTCCAGCTGGCGCGAGCCATAGCGTACCGCTTCCCCGGCGGGCGGCGATAGGCTCGCCGGG
>CAZRGU010000077.1:0-1246 GCA_964599705.1 uncultured Ectothiorhodospiraceae bacterium | reverse complement strand
CCGGGCGGGGATGGGCTCGGGGCACACGGCCGTGGGCCGGCGGGAAATGCGGGCTAGAATCGCAGGCCAGGGATCGCACGGGGAGGGCAGCGGATGGCCACGCACTTCACGACCGAGGAGTTCGCCGCGCGCCGCGCGGCGGCAGTCGGCGCGCTGCGCGAGCGCGGGCTCGACGCGCTGCTGGTGTTCCGCCAGGAGAGCATGTACTACCTCACCGGCTACGACACCTTCGGGTTCTGCTTCTTCCAGTGCCTGGTGCTCGACGCCGGCGGACATTACACCCTCTACACCCGGGCCCCCGACCTGCGCCAGGCCCGCCACACCTCGATCATCGAGGACATCCACATCTGGGCCGATGCCGCGGGCACCAACCCGGCCGCCGGGCTGCGCGCCGTGCTCGCCGAGCGGGGGCTGGGCGGAAAGCGCCTCGGCGTCGAGTACCAGGCCTACGGGCTGACCGCGGCCAACGGCAAGCTCCTCGAGGCGGCGCTCGACGGGTTCGCCGACCTGGTGGACGCATCCGAGCTGGTCAGCCGCCTGCGGCTGGTCAAGAGCGAGGCCGAGATGGCCTACGTGCGCCGTGCCGCGGCGCTCGCCGATGCCGCCCTCGACGAGGCCATCGCGCTCGCCGAGCCCGGGGCCTTCGAGGGCGACATCCTCGCCGCGATGCACGCCGCGGTGTTCCGCGGCGGCGGCGACTACCCGGGCAACGAGTTCATCATCGGCTCGGGGCGTGACGGGCTGCTGTGCCGCTACTTCAGCGGCCGGCGCCATCTCGCCGAGCGCGACCAGCTCACCCTCGAGTTCGCCGGGGTCTATCGCCACTATCACGCCTGCCTGATGCGCACCGTGCTGATCGGCGAGGTCCACCCCGAGCACCGCGCCATGCACGGCGCCTGCGTGGAGGCGATGGCCGCCTGCCTCGAGGCGCTGCGTCCGGGCCGCCCGGTCGGCGAGGTCTTCGACGCCCACGCCCGGGTGATGGACGCCGCCGGCCTGCGCGAGCACCGCCTCAACGCCTGCGGCTACAGCCTCGGCACCACCTTCACGCCGACCTGGATGGACTGGCCGATGCTCTACACCGGAAACCCGGTCGTGGCCGCCCCGGGGATGGTCTTCTTCCTGCACATGATCCTGATGAACAGCGCCAGCGGGCGGGCGATGACCCTCGGGCAGACGGTCGCGGTGACCGCCACCGGCAGCGAGCCGCTCAGCCGCCACCCGCTCGATCTGATCACCACCTAGA
>CAZRGU010000076.1:0-13670 GCA_964599705.1 uncultured Ectothiorhodospiraceae bacterium | reverse complement strand
TTTTCACAAGCTCTCAGCGCCGCCCGGCTCGACGGTCACCAGATCCTCGGGCTTGTGCGGCCGGTCGGGACGGGAGCTGCGCGCGTAGGCGGCCTCGTGGTCGCGGTGCACCCCGCAGTAGTGCAGGCACGAGGCCGGCGCGCTCGAGGCCCGCTCCCAGAGCCGCTCGAGCTCGCGCCAGCGCGGCGAGGCGAGGATCGCGGCGATCGAGCGCCGGCGCAGGTCGAACTCCTCGCGGTGGCGGGCGAACCAGGTGTCGGGGTCGGCGCTCTCGCACGAGGTGCACGGGAAGAGGTAGCCGCGGGCGGTGATCGCGAGATCCTTGCCGGCCCGGCACTTGGCGCGGATCGCGACCTCGCGGTCGAGGCGCTCGGCGCGGTCGGCTGCGGCCAGCACCTCGGCCATGGTGCGCCGGTTGCGGGTCACCTCGCCGATGAAGCGGACATCGCGCGGGGCGAGCGGGTCGTCGCGGCGGAACCGGGCGCTCTTCTTGAAGCCGAGCGAGCGCACCCCGATCTCGGCGGCCAGCGCGCGGGCGGCCTCGAGCTGGTGCTCGTTGTGGCGGAAGACGATGAACTTCCAGTGCACCGCCACCCGCGGCGCGCAGGTGCGCATCGCCGCCTCGATGTCGCTCCAGCGGGCGTTGACCCGGTAGCGGTGGTTGCTGTCGGCCAGCCCGTCGACCGAGAACACGATCGAGTCCTCCGCGCCGAGCAGCGCGCAGGTCCGCTCCCACCAGCGCGCCTTGCGGTGGCTGCCGTTGGTCTCGACGCAGACCCGCAGCCCGACCGCCTTGAGGTGGGCGAGCACCGCGTGGAAGCGCGGGTGGTAGATGCAGTCGCCGTGGGCGCCGCACAGGTTGACCCGCAGCCCGGCGAAGCGCTCGCGCTCGGCGAGCGGGAAGATCCGCTCGACCAGATCGACCGGCAGGTCGGTCAGGTCGTCCTCGACCCACGGGTTGCCGGTGCGCGCGCACTCCGGGCAGGCGAGCACGCAACGGTTGGTGATCTCGAGGTTGAGCGAGCGCAGCGGCTGGCCGAGGAAGCGCATCGGTGATCTCCTGTGGGTGGGCGGGTCGCTGCGCTCTGCCCCCGCCCCGTGCCGGCCGCTCGCCGCGCCGCGCCGGCGGTGTCGCGAGCCTGCCCCGGGGAGCCGGCAATGACCGCGCGCCAGCCCTTCGCGTAAGATTGTCGCACGACGCGCCCGCGACGACGGGCGCGCGGCCGGTGACCACCACGCGGGGCGCATGAACGAACGGGCAACCGACGGCGGGCGGGCCGCGCCCGTCGGCGGCAGGGAGGCGGCGGCCAATCTGCTCGAGGTCGAGAACCTGCACGTCGCCTTCCGGCTCCACGGGCAGGGCGTCGTCCCGGCGGTCCGTGGGGTGAGCCTGCGGGTGCGCCCGGCGAGCACGGTGGCCCTGGTCGGCGAGTCGGGGTCGGGGAAGTCGGTGATCGCCCAGGCGATCCTCGGCATCCTCCCCGACACCGCCGAGATCAGCGCCGGCTCGATCCGCTTCTACGACCCGGCCGCCGGCGGGACGGCCACCGACATCGCCACCCTGGAGCGCAACGGCGAGGCGATTCGCCGGATCCGCGGCGGGCGCATCTCGATGGTCTTCCAGGAGCCGATGACCTCGCTCTCGCCGCTGCACACCATCGGCGATCAGATCGGCGAGGTGGTGTGCCTGCACCAGGGGGTCGGGCGCCGCGAGGCCGACGGCCTGACCCGCGAGATGCTCGCCCTGGTCGGCTTTCCCGACCCCGAGCGGGCGCTGCGCACCTACCCCTTCGAGCTCTCCGGCGGCCTGCGCCAGCGCGCCGTGATCGCCATGGCGCTGGTCTGCCGCCCGGCGCTGCTGATCGCCGACGAGCCGACCACCGCGCTCGACGTCACCATCCAGGCCCAGATCCTCGATCTGGTCGCCAGGCTCCAGGCCCGCCTCGACATGGCGGTGCTGCTGATCACCCACGACCTCGGGGTGGTCGCCAACCTCGCCGAGGAGGTGGTGGTGATCTACAACGGCGAGCTGATGGAGGCCGGGCCGCTGCGCGAGATCTTCCACCAGCCCCGCCACCCCTACCTCAAGGCGCTGATGCGCGCGGTGCCGCGCATCGGCATGTCGCGCGACGAGCGCCTGACCCCGATCCGCGAGGCGCGGGCCGGCGACCCGCCGGTGCCGGCCGGGGCGCGGCGCGCGCGCGACCCCGCCGAGCCGCCGCTGCTCGAGGTTCGCGGCTTGAGCAAGCGCTTCACCATCCGCCGCACGGCGCTGCTCGGCGACGGCGAGGGCGAGAGTGTCCAGGCCCTCGACGACGTCAGCCTGGCGGTGGCCCGCGGCGAGTGCCTCGGGCTGGTCGGCGAGAGCGGCTGCGGCAAGACCACCCTGAGCAAGGTCATCCTGCGCGCCATCGACCCGGATGCCGGCGAGGTGATCTTTCGCAGCGGCGGGCGCGAGCTCGACCTGCTGGCCCTCGACGGGCGCGGTCTCAACGAGTTCCGGCGCAAGGCCCAGCTCGTATTCCAGGACCCGGTCAGCTCGCTCAACCCGCGCATGACGGTCTTCGACATCATCAGCGAGCCGCTGGTCATCCACCGGATCGGCAACCGGGCCGCGCGGGCCGAGCGGGTCAAGGAGCTGATGCGCCAGGTCGGGCTCGACCCGCGTTTCCTGTCGCGCTACCCGCACAGCTTCTCCGGTGGCCAGCGCCAGCGCATCGGCATCGCCCGGGCGCTGGCCCTCGAGCCCGAGCTGGTGATCTGCGACGAGCCGGTCTCGGCGCTCGACGTCTCGGTGCAGGCCCAGGTGCTCAACCTGCTCCGTGACCTGCAGCGCGAGCTCGACTTGACCTACCTGTTCGTCTCCCACAACCTCGCGGTGGTCGACTACATGGCCGACCGGATCGCGGTGATGTGCGCCGGGCGGGTGGTCGAGGTCGCCGGGCGCGAGCAGATCTTCGCCCACCCGGTGCATCCCTACACCCGCGCCCTGCTCGCCGCCGTGCCTCACGCCGACCCCGATCGGCGCCTCGACCTGGACGCGCTGATGCAGGGCCGGGTCTCCGATCCGGCGGCCTGGCCGGCGCCGTTCGCCGCCCCGCCGGGCACCCCGCTCGGGCTCGTCGAGGTCGGCGCCGGGCACTGGGTGCGGGCCCTGCCCGAGATCATGGAGGGCCGCTCGTGGGCAAGCTGATCGCAACCCTCGCCACCGCCCCGGTGCTGCTCGCGCTGGCCGGCACCGCGGGCGCGGCCGGGGAGCCGCGCGAGTCCCCGATGCTCGCCGCCCGGGTCGCCGCCGGGACGCTGCCGCCGCTCGTCGATCGCCTCCCCGAGCACCCGCGGGTGACCGATCTCGCCGCCCTCGGGCGCGAGCCGGGCCGCTACGGCGGGACCCTGCGGCTGCTGATGGGCCGCTCGCGTGACACCCGCCTGATGGTGGTCTACGGCTACGCCCGGCTGGTCGGCTACGACGAGCGCTACGAGCTGGTCCCCGACCTGCTCGAGCGCCTCGAGGTCGAGGAGGGGCGCTCCTTCACGCTCTACCTGCGCAAGGGCCACCGCTGGTCGGACGGGGCGCCGTTCACCGCCGAGGACTTCCGCTACTACTGGGAGGACATCGCCAGCAACCCGGAGCTCTCGCCGTTCGGCCCCCCGCGGGTGCTGCTCGCCCGCGGCAAGCCGCCGCGCTTCGAGGTCCTCGACCGCTACACGGTGCGCTACACCTGGGAGGCCCCCAATCCGTTCTTCCTGCCGGCGCTGGCCGCCGCGCGCCCCGAGTACATCTACGCCCCGGCCCACTACCTCAAGCGCTTCCACGCCCGCTACGCCGACCCCGAGGAGCTCGCCGCGCGGGTCGCCGAGGAGGGCCAGCGCAACTGGGTGGGGGTCCACGTGCGCCGCTTCCACCCCTACAAGAACGTCAACCCCGAGCTGCCCTCGCTGCAGCCCTGGGTGCTCACCACCCGCCCGCCCTCGCAGCGCTTCGTGTTCGTGCGCAACCCCTACTTCCACCGCGTCGACGAGCAGGGCCGCCAGCTGCCCTACATCGACCGGGTGGTGATGAACATCGCCGCCGGCAGGCTCATCCCGGCCAAGACCGGGGCCGGCGAGAGCGACCTGCAGGCCCGCCACCTGAGCTTTGCCGACTACACCTTCCTCAAGCAGAACGAGCAGCGCAGCGGCCTGCGAGTCTACCTCTGGCGGACCACCAAGGGTGCCCACATCGCGCTGTTCCCGAACCTCAACGTGCGCGACCCGGTGTGGCGCGCGCTGGTGCGCGACGTGCGCTTCCGCCGGGCGCTGTCGCTGGCCATCGACCGCGACGAGATCAACCAGGTCATCTATTTCGGGCTCGCCACCCCGGGCAACAACACGGTGTTCGAGTCGAGCCCGCTGTTCCGCCCCGAGTACCGCACCCGCTGGGCCGGCTTCGACCTCAAGCGGGCCAATGCGCTGCTCGACGAGCTCGGCCTGGCGCGGCGCGACCGCGACGGCGTCCGGCTGCTGCCCGACGGACGGCGCGCCGAGATCATCGTCGAGACCGCCGGCGAGGACACCGAGCAGGTCGACGTCCTCGAGCTGATCGCCGACTCCTGGCACGACGCCGGGCTGAAGCTGTTCAGCAAGCCGATGCAGCGCGAGGTGTTCCGCAACCGGGTCTACTCGGGCGAGGCGCTGATGTCGGTCTGGGGCGGGCTCGAGAACGGCCTGCCGACCGCCGACACCAGCCCCAGCGAGCTGGCCCCGACGCTGCAGGAGCAGCTCCAGTGGCCGATGTGGGGCCAGTACGTCGAGACCGGCGGGGTGACCGGTGAGCCGGTCGACCTGCCCGAGGCCGCCGAGCTCGCCCGCCTCAACGAGCAGTGGCTGCTCGCCGCCGATCGGGGCGAGCGCGAGCGGATCTGGCAGCGGATGCTCGCCATCCACGCCGACCAGGTCTTCACCATCGGCATCGTCGCCGGGGTGCCGCAGCCGGTGGTGGTCAGCCGCCGGCTCCACAACGTGCCCGCCG
The DNA here is from genome assembly GCA_964599705.1 of uncultured Ectothiorhodospiraceae bacterium. Classification (GTDB taxonomy): domain Bacteria; phylum Pseudomonadota; class Gammaproteobacteria; order HK1; family HK1; genus CAZRGU01. The sequence continues at coordinate 8,659 of CAZRGU010000076.1, read as the reverse complement.
AGGGGATCTACAACTGGGACCCGGGGGCGCACTTCGGCATCTACCGCCCCGACACCTTCTGGCTCGAGGGGCGCTGATGCTGCGCTACTTCGTGCGCCGGGTGCTGGTCATGATCCCCACGCTGCTGGTGATCAGCGCGCTGATCTTCGTCATCATCCAGCTCCCCGAGGGCGACTACCTGACCACCCGGATCACCGAGCTCCAGGCCCAGGGCGAGCGGGTCAGCGCCGAGAAGATCGCCTTCCTGCGCGCCCAGTACGGGCTCGACAAGCCGCTCGCCATGCAGTACCTGTCGTGGCTCGGCGGGATGCTGCGCGGGGACTTCGGCTACTCCTTCGAGCACAGCCTGCCGGTCAGCGAGGTGATCGGCGACCGGCTGTTCCTGTCCTTCCTGCTCTCCTTCTCGACCATCCTGTTCACCTGGCTGGTCTCCTTTCCGATCGGCGTCTACTCGGCCACCCACCAGTACAGCTGGGGGGATCACGGGCTGACCTTCCTCGGCCTCCTCGGGCTGGCCACCCCCAACTTCCTGCTCGCCCTGGTGCTGCTGTACTTCGCCAACGTGGTCTTCGGGACCTCGATCGGCGGGCTGATGGCCCCCGAGTACATCGATCAGCCGATGAGCTGGGCGAAGTTCCTCTCGGTGCTCGAGCACCTCTGGATCCCGGTGATCGTGATCGGCACCTCGGGCACCGCGGGGATGATCCGGAGGCTGCGCGCCAACCTCCTCGACGAGCTCGAGAAGCCCTACGTGGTCACCGCCCGGGCCAAGGGGCTGGCGCCGCTGCGGGTGCTGGTCAGGTATCCGCTGCGCATGGCGCTCAACCCGTTCATCGCCGACATCGGCAGCCTGCTGCCGCAGGTGGTCTCGGGGGCGGCGATCGTCTCGGTGGTGCTCTCGCTGCCGACCACCGGGCCGATGCTGGTCCGTGCCCTGCAGAGCCAGGACATGTATCTGGCCGGCTCGTTCCTGATGTTCCTGTCGCTGCTCACCGTGGTCGGGATGTTCGTCTCCGACGTCGCCCTGGCGCTGCTCGACCCGCGGATCCGGCTCGAGGGGGGGGTGCGGCGGTGAGCGGCGCTCCCGAGCGCGGCACGCCGCTGCCCCACTACTGCTCGAGCGCGCCCTTCGACCCGCTCGCGATCGAGGCGCTGACCCCCGAGCAGGAGCGCTTCTACCTCGCCTCGCAGTGGCAGATGATGTGGTGGCGCTTCCGCCGCCACCGCCTGGCGGTCGGCGCCGGGGCGGTCCTGCTGCTGCTCTACCTCTCGATCACGGTCTCCGAGTTCCTCGCCCCCTACGACCTGCATGCGCGCCACAACCGCTACATCTATGCCCCGCCCCAGCGCGTGCGGCTGTTCCACGAGGGGCGCTTCGTCGGGCCGTTCGTCTACGGCTACCGCTCGAGCCTCGACATGACCACCCTCAAGCGGGTCTACAGCGAGGACCGGCGCAAGGTGCAGCGGCTGCGCTTCTGGTGCAGCGGCGACCGCTACCGCCTGTGGGGACTGTTCGAGAGCGACCGCCACCTGGTCTGCGCGGCCGAGGGCGGCACCGCGTTTCTGCTCGGCACCGACCGGCTCGGGCGCGACGTGCTCTCGCGGATCATCTACGGGGCGCGGATCTCGCTGACCGTGGGGCTGGTGGGGATCGCGGTGAGCTTCGCCGTCGGCCTGGTGCTGGGCGGGCTGGCCGGCTACTACGGGGGCTGGGTCGACGCCCTGGTCCAGCGGGTCATCGAGATCATCCGCTCGTTTCCCGAGCTGCCCCTGTGGATGGCGCTCTCGGCGGCGCTGCCGGTCAACTGGAGCCCGATCGGGGTGTTCTTCGGGATCACCATCATCCTCGGCCTGATCGACTGGACCGGGCTGGCCCGCTCGGTGCGCTCCAAGCTGCTGGCGCTGCGCGAGGAGGACTTCACCACCGCCGCGATCCTGATGGGGGCGAGCCCGGCGCGGGTGATTGCGCGCCACCTGCTGCCCAACTTCCTCAGCCACATCATCGCCTCGGCGACCCTCTCCATCCCGTCGATGATCCTCGGCGAGACGGCGCTGAGCTTCCTCGGCCTGGGGCTGCGCCCGCCGGTGACGAGCTGGGGGGTGCTGCTCACCGAGGCCCAGAACATCAACGCGGTGGCGCTCTACCCGTGGCTGATGCTGCCGGTGGTCCCGGTGATCATCGTGGTCCTGGCCTTCAACTTCCTCGGCGACGGCCTGCGCGACGCCGCCGACCCCTATAGCTGAGCACCGGCCCCCCGGCCGGGCCCGAACCCCGTCGGGCGGTAGGTCGGGCGAAGCCCGACGCCGAACCCCTGGTGGCGCCCCGTGGTCAATCCCGGGCGGAGCCCGGGCTACGGGCTACTACAAGTAGTCGGACCGCACGGCCGGCAGCGCTCGCCGGCGCGGCGGCGAGGCGATTGACATCGATATGCATCACGCATATGTTTTGATGCATGCGCACCACGATCAACCTTCCCGATGATCTCCTGATCCGCGCTCGGCAGCGCGCCGCGGCGAGCAACCGCACGCTCACCGCGGTGATCGAGGAGGCCCTGCGCCTTGCCCTGGACCGCACCTCGCAGACCCCTGCCGGGGGCGAGGTGCGGCTGGTCACCTACGGCACCGGAGGCGTGCGCCCCGGGGTCGACCTCGACGACAGCGCCGCGCTGCTCGAGGTCATGGAGAGACCGGGTGATCCTGGCTGACGTCAACGTCCTGGTCTACGCGCACCGCGAGGACACCCCCGACCATTCTCGGTTTCGCGACTGGCTGGAGACGGCGATCAACGGGGATGCCGCCTTCGGGGTCAGCGACCTGGTGCTGAGCGGCTTTCTGCGGGTGGTGACCCACCCGAGGGTGTTCGCGTCGCCGACGCCGCTCGATCTCGCCCTGGCCTTCGTCGAGCAGATCAGGACCCGCCCCAACGCCGTCCCGGTGCGCCCCGGCGAGCGCCACTGGACGATCTTCGCTCGCCTCTGCCGGCAGGCGGGCGCCAGGGGCAACCTGATCCCCGACGCCTACCTCGCCGCGCTCGCCATCGAGTCGGGCTGCGAGTGGGTGACCACCGACCGGGACTTCGCCCGTTTCCCCGGCCTGCGCTGGCGCCACCCGCTCAGCGGGTAGCCTCGGCCTCGCGCGCGATCGCCCGCCAGCCGATGTCGCCCCGGTAGTAGCAGTGCTCCCAGGAGATCGCGCGCACCCGCTCATAGGCGCGCGCCTGGGCCTCGGCGACGCTCGCCCCCAGCGCGCACACGCACAGCACCCGCCCGCCGGCGGTCACCACCGCGCCGTCGCGCTCGGCGGTGCCGGCGTGGAAGACCTTGACGCCCTCCTCCTCGGGCGCCTCGAGCCCGGCGATCGGCTCGCCCCGGGGGTAGCGCTCCGGGTAGCCGGCCGCGGCCATCACCACGCCGAGCGCGGCGCGCGGGTCCCAGCGCGCCTCGATCTCGCCGAGCCGCCCGTCGATGGCCGCCTCGCAGAGCGCCGCGAGGTCGCTGTCCAGGCGCAGCAGGATGGGCTGGGTCTCGGGGTCGCCGCAGCGGCAGTTGTACTCGAGCACCCGCGGGGTGCCGTCGGCGCCGATCATCAGCCCGGCGTAGAGGAAGCCGGTGTACTCGATCCCCTCGGCAGCGAGCCCGCGCACCGTGGGCTCGATCACCTCGGCGAGGATCCGCCGGTGCAGCGCCTCGTCGATCACCGGGGCCGGCGAGTAGGCGCCCATCCCCCCGGTGTTGGGGCCGCGGTCGCCCTCGTCGCGCGGCTTGTGGTCCTGCGAGGTGGCGAGCGCCAGGATCTCGCCGCCACCGACCATGCAGATGAAGCTCGCCTCCTCGCCTTCCAGGCGCTCCTCGACGAGCACCCGCCGGCCGGCCTCGCCGAAGGCCCCGGCGAGCATCATCCGCTCGATGGCGGCCTCGGCCTCGGCCACGCTGTCGGCCACCACCACCCCCTTGCCGGCGGCCAGCCCGTCGGCCTTGACCACCAGCGGCGCGCCGTGCTCGCGCACCCAGGCGCGCGCCGCCTCGGGGTCGTCGAAGGCGCGCCAGGGCGCGGTCGGGATGGCGTGGCGGTCGAGGAAGGCCTTGGTGAAGGTCTTCGAGCCCTCGAGCCGGGCCGCGGCCGCGCCGGGGCCGAAGACGCGCAACCCGGCGGCGCGGAAGCGATCGGCGATCCCGGCCACCAGCGGCGCCTCGGGGCCGACCACGGTGAGGGCGATGGCGCGCTCGCGGGCGAAGGCGAGCAGCGCGTCGATGTCCTCGGCGCCGATGGCGAGGTTCGCGCAGCCCGGCTCGCGGGCGGTGCCGGCGTTGCCGGGCGCCACCCAGACCTGCTCGACCCCTTCCGAGGCGGCGAGCCGCCAGGCGAGCGCGTGCTCGCGCCCGCCGCCGCCGACCACCAGCACCTCCATGGTCGCTCCTCCGTGGTCAGTGGCGGAAGTGGCGCATGCCGGTGAAGACCATCGCCAGGCCGTGCTCGTCGGCCGCGGCGATGACCTCCTCGTCGCGCACCGACCCCCCCGGCTCGATGACCGCGGTCACCCCGGCCTCGGCGGCCGCGTCGACCCCGTCGCGGAACGGGAAGAAGGCGTCCGAGGCGAGCACCGAGCCGGCCACCTCGAGGCCCTCGTCGGCGGCCTTGATGGCGCCGATGCGCGCCGAGTAGACGCGGCTCATCTGCCCGGCGCCGATCCCCACCGTGGCCCCGTCGCGGCAGTAGACGATGGCGTTCGACTTGACGAACTTGACCACCCGCCAGGCGAAGAGCAGGTCGCGCAGCTCGCGCTCGTCGGGGGCGCGCCGGGTGACCACCTTGAGGTCGGTCTCGCCGATCACGCCCAGGTCGCGGTCCTGGACCAGCAGCCCGCCGCTGACCCGCTTGAAGTCGAGCGCCGCGGCGCGCTCGGCCGGCCACTGCCCGCAGGCCAGCAGCCGCACGTTGCGCTTGGCCGCGCAGGCCTCGCGGGCGCCCGGCTCGACGGACGGGGCGATGATCACCTCGACGAACTGGCGGGCCACGATCTCGGCGGCGGTCGCCGCGTCGAGCGCCCGGTTGAAGGCGATGATCCCGCCGAACGCCGAGGTCGGGTCGGTGCGGTAGGCGCGCTCGTAGGCCTCGCGCAGGTCGCTCCCCACCGCCACCCCGCAGGGGTTGGCGTGCTTGACGATCACGCAGGCCGGCTCGGCGAAGGCCTTGACGCACTCGAGGGCCGCGTCGGTGTCGGCGACGTTGTTGTAGGACAGCGCCTTGCCCTGGAGCTGCTCGGCGGTGGCCACCGAGGGCTCGGCCGGCTCGCGCTCGACGTAGAAGGCGGCCTGCTGGTGGGGGTTCTCGCCGTAGCGCATGAGCTGGGCGCGCTGGAGCTGGAGGTTGAAGGTGCGCGGGAAGCGCGCCGAGCCCTGCTCGCCGAGCCGCCCGCCGAGGTACCCGGCGATCGCCCCGTCGTAGCGGGCGGTGTGCTCGAAGACCTTGACCGCCAGGTCGAAGCGGGTCGCCTCGTCGACCTCGCCGTCGTTGGCGCGAAGCTGCTCGAGGATGCGCGGGTAGTCGGCCGGGTCGACCAGCACGGTGACGTCACGGTGGTTCTTGGCCGCCGCGCGCAGCATCGTCGGGCCGCCGATGTCGATGTTCTCGATCGCCTCGGCGAGCGGGCAGTCGGGGCGGGCCACGGTCCGCTCGAAGGGATAGAGGTTGACCACCAGCAGGTCGATCGGCTCGATGCCGTGCTCGGCCATCACCGCCGCGTCGCGGTCGCGCCGACCGAGCAGGCCGCCGTGGATCTTGGGGTGCAGGGTCTTGACCCGCCCGTCCATGATCTCGGGGAAGCCGGTGTGATCGGCCACGTCGGTGACCGCGATGCCGCTCTCGCGCAGCAGCCGCGCGGTGCCCCCGGTGGAAAGGATCGCCACCCCGAGCTCGGCGAGCCCGCCGGCCAGGTCGACCACCCCGCTCTTGTCCGAGACGCTGATCAGCGCCCGGGTGATCCTTGCCATCGTCGTCCACCTCCCTGTCGCTGCCCGCAGCGGCGGCCGTTGCGCGCCTCGGGTCGCCAGGGGCGTCCGCAGCAGGCGGGCGATTAATCCACAAACTCTCAGCCGAGGCCGTAGTGGCGCAGCTTCTTGCGCAGCGTCGCGCGGTTGATCCCGAGCAGGCTCGCCGCGCGGGTCAGGTTGCCGCCGCTGCGATGCATCACCACCTCGAGCAGGGGCAGCTCGACCTCGCCGATCACCAGCTCGAACAGGCCGCTGGTCTCGTGGCCGTCGAGGCGCGCGAAGTACTGGTCGAGCGCCTCGCGCACGCACTCGCGCAGCGGCGTGCCGGCGCAGTGGTGGCTGACCCCGAGCAGCGGCTGCTCGCCGCGGCGCGGCTCCTCGCGATCGCTGCCCATCAGGCCGCCTCCGCCAGATCCCCGCCGGCCAGCGCGGCGAAGTAGTCGTTGATCCGGGCGAGCTGCCCGCGCGCCGTGTCCAGCCGGCAGAGCCCCGCCCAGGCCGCCTCCCCTCCCGGGCGCCCGGCCAGGTAGCGGCGCAGGTGCTTGCGCGCCACCCGCACACCGCGCTGCTCGCCGTAGAGCCCGTAGATGGCCTCGAGGTGCTCGGCGACCAGCGCACCGACCTCGGCCGGGCCGGGCTCGGGGAGCCGCTCGCCGGACTCGAGATAACGGCGCACGGCGCGGAACAGCCACGGCCGCCCCCAGGCCGCGCGCCCGATCATCACCCCGTCGGCGCCGCTCGCCTCGAGCGCCGCGCGCGCCTCCTCGGGGCCGGTGATGTCGCCGTTGGCGATCACCGGGATGGCGACCGCGCGGCGGATGGCGCGCGCCGTGCGCAGCTCGCAGGGGCCGTGGAAGCCGCACGCCCGGGTCCGCCCGTGGACCGTGATCGCGGCCACCCCGGCGGCCTCGGCGAGACGCGCCACGGCGACCCCGTTGCGCCGCTCGGGCGAGACCCCGGTGCGGATCTTGACCGTGACCGGCACCGCCACGGCCGCCACCACCGCCTCGAGGATTCGCCCGACGAGGGCCTCGTCGGCGAGCAGCGCCGAGCCGGCGGAGCGCCGGCAGACCTTCCTCGCCGGGCAGCCGAGGTTGACGTCGACCAGCTCGGCACCCCGCCCGACGCAGGCGCGGGCCGCCTCGGCGAGCGAGCGCGGCTCGGCGCCGGCGATCTGCACCGCCCAGGGATGCGGCTCGCCGGCGTGCTCGAGGCGCGCGCGGGTCTTGGCGGTCGCCCACAGGCGCGCCTCGGCGCTGATCATCTCCCCGGGGGCGAGCGCCGCGCCGTAGCGCCGGCACAGGGCGCGGAAGGGCCGGTCGCTGACCCCGGCCATCGGTGCTACCCAGAGGTTGCCGTCGAGTACGAGGCTCCCGATTCGCATCCTGCCAGTACTGCGTGCCGCTGCGCGGTCTTCGGGGGGGAGAGAACAGCGTCCCGGAGGCCGGCATCTTACCCCGGATCGGGCCCCGGATCACGGGCCGGGGGCCAACCCTGGCTCACAGGAAGGCGAACTCGAAGCTGACCGCGGCCTCCTCGGGGGCGAGCAGCTCGAGGGCGAGCTGGACCGGGCGGTTGGGCTCCATCAGCCGTGTCCTGGGGGCCGCCTCGCCGAGGTACTCGGGGGGAGTGAAGGTGCGGCTGGCGATGGTCTGGCCGTTGACGTTGAACAGCGCGAAGCGCATCCGCGGGTAGGGCTGGGCGAAGGGCGCGGTGTTCATGATCACCGCCACCACCCGCAGTGCGCCCTCGTAGCGCGGGTGCACGCGCACGTCGCGGGTGAGCACCGTGATCCGGCCGGGGTCGCGGCGCTGTGGCAGGGTGCAGCCGAGCCGCGCGCAGTAGCGCTCGAGCAGCGGGGCCGCGCGCGGGTAGCGGGCCAGCACCGCGCCGGGCTGGAACCAGGCGATCTGGGCGACGGCCAGCACCACCAGGAGCAGGCTGGCGGCGGTGAGCAGGGTGCTGGTGAGGCGTGCCCGGCGTGCCCGGCGGTAGCGGCGCAGGTCCTCGACGAGCGCCTCGGGGACCTCCTCGGCGGAGGCCTCGCTCGCCCCCCCGGCGGGCGCGGCGCGGGTCTCGCCGGCGGCGGGCGCCGGCGCTTCCGGGGCCGTGCCTGGGGGGGGCTCGGGAGAGCGCTCGCGTTCCTCGTCGATCAGCGTCTCGAGGGCGTCGAACGGCTCCAGGCAGGCCCCGCAGCGCACCCGCCCGCGGGCCGCGCGCAGCGCCGCGGCCGAGACCGCGAAGGTGGTACGACAGTGCGGGCAGCGGGCGAGCACGCCGACAGCCTACCTCAAGCCTCCCGCGGACGCTCGCCGGCGAGCAGCACCCAGCCGTCGCGCTCGGCGACCACCTCGAGCGCCACCGCCCCGGCGTAGGCCCGGGCGAGCGCCTCGGCCTGCCCGGCGAGCAGGCCGGCGAGCGCCAGCCGCCCGCCCGGGCGCAGCCGGGAGCCGAGCTCGGGGGCGAGCTCGACGAGCGGGCCGGCGAGGATGTTGGCGACCAGCAGGTCGCAGGGCACGCCCGGCGCGAGTGCCGGCGTGCAGACACTGAGCCGGGTCAGCACGCCGTTGCGCGCCGCGTTGCGCCGTGTGGCCTGCAGGGCCTGGGGGTCGATGTCGATGGCCAGCGCCTCGCTCGCCCCGAGCAGCAGCGCGGCGATCGCCAGCACT
>CAZRGU010000075.1:0-13688 GCA_964599705.1 uncultured Ectothiorhodospiraceae bacterium | reverse complement strand
GGGGCGGTCGGGGACGCTCGCAGTAGGTGTGCGGTTTTTTCACAAACTCTCAGCGGACCATCTGCTTCTGGATCAGGCGCACCGGCCGGATCCAGGGCTTGCCGGTGCGCAGCTTCGGGGGCAGGCGCGCGGCGGCCTCGCGGGCCGCCCGCTTGCTCGGGAAGTCGCCCCACAGCACCGAGTACCAGCGCTTGCCGTCGCGCTCGCTGGCGAAGTAGCCGGCCTCGCCGCTCGGGAAGTGGCGCCGGATGAAGCGGCGCACGCTCTCCTCGTTGGTGTCGCTGAGGACCTGCACGGTGTAGTGGTCGGGATCGAGGGCGGCGACCCACTCCTCGCCGTGCACCGCGGCGGGCGGGACCGGGGCGGGAGCGGCCGGCCCGCCGGCGGGAGCGCCAGCGGCCTCGGCCGCCGCCGCGGGGGAGGCCGCCTTGCGGGTCTCGCCGGCCGCTGCGCCCGGTTCCTCGCCGGGGCGCCGGTAGACGAAGCCCGGCACCTCGCTGACCCGCAGCCGCTCCATCAGCGAGGCGAGCCGCTCGCGGGCCGGCCGGTAGCCGGCCTCGGCGGCGCGCTGGTACCAGACCAGGGCGGCGCGCGCATCGAGGCGCACGCCGCGCCCGTGCTCGTAGAGCACCCCGAGGTTGTACTGGGCCTCGGGGAGGCGGGCGTCGGCGGCCCGGCGCAGCCACTCGGCGGCGAGGCGCTCGTCGCGCGGCACGCCGATGCCGAGCCCGTAGAAGGTGCCAAGGTTGTACTGGGCCTCGGCGACCCCGTTCTCGGCCGCCACCCGGAACCAGCGCGCCGCCTCGTAGGGGTCGCGCTCGACCCCGCGCCCGTGGGCGTACATCACCCCGAGGTTGTACTGGGCCTCGCCGAGCCCGAGGTCGGCGGCGCGCCGGAACCAGCGCACCGCCTCGCTGTCGTCACGTACCCCGCCGCGCCCCGAGGCGTAGCGGGTGCCGAGCAGGAAGGCGGCGCGGGCGTCACCCTGCTCGGCGAGCTCGAGCAGCACCCCGACGTCGACCAGGGTGTCGACATAGGCCTCGCCGGGGCCGAGCAGCGACTCGCCGGGCGTTGCCGCCGGGGCCGCGCCCGCGACCGACAGGGCGGCGGCGAGCAGGGTCGAGCGCAGCGCGTTCATCGGCGCGCCGAGTGTAGCACCGCGCCACCGGCAGGCAGCGCCGCGCGCTATCATGCGCGACTGCACCGCCGGGCGGCCGAGCGGGGGAGGAAGGATGGACGCGCAGACGATCGGATTCATCGGTGGCGGCAACATGGCCGGCAGCCTGATCGGCGGGCTGATCGCCGACGGCATGGCACCCGAGGCGATCTGGGTCGCCGACATCGACGAGGCCAGGCTCGCCGACCTTCGCGGGCGCCTCGGGGTCTCGACCAGCGCCGCCAACGACGAGGTGGTGGCGCGGGCCGACACGGTGGTCCTGGCGGTCAAGCCCCAGGTGATGGGCGAGGTGGTCCGCGGCCTGGCCGCGGCGGCGCGCGAGCACCGCCCGCTGCTGGTCTCGGTCGCCGCCGGGGTTCGCGAGGGCTCAATCGGCGCCTGGCTCGGCTACCCGGCGGCGGTGGTGCGGGCGATGCCCAACACCCCGGCGCTGCTCGGCTGTGGCGCCACCGCGCTGTTCGCCAACCGCCAGGTCAGCGAGGCCCAGCGCAGCGCCGCCGAGTCGGTGCTGCGCGCCGTGGGGCTGACCCTGTGGGTCGACGACGAGGACCAGCTCGATGCGGTCACCGCGCTCTCGGGCAGCGGCCCGGCCTACTACTTCCTGCTCATGGAGCTGATGGAGGAGGCCGGCGTGCGGCTCGGCCTGGCGCGCGACAGCGCCCGGATGCTGACCCTGCAGACCGCGCTCGGGGCCGCGCGCATGGCCCTCGAGGCGAGCGAGCCGCCGGGGGTCCTGCGCGAGCGGGTCACCTCGCCGGGCGGGACCACCGAGCGGGCGCTCGCCCGGCTGCGCGAGGGCGGCATCGAGGCGCTGGTCCTCGAGGCGATCACCGCCGCCCGCGACCGCTCGGCGGAGCTCGGCCGGATCCTCGGGGGCGAGTGATGGGCGGGCACTACGTCGGCAACGCCGCCACCTTCCTGATCGAGACGGTGTTCGGCCTCTACATCCTGATCGTGATGCTGCGCCTGCTCCTGCAGTCGGTCCGCGCCGACTTCTACAACCCGCTCTCGCAGTTCATCGTCAAGGCCACCCAGCCGGCGCTGCGCCCGCTGCGCCGCTTCATCCCCGGCTACGGCGGCCTCGACCTGGCCGCCGTCGCGCTGCTGCTCCTCCTCAAGCTGGCCGAGCTCGGGCTGGTCAGCGTGGTGCTCGGGGTGGCGCCGCGGATCGGCGGGCTGGTGGTGCTCTCGGCCGCCGAGCTGCTGGCCCTGGCGGTCAACGTGTTCCTGTTCTCGATCCTCATCCAGGTGGTGCTGAGCTGGCTCAGCCCGGGGACCTACAATCCGCTGACCACCGTGATCCTTGCCCTCAACGAGCCGCTGCTCGGCCGGGCGCGCCGGCTGGTCCGCCCGGTCGCGGGGCTCGACCTCTCGCCGCTGGTGGTGCTGGTCGTCCTCCAGCTCGTGACCCTGCTGCTGATCGCGCCGCTGCGCGACCTGGGCCGCACGCTGCTGTGAGCGGCTGGTGGCGCCGTGACGGCGAGCGCCTGATCCTCGAGCTGCGGGCCCAGCCCCGGGCCGGGCGCACCGAGGTGGCCGGGGTGCACGGCGGGCGCCTCAAGGTGCGGATCGCGGCCGCTCCGGTCGAGGGCGCGGCCAACCGCGAGCTGATCGGCTTTCTCGCCAAGGAGTTCCGGGTCGGGCGATCGCGGGTCGAGCTGCTCGGCGGGGCTGCCGGGCGCGACAAGCGGGTCGCCGTGGAGGCGCCCCGGCGGCTCCCGGACTGGCTGGATGCGGGCTAGTCGCGCCCCAGCAGGGTCCGCCCGAAGCGCTCGCCGAGCAGCCCGCGGCGCTTCTTCTGCTCGCCGCCCTCGCCGGCCGCCGCCGCCCTCTGCATGGCCGCCTTCTGGCGCTCGAGCTGCTCGCGCAGCCGCGCCCGGGTGCTCTCTGGGATCACGTTGCCGGCGATCTCGTTGAAGCGGTTCGGCTCGCGCAGCACGCACTTGCCGAGCTCGTCCATGAACTCCTGGTCGATGCGCTCGGGGGCGAAGCGGTGCAGGGTCAGGCCGAGGCGCTCGAGGTTGCGGATGCGCAGCGTGATCGCGGCCTTCTCGGGGTCGATGCCGAAGGACAGCGAGACCGGCACCTGGTAGCTGAGCAGGAAGGTGGTGCCGCCGCCGCTGGCATCACGGGTCGCGAAGCGCAGGTTGTGGCTCCAGAGCAGCTCCTTGGTGCGCTGGGCGCTGCGCTGCTCGCGGCGGAACTCGAGGCGCTCGTCGCGCGCGCAGGTGTAGCGGAAGGCGAACGAGTCGACCTGGCGGGGATCCTCGACCTCGATGCGGTAGTGGCCCTGGCGCAGGTTGTCGAGCACCCCGACCCCCTCGACCTGGTAGTCCCGGCGCACGTCCGGGTCGAGCACGTCGAGCTGCTCCTTGAGCTCGCGGAAGAAGTCGTAGAGCGCCCGCATCCGCGGGCGCAGGCAGTCCTCGACCAGCCGCGCCCGGGCCTGGGTCTGGCTGAGCTCCTGGCGCTGCTTCTCCTTGACCTCCTCGGCTTGCTTCTTCAGGTCATCGAGCAGGCTCATGGTGATCCTCCCCGCCTCGAGCAGCCGCTCGCGCGCCCCTGGCCGCCACCGGGCCGCTCGTCCGCGGCGCGCCCGCGACCGGTTGTCGCCCGGAAGTGAGAAAACTTTAACACCTCATCGGCGGAACCGCATGCCCACCCGGCCCTGGCTCGCCATCCCGGTCCGGGGGCGTTAGAGTCCCCCGGGGCGGCCGGAGGGGGACCACGGGGGATGCCTGAGCGGGTGCTGGCGCGCGAGTTCATCGGCTTCGCCATCGAGCAGGGGGCGTTGCGCTTCGGCGAGTTCGTGCTCAAGTCGGGACGGCTGAGCCCCTACTTCTTCAACAGCGGAGCGTTCGACAGCGGCGCCAGCCTGGCCCGCCTGGCCGGCTTCTACGCGCGGGCCGCCGAGGGCTCGTCCCTCGAGTTCGACCACCTCTACGGGGCCGCCTACAAGGGCATCCCGCTGGTCGCCGCGGTCGCCGTCGAGCTCCACCGCGGCCACGGCCGCGACCTGCCCTACAGCTTCAACCGCAAGGAGCGCAAGGACCACGGCGAGGGCGGGGAGCTGGTCGGCGCGCCGCTCGCCGGGCGGGTGCTGATCGTCGATGACGTGATCTCGGCCGGGACCTCGATCCGCGAGTCGGTGGCGATCATCCGCGCAGCCGGGGCCGTGCCGGCCGGGGCGCTGATCTCGCTCGATCGCCAGGAGCGGGGAAGCGGCCCGCGCTCGGCGGTCCAGGAGGCCGCCGAGACGCTCGGCGTGCCGGTGCTCGCCATCGCCACCCTTGACGACCTGGTCGAGTTCCTCGCCGGGCGCCCCGAGGCGGGCGCCGATCTCGAGCGCCTGCGCGCCTACCGGCGCCGCTATGGCGTGGCCGCCGGCCGATAGACCTATAATTGCTGGAGTTCCCGCAGGCTACCGAGGCGGAGGCGAAGCGATGAGGCACAAGCGCGCAAGGCCGGCGGTCGTCCTGGCCCTCGCGACCCTGCTGGTCGCGCCTGCGGCCGGAGCACGGATCAAGTGCTGGGTCAACGACGAGGGGGTGCGCGAGTGCGGCAACCGGGTGCCGCCCGAGTACGCCGGCAAGTCCCTCCAGGAGATCAACGAGCAGGGCATCAAGATCAAGGAGACCGCGCGGGCCAAGACCCCCGAGGAGATCCGCCGCGAGCAGGAGGCGCGCGCCAGGGCCGAGCGCGAGCGCGCCGCGGCCCGCGAGCGGGCCAAGCGCGACCGCGTGCTGCTCGCGACCTTCACCTCCGAGGAGGACCTGCTACGCACCCGCGACGGCCAGTTCTCGGCCATCGACGCGCGGATCAAGAACCTGATCCGATCGCTCGACAAGCTCAAGCGCAAGCGCGAGCTGCTGCGCGCCGAGGCCGCCAACCAGGAGCTGAGCGGCAAGACGGTCTCGGACGACCTGCGCGCCCAGATCGCCCAGATCGACGCGCGCATCACCCGCCAGGGCGAGATCATCGAGCAGCGCCGCCGCGAGCGCGCCGAGCTCGAGCGGCGCTTCGAGTCGGATCTGGCCCGCTACCGCGAGCTCAAGGCCGGCAAGCCGGTCGGGGCGCCGTAGGGCGGGCACCGCCGCACCCCGCCCGGCTCGGCCGCGGGGCAGGCGCGCGCCTGCCCGCCGTGCTCCGCCCCCGGCTCAGCCGAGGATCTCGAAGTGCGCCTCGGTCGGTGAGCAGGCCTCGCCGTTGACCGGCAGGATGTCCTGGGGGCAGGCCGAGAAGGCCACCACCACGTCGAGGTTGGCCTCGAGGACCACGTAGTCGCCGGGGCGGCTGACCGGGGCCTCGAAGGCGAGCCTCCCCTCGGCGCTCCAGGGGATGCGCATGAACAGGTTCAGCGGGCTCGGCGTGGCCGGCGCCTCGAGCCCCAGCGCGGCGAGCGCCGCGGCCAGGTTGTCGGTGCAGTTGTCGTGCCGCTCGGTGCAGCCGAGCAGCCGGTAGCGGTGCTCGTCGCAGGCCGCGAGCAGGGTGTCGTGCACGCCCGGCGAGGTGTCCTCGACCAGGGTCAGGATCGGCCGGCGGCGGTTGCTGTAGAGCGCGTCGCCGACCTCCGGGACCAGCTTGAGCAGGGTCGCGCGGGTGTGCTCCATCGACATGTGCTCGGCCAGGTCCGTGCCGTTGAACGCCCAGGTGTCGACGACCTGGGCGCCGTGGGTGTTGATCACCTTGACCCGCTGCCCGGCGGTGACCCGCACGGCCCTGCCCTGGCGGGCGGGGATGGTCTCAAGCTCGCTCATCGGGGTGCTCCTCGTGGCTGAAATGACCCGGCGCGGCGCCCGCCGCTACCCGCCGCCCTCCACGAACGCCTCGATCAGGGCGTTGACCTCGGCGGCGCGCTCCATGTGGACCATGTGCCCGGCGCCCTCGAGGAGGTGCACGGGGATGGCCGCGGGGAGCCCCTCGGCGTGCTCCGGGGGCAGGATCCGGTCGGCCGCGCCCCACAGCACCTGGCAGCGACAGGCGAGCCCGGCGAGGCGCCCGCGCAGCTCGAGCGCCTGGCGCCCGCCGGGGAAGAGCGCCGCGGCGATCCGCTCGAGCAGCTCGGGCACCCCGTCGATGCGCTTGTAGCGCAGGATCTCGTCGAGCATCTCGCGCCCGACCAGCGCCGGGTCGGCGAACAGCCGCTCGACCCAGGGCCGGAGCTCCTTGCGGCGGCGCGCGGCGATGAAGCCGGCCAGGTACTCGCCGTCGATCCCGGGGCCGAGCCCGGCGCTGGCCACCAGGGTCAGCGAGCGGACCCGCGCCGGGGTCTCGAGGGCGAGGGTGAGCGCCAGCGCGCCGCCCAGCGAGTGCCCGGCCAGGTGCACGGCCGCCAGGTCGAGGGCATCGAGGACGGCGCCGAGATCGGCGGCCAGGGCCGCGATGCCGGCCCCGCGCAGCTCCTTGGTCGAGGCGCCGTGGCCGGGCAGGTCGACGGCGATCACGGGCCGCGAGGCGGCCAGCACCGGCTGGTTGAAGAGCCAGCTGTTGAGGTCGCCGCCGAAGCCGTGGACCAGCACCAGCGGCGTTTCCCCGCCGCTCCCCATCGCCAGGTAGCGGAAGCGGCGCCCGCCGACCTCGACGAAGGCCGGCTCGGGGGCGGCCTCCTCGGCCTCGCCGGCAGCGGCCGCGCGCTCGGCGAACGCCGCGACGAAGCGCTCGATGGCCTCCTCGCCGACCTCCCGGGCGGCGATCACGGCGAGCAGCGCGCCGACCGGCGCGATCTCGCCCTCGGCCACCAGCCGCCGGCGCAGCACGCCGGCGCCCGGCGCCTCGAGGACGTTGGTGATCTTCTCGGTCTCGATGTCGACCAGATCCGCGCCGCGCTCGACCGCGGCGCCCTCCTCGAGGTGCCAGCCGGCGACCAGCCCCTCGCTCATCGCCAGGCCCCACTTGGGCATGACCACGGCATGGATGGCGCCGGCGGCGCCCCCCGGCGCGTCGCAGGGCTGCGGGTCGGCGGTCACGGCGCGGCTAGCGGCCGGCCCCGACCACCCCGCGCACCGCCGTCTCGATGCGCTCCGGGCTCGGGATGTAGAGGTCCTCGAGCTCGGGGGCGAACGGTGGCGGGGTGTGCGGGGCGGTGACCGTGCGGATCGGCGCCTTGAGCGCCGCGAAGGCGTGCTCGGCGACCAGCGCGGCGATGTCGCAGGCGATCCCGCAGCGCGGGTTGGCCTCGTCGACCACCACCAGCCGCCCGGTCTCCTCGACGCTCTCGAGGATCGTCTCCCGGTCGAGCGGCGAGGTGGTGCGCAGGTCGATCACCGTGCAGCCGATGCCGTCCTTCTCGAGCCCGTCGGCGACCTGGTTGGCGAACTTGACCATCCGCCCGAGGGTGACGATGGTCACGTCGTCGCCCTCGCGGGTCAGGTTGGCCTCGCCGAAGGGCAGGGTGTAGGGGTCGTCGGGGACCTCCTCCTCGTCGTCGTAGAGCACCTTGTGCTCGAAGAAGATCACCGGGTCGTCGTCGCGGATCGCCTGGGTGAGCAGCCCCTTGGCCTCGTAGGGCGAGGAGGGCAGCACCACCTTGAGCCCGGGGACGTGGGTGAAGATCGGGTACAGGCACTGGCTGTGCTGGCTGGCGGCGCGGAAGCCGGCCCCGTACATGGTGCGGATCACCACCGGGGTGACCGCCTTGCCGCCGAACATGTAGCGGAACTTGGCCGCCTGGTTGAAGATCTGGTCGAAGCACACCCCCATGAAGTCGACGAACATCAGCTCGGCGACCGGGCGCAGGCCGGTGGCCGCCGCCCCGACCGCCGCGCCGATGAAGGCGCTCTCGCTGATCGGGGTGTCCAGGCAGCGCTCGCGGCCGAACTCGGCGACCAGCCCCTTGGTGACCCCGAGCACCCCGCCCCAGGCGTCGTCCTCGCCCGGGGCCCCCATCCCGCCGACGTTGTCCTCGCCCATGAAGATCACGGTCGGGTCGCGGCGCATCTCCTGGGCCAGCGCCTCGTTGATGGCCTGGCGGTAAGTCTTTCTCGACATCGCCGATCCCCCCTCAGTACGACACGTAGACGTCGGTGGTCAGGTCCTCGGGGCGCGGCGGCGGGGCGGCCACGGCCTCGGCGACCGCCTCGTCGATGAGCGCCCGGGACTCGGCCTCGATGGCGTCGAGCCGTTCCGGCTCGAGCAGTCCGGCGCCGCTGACCCGGGCCCGGAACAGCGCCAGGCAGTCGCGCTCGGCGCGCACCTGTTCGACCTCCTCGGGGCTGCGATAGGTCGCCGCGTCGCCCTCGAAGTGGCCGTAGTAGCGGTAGGTCTCGACGTGGAGCAGGCTCGGTCCCTCGCCGGCGCGGGCCCGCGCGATCGCGGTGCCGGCCGCGTCGTAGACCGCGAAGAAGTCCTGGCCGTCGACCTTGACCCCGGGGATCCCGAAGCCCTCGGCGCGCTTGAGCTGGCTGCCGCCGACCGACCAGGCGCTGGCCGTGGTCTCGGCGTAACGGTTGTCCTCGATGACGAAGATCACCGGCAGGTTCCAGACCCGGGCGAGGTTGTAGGACTCGAGCGTGGTGCCCTGGTTGGAGCCGCCGTCGCCGACGAAGGCCACCGCCACCGCGCCGCTGCCGAGCACCTTGGCGGTGAGCGCCGCCCCGCAGATGAGCGGCGGGCCGCCGCCGACGATGCCGTTGGCGCCCATCATCCCGAGATCCAGGTCGGCGATGTGCATCGACCCGCCCTTGCCGCCGCACAGCCCGTCGCGGCGCCCGTAGATCTCCTTCATCATCCCCTTGACGTCGCAGCCCTTGGCGATGCAGTGGCCGTGGCCGCGGTGGGTGCTGGCGATCCGGTCGGCGGGTCCGAGGTGCATCATCACCCCGACCGCCGAGGCCTCCTCGCCGGCGTACAGGTGCACGAAGCCGGGGATCGCCCCGGCGGCGAACTCGTCGTGGACCCGGTCCTCGAAGGTGCGGATGTCGCACATCAGCCGGTAGGCGCGTTCGAGCTCCTGGCGCGGGAGCTGCAGCGCGGATGACTCGCTCATGGTCCCTCTCCCTCCTGGTGGTGGCGGGGTGCCCGGCGCGGCGCTCCAGTGGCCGCCGCGCGCGGGCGGGCTGCTCGCGGCACTCTACGCCGCGCCCCGGGGCGAGGCAAAGGGGGCGAGGCCGGGTTGACCCTTCCCCGGGATCCTCAGTGCCCCGCGTCCGGCCTCGCCCGCTCCTCGCGGCCGACCAGCCCGATGCCGAGCACGGTCAGGCCGATCCCGATGACCTCGGCCCAGCCGAGCGTCTCGCCGTAGAAGAGCCCACCGATCGCCAAGCCGAAGATCGGGATCAGGAAGCTGAAGGCGTTGGCCCGGCTCAACGGGCTCCTCGCGAGGATCGAGGCCCACAGCCAGTAGACGAGCGCGGTTCCGGGCAGGCTCAGGCTGGCCAGGATCAGCACGAAGCGGACCGACCAGGTGATCTCCCACGGCCCTTCGAGCGCCCAGGCGCCGGCCAGCAGGGGAACGGCGCCGATCAGCATCTGTGCGCCCATCGCCATGACCGCATCGACCTCGCCGGCGATCTTCTTGATGAGGACGTTGCTCACGGTGATGCCGAGGGCCGCCAGCACGATGTAGGCGACCCCGAGCCCGTACCCTCCGGCCGGTGCGGCCACGAGCTGGGGCGAGATGATGAACAGGATGCCGGCGAAGCCGAGGGCGAGACCGGAGCGGTCGAGCGCATCGACCTGCTCGCCGAGAAGCATGCTCGCCAGGAAGGCCGCCAGCAGCGGCTGGGTGTTGGCGATCACCGTGGCGATGCCCGGCGAGACGAACTCGGCGGCGTGGAACATGCCGAGGAACCCCAGGCTGGTGGCGCCGAGCCCGACCAAGGTCAGGATCGCCCAGACCCGGGCGCCGCGGGGCAGAGGGCGGCCGAGCGCCAGCCCGACGGCGATGAGCGCCGCACCGGCCAGCAAGGCGCGCAGGGTGGCGAAGGTCAGATGGGGCGCGAACGCGAAGCCGGTCGTGATCAAGGGGAAGCAGATCGACCAGAGAAACATCACCAGCACGGTCTTCGCGAGCTCGGCCTTCTTCACCTGGGCGCGTCTCTTCCTCGGGCGGGTCGCGGCGAGCGTACGAGAGATCGGGGGCCGCGGCGAGGGGTGGCTCGATGTCCTGCCGCGCGCTCACTCCCCGCCTCCGGGCTCGGCGCGGCCCCCGAAGACCTCCGCGTAGAGGTCGGCCCCGAAGCTGGTCGCCAGCGGCTCCCCGGGGGTCAGCCGGAAGGTTCGGTGGCCATCGGCGCCGCGCTCGGCGCGCAGGAAGAGGACGTTGTCGCGGCGCTCGGCATGGAGGCGGGCGGCGAACTCGTGGAGGTGGGTGACGAAGAGGACCTTGACCCCGGCCTCGGTCAGGGCGTCGAGCACCTGGCGGGCGATCTCGGAGCCCTCGCGCTCGTTGGTGGTGGCGAACGACTCGTTGAGCAGCACCAGGGCGCCCGGGGTCAGCGCGTCGACCATCTCGCTCGCCCGGCGCAGCTCCTCGTCGAGCCTGCCGCCCTCCGGGGCGGCATCCTCCTCGCGCGGGAAGTGACTGAGCAGGGCGCCGCGCAGGTCGGCGCAGAACGAGCGTGCCGGCACGAACATCCCGCACTGCATCATGAGCTGGGCGACCCCGAGCGCGCGCAGGAAGGTCGACTTCCCGCCCTGGTTGGCGCCGGTGATGATGATCGCGTCCCGGGCGTCGGCGTCGAGGTCGTTGCCGACCACCGGCCGCCCGGTCGCGAGCGCCAGGCAGACATCGTAGAGCCCGGTGCAGCGGTGGCGGCGCGAGCCCGGCGCGGCCGCCGCCGGGAAGGTCAGCGGGGATCCCTGGGCGGCGAGCCGCTCGTGGAGGTTGACGCAGCCGAGGTAGAAGGCGAGCTCCGCGCGCAGGGTGGAGAAGAACCCGATGAGGTGCTCGGCCGACTGCGCCAGCGTGTTGGCGACCTCGTTGAGGCCCCGGTCGCGCAGCTCGGCGAGGGCCTGGGCGCCGGCCTGGTCGCGCTCGTGGATCTGGAAGGTGTGCCCGCGGCGCGCCCGCCACAGGCGAGCCCACCCCGGGCGGCCGCTGCCGGGCTCGCACAGCACGTAGCCGGTGCCGCGGTTGCCCCTGCCGAGCGCCGCGCCGAGCAGCACGCCGCGGCGCAGCCGCAACCGCTTGAGGTGCTCGCCGACCGTACCGAGGTACTCGTCAGGCAGATCGCGGGCGAGTCGCTCGAAGAAGGCGGCGAGGCCCTCCGAGACACAGCCGCGGGCATCCCGGTCGGCGAGCCGGCGCAGCCGCCAGAGGACCTCCACCAGGGCCTCGAGCAGCCCCAGCGATCCGTAGAGCACGCCGCCGGGGTGGGAGCGGTGGAAGTGCCAGTAGTGCTTCCTGCGGACCTCGGCCGCCTGCCCGGCGATCGCGTACAGGGAGCGGAGCAGGCCCGGCCGGGCGAGGAAGTCGCGGAGCACCGCCTGGCGGTAGGCAATGGTCTCGGCGTCGTTCCCGAGACCGCCGAGCAGGGTGCGCCGCGCCACCTCGTGCAGGAAGCCGTCGCCGCCGGCCATGGCGCCGAGCAGGTGCTCGAGCTCCAGGTCGCGGGTGAGCTCGGCGGCGTTGCCGGGCAGCGGCCGCTCGAGGTCGAGATCGCCACCACGATAGAGGAGCCGGACCTTCACCGGCGCAGCCGCTCCCCGAGCTGCTGGCGGGTGAGGCGGTGGCGGCGCGCCAGGGCCAGCGCGTAGGCCAGCCCATCGGCGGCACGGCGCTCGACCCGGTAGCTGCGCCGGGTCGGGTCCTGGGGGTCGACGGTGGCGACCAGGCTCACGGTCCGCGCGTCGAGGCGCGCGAGCGCGTCGATGAAGGTGACCCAGACGCAGAGCGCGCCGCGCCGGGCGATGCGCCGGGCGAGCGCACGGCTCAGGCAGGTGGCGTCGCGCAGGGTCGTGGAGGCGAACGGCTCGTTGGCGATGATCAGGCTCGCCGGGGTGGCCTGCTCGAGGATGCGGCGCATCCGTACCAGCTCGTCGAGCAGCCTGCCGCGCAGGGTCCCGATGTCCTCCTCGCGCGCGAAGTGGGTGAGGATCCGGTCGCAGAGCGGCAGCCGTGCCGCGCTGCCCGGCACCGGGCAGCCGAGGCTCGCCAGGTAGTGGATCTGGCCGATGGCGCGCGCGAAGGTCGTCTTGCCACCCTGGTTGGGGCCGGTAACCACGGCGAGCCGCTCCGCGGGCTCGAGCGAGAGGTCGTTCGGGACGATGCCGCGGCCCTCGGCGATGTGCCGCGCGGCCAGGGCGAGGTCGAAGATCCCGCGGACGGTGAGACGCCGGTCGCGTTCCGAGACCCGCGGGTAGCAGAGCTCGAGCCCGGCGCGCCGCAAGGTGTCGGCATGCTCGAGGTAGGCGAGATAGAACTGGACCTCGCGGTCGAAGGCGGCCAGCCCCGGATCGAGGAACCCGGCGTGGCGCTCGCGGTACCCGGCGAGCGCCGCGAAGACCTCGGGGTTGAGCCGCGCGACGCGCTCCAGCACCTGGCCCTCGACGTGGCTCATCGGGCCCTCGGGGAAGCGGCTGCGGTAGTCCCTGACCGCGCCGCGCCGGAAGCGCGCGAAGGTCGCCTCGATCAGCGCCCCGTAGTCGCTCTCGCAGCGGTAGGGGAGGACCGTGATCCGGCTCGCGCGGATCCGCAGGCAGTAGCGGACCTCGGCGAGGGCCGAGTCGAGCCGCGCCGCCTCCTCGATCAGGGCGCGGAATGGCGCCGCCGCGCGGTACCCGGCGAGATGGGCGCGAAAGGCACGCAGGCCACGGGAGCGCAGGGCGGCGCCGGTGAGCGCCTCGGCGAGACGCTCGACCGCCTCGCCGTAGACGCGCACCGCGTCCAGGAACCAGCGGTTGCGCTGGTGCGCGTAGTCGAGGCGCGCGGCGGCCTCGAGGTGATCGCGCAGCGCGCGCATCCGCCCGGCGAAGTCCTCGACGGCCCGGCGCACGCCGCGCCCCTCGAGGTCGCGCATGACCTCCTGGCGGTACTCGATCGCGGCACGGTCGGTGAGCGGCGTGTAGAACAGCGGCTTGAGGTCATAGGCCTCGCGACCGGCCGTGATCCGGTCGACTACCTGGTCGAGGTGGAGGTCGCGGAAGCACGCCGGCGGCTCGCGACGCTCGCTGCGCAGCGCCGGGTCGAGCCCCTCGAAGAGGATGCTCCCGAAGGTCGTGGCGGCACCGGGGCGCGGGCCGCCACCCGCCCCCGGCCCGCGCGCCGCCGTCCCCGCGGGCGGGCCCGGGGTCCGATCGGCTGTGAAGATGGGCTTGCTGGCCAATGGCTCCTACCGCTGCGAGCTGCGCCGGTAGGAGTCATCAGCCCTCGAGGGGCGGGTTCGCGGGCGGACTCCATCGCCCGGGGACGGAATACGAGGATGGCGGGGGGGTCCCTGCCGCGGGCGGCGTGGCCCGGGCTACGCCCGGGACCGGACCCTCGACCGGCACCGCCGGGTGCCGGGGGGGCTGTCGCCCGACCTTGCGGGGAGAGTATAGCGGCCCATGCGCGAGGAGCGAAGCGCGGCGGCGC
>CAZRGU010000074.1:0-13717 GCA_964599705.1 uncultured Ectothiorhodospiraceae bacterium | reverse complement strand
GGCTCGATCCCGGGCAGAGCCCGGGCTACGAGGAGGGCCTGCCCGGTGCCATCCCACGCTCGAACCCGGGCGCAGGTCGGGCGCCCGCCCGACGTCGGGCCCCGCCCGGCAATGAACGCCCGGCGCCACCCCCTGGCTCTCGATCCCTCTCGTAGCCCGGGCTCTGCCCGGGATCGGTCCCTGGCAGCGTGTCGCTCCGGGCCACGCCGCGCCGCGCACCCCGGCGTCCGCACCCCGCTACGGCGGCTCGATGCCCCAGCGGCGCATGCGCACGTAGAGGGTCTGGCGCGAGAAGCCGGCCAGGCGGGCGGCCTCGGAGACGTTGCCACCGGCGGCCTCGAGCAGGCGCGCGAAGTACTCGCGCTCGAAGTCGGCCCGCTCCTCGGCGTAGCGGCGCAGCGGGCGCGGCGCCCCGCCCGTCCCCGGCGCCATCCCCGGGGCGAGCAGCTCGAAGTCGCTGGCGCTCACCGCCCCCTCGGGCCTGAGCGCCACGACCCGCTCGATGGCGTGGCGCAGCTCGCGCACGTTGCCCGGCCACGGGTAGCGCTCGAGGACGCGCACCGCGTCCGGGGTCAGCGGCCCGACCCGCTTGCCGAACTTCTCGTTGAAGTGATCGAGGAAGTAGGTGGCCAGCGGCAGGATGTCCTCGCGGCGCTCGCGCAGCGGCGGGACCACCAGCGGCACCACGTTGATCCGGTAGAAGAGGTCCTCGCGGAAGCGTCCCTGCTCGACCAGCTCGATCAGGCGGCGGTTGGTCGCGCACACCAGCCGGAAGTGGGTGCGCCGCAGCCGGGTCCCGCCGAGCCGGGTGAAGGTGCGCTCCTGGAGGACGCGCAGCAGGCTCGACTGGAGCTTGGGGCTCATGTCGGCGATCTCGTCGAGGAACAGGGTCCCGCCGTCGGCCTCCTCGAGGTAGCCGGGGGTGGCCCGCGCCGCGCCGGTGAAGGCGCCCTTCTCGTAGCCGAACAGGGTGCTCTCCTGGAGCTGCTCGTTGAGCGCCCCGCAGTTGAGCTCGAGGAACGGCCCCTCGGGCGACGGTCCCAGCACGTGCAGGGTGCGGGCGATGACCTCCTTGCCCGCCCCGCTCTCGGCCTCGAGCAGCACCGTGGTGTCGAGCGGGGCGACCTGCTTGATCTGGGCCAGCAGGCGCTCCATCGGCCGCGAGGTCCCGATCAGCACCGGCCCCTTGCCGGCCCCGAGGCGCTCGCGCAGGCTGTCGATCTCGCGGTAGGCGCGATCCAGCTCGAGGGCCTTGGCGACCACCGCCTCGACCTCCTCGAGCTGCTCGAAGGGCTTGGTGAGGTAGTCGAACAGCCCCTCGCGCACGGTGCGCACCGCGTCGCGCACGTCGGCATAGGCGGTCATCAGGATGGCGACCTGGCGCGGGCGCTCGCGGCGCATCTCGGCGACCAGGTCGAGCCCGTTGCCGTCGGGCAGGCGCTGGTCCATCAGCACCAGGTTGAAGTCGCGCTCGCGAAAGCGCCGGCGGGCCTCCTCGCAGCTGCGCGCGGTGGTCACCCGCACCGCGCCGTGCTCGAGCAGGTCGCTGAGCACGGTCAGGGTGTAGGACTCGTCGTCGACGACCAGGATCCTAGCCATCGTCGCCCGCCTCCTCGGCGGCCGGCAGCCACAGCGTGAAGCGCGCCCCGCCGCCCTCGCGGTTCTCGCCGGTGACGCTGCCGCCGTGGATGCGCGCCACGTAGCGCACCACCGGGAGCCCGAGGCCGGTGCCCTCCGGGCGGGTGGTGAAGAACGGCGCGAACATCCGCTCGGCGACCTCCGGGCTCAGGCCGGTGCCGTGGTCCTCGACCACCAGCGCCCAGCCGAGCGCGCCGTCCTCGACCCGCAGCCGCGCGTGCAGATCGACGGTGACCGGCTCACGCTCGCGACCGGCCTGGATCTGGGCCTGGACGGCATTGTGCAGCAGGTTGAACACCGCGTGGCGGACCAGGGTCGCATCGACCGCCGCCCGCACCGGCTCGGCGGGCAGCCGGCAGTGGACCCGCGGGCGGCCGCGCGCGCTCTGCCGAAAGAGGGTCACGGCCTCGTCGAGCAGCCCGCGCAGATCGGTCACCCGGCGCTCCGAGCGGGCCGCGCGGGTGAAGTCGGTCATCCGCTTGACGAAGGCGTGGCAGTGCTTGCCGGCGGCGACGATGTCCTCGAGGCGCTTGCGGGTCCGCTCGGGGTCGTCGACCTCGCGCAGCGCGAGCTGGGCCATGTTGACGACCCCGACCATCGGGTTGTTTATCTGGTGGGCGATCTCGCCGATCATGGTGCCGATCGCGGAGAGCTTCTCGACCTGGACGATGCGCTCGTGCTCGGCGCTCAGGCGCGACAGGCGAGCCTCGACCTCGCGCTTGCGCCGGTAGTCGCGGGCCACCCGGTTCAGGGTCAGCACGAACAGCGCGAACACCGCGCCGCCAGCGGCTAGGCTGACCGCCCCGGTGGCGATCATCGACTTGCGGAAGGCCCGCTCCTCGCCGGTGATGTCGTGGATCACGGCGATGTCGCCGATCTCGCGCTCGGCCGCGTCGTAGAGCGGCAGGAAGGCGACATGGGTGCGCCGCTCGCCGCGCTCGATCGGGACCACCGCCTGGTAGGGATGGGCATCCTCCTCGAACATCGCCGTGATCGCCGCCGGCAGCGAGCGGGTGGTGCTGGCCACCGCGACCATCGTGGCGAAGCGCTCCCAGGGCCACGGCCAGCGGGCCTGGGCCTCGCTGGGCGGCGCGCCGCGCAGGTAGCCGAGGTAGCGCTTGTAGATCAGCACCACCACGTCCATGCCGAGGATGTCGCGGATCTCGGTGAGGAAGTGGCGCACCTCGTGGCCGAGCTCGACGTAGCCGAGCAGCCGCCCGTCCTCCACCCAGGGCATCACCACCCGCATGGTGAGCATGCCGAAGGTGCCGAGCTCGATCCCGTAGGCGACCTGGCGGGTGCGCTCGGCGCGGCGCACCGTGGTCCGATCGACCCGGTCGCCGGCGGCCCCCGGGCGATGGACGCGCAGCAGCACGGTGCGCCCGGGGAGCAGGAAGGAGAACTGGCTGATGCTGTGATCGCGGCGCAGCGCCTCGAACAGCGGGCGGGCCCGGGCGAGCAGCCCGTCGCGGTCGCGGGCACGGAACAGGGCGCGCATCTCGGGGACCGCGAGCAGCGCGTCGAGGGTGCCGTGCATCTGCTTGGCGTCCTCCTCGACCTCGTGGCGGAAGAGCCGGTCGACGGCCTGCACCCGGGCGCTGAGCTCGGCGCGCCGATCGGCCCGCTCGGTGACGTAGGTGGTGATCAGGAACAGCGCGATCACGAAGCCGAGCAGCAGGGTGAACGGCAACAGGATGCGCAGATGGAGCCGGAACGGCTCGCCGTCGGGCGCGCGCTGCTCGAGGCCCGGGGCCTCGAGCAGCGCCGCGGCGCTGCCCGGGCCCGGGCCGCTCGAGGCGGCCCCGTCCCGGCGCGCGGCGCGCACCGCTACGCCGGCCATGATGCGCGCCGCCCGCGCACCAGCGCCCGGCCCGCCCGACATTCCCTGCACGGCGCAGAGGCCGACATTCCTTTCGCCCCGGTCGGCCCCGGCCCGCCCGCAGCGGTGAGCGATGCGGGCCAGGCGCCGGGGCCATTAAGCTCTCCTTAAAAGATCGTAGCACAGCGACCCGCCGCGAGCATTGCGCCCGCCGATCCGGGCGGCTATGATGCCGCCACGAGATTGACAGCCCCGCCCCCCCGACCTCCTGCTCCGTCCCCGCCCGTGGCGCGGGAACTGCTCCCGGCGATCGGCAAAGACCGCAGCGCGCGAGCGCCGGTCGCGGGCGCGGGCGGTGCTCGAACCCGGCCGTTCCGGCCGGTCACCGACGGCGAGCGGGTGCGGCTGGCCCGCCGGCGGTGCGATCGAGAGCGGCCGCAGAGAGTGAACGAGCAAGCATGAACATCTACGTCGGGAATCTGCCCTACAGCGTCACGGACGACGACCTGCGCAACGCCTTCGCCGAGTACGGCCAGATCGAGAGCGCGAGCGTCATCGTCGACCGTTTCTCGGGGCAGTCGAAGGGCTTCGGCTTCGTCGAGATGCCCAACAACGCCGAGGCCGACGAGGCCATCAAGGCGCTCAACGGCAGCAGCCTCAACGGACGCGCCATCAAGGTCAACCAGGCCAAGCCGCGCGGCGACCGCCCGGCCCGCCGGCCTCGCTACTGAGGTCTACCGTCCCCCGGGGCTGCCCCGGGGGACATCCCTCTGGACCTCCGGCGGGCCCAGAGGCATGTCCCCGTGAGAGCGCGCGGGTTCAAGGCGGCGCTGACGCCCTTCAGCGGGCCGGCCACCGTGGTGGCGGTGCTCGCCTTCGCGCTGCTCTGGATAGCGGCGATGATCCGGATGCCGGGACGCTCCTACCAGGGACCGCTGCCGGCGCTGAGCGCCGCCCAGGGGCGGGCGGCCGCGCGCCTGCGCGCCGGTGTGGAGACCCTCTCGACCTCGATCGGTGAGCGCCACACCGGGCGGCCGCGCGCGCTGGCCGCCGCGGCCGACTGGATCGCCGCCGAGCTCGCCGCGCTCGGCTACCCCACCCGGCGCCTGACCTTCCAGAGCGGCGGTATCGAGGTCGCCAACATCGAGGCCGTGCACACCCTGGGCGCCCGCCAGGACGCCCTGGTGGTGGTCGGCGCGCACTACGACTCGGTGCCCGGCTCGCCGGCGGCCAACGACAACGCCAGCGGGGTGGTGGCCCTGCTCGAGATCGCCCGCCGGCTGCGCGCGACCCGGCTGGACCGCCCGCTGCGGCTGGTCGCCTTCGTCAACGAGGAGCCGCCCCACTACCGCACCGAGACCATGGGCAGCCGGGTCTATGCCCGGCTGCTCGCCGCGGGCGGCAGCGAGGTCGCGGCGATGATCTCGCTCGAGACGCTGGGCTACTACAGCGACGAGCCGGGCAGCCAGCGCTACCCCTTCCCGCTCGCGCTGGCCTACCCCGAGGTCGGCAACTTCGTCGGCTTCGTCGGCAACTTCGCCTCGGCGCGACTGGTGCGCGAGGCGGTGGCGACCTTCCGCGAGCGGGCCCGCTTTCCCTCCGAGGGCGCCGCCCTGCCGGCCTGGATCCCGGGGGTCGCCTGGTCCGACCAGGCCTCATTCTGGGAGCAGGGGTGGCCGGCGCTGATGGTCACCGACACCGCCCCGTTCCGCTATCCCTGGTACCACAGCCCGGCCGATACCGCCGACAAGGTCGACGTCGAGCGCCTGGCCCGCGTCGTCGACGGGCTGGTCGCGGTGATCGAGCGGCTCGCCTCGCCGCCCGCGGACGGCCCCGATCAGCCCCCGAGGTAGGTCAGCGGCAGGGCGGTCTTGTACTGGACCTGCTTGAGGGCGAAGCTCGACTTGATGCTGGCGATGCCCTCGATGCGGGTCAGGTGCTCGAGCAGGAAGCGCTCGTAGGCGGCGACATCGGGCACCACCACGCGCAGCAGGTAGTCGAACTCGCCGGTCATCAGGTAGCACTCCATGACCTCGGGGCGCTCGAGGATCGCCCGCTCGAAGTGCTCGAGGCGCGGCTCGATCTGCTTCTCGAGGGTCACCATCGCGAAGACGTTGACCTTCAGCCCGACCGCCTCCGGGTTGAGCAGGGTGACGTGCTTGCGGATCACCCCGGCGCGCTCGAGGGCCCGCACCCGGCGCCAGCACGGCGCCGGCGACAGCCCGACCCGGGCGGCGAGATCGGCGTTCGAGATCCGCGCCTCGTCCTGGATGGTCTCGAGGATCCGCCGGTCGCGCCGGTCCCAGCGCCGCGCGTTCACCGCGGTCGGGCCCGGCGCGGGGTGAAGAATGTTGGGTGATCGTTTCTCATAATCCTGTATGTCAGCATGAAGCTTTCCCTATTGTCGTCTATTTACGCAACTATGCAATCCTATTTCCCCTCGCCGGCGCTATGATTCCCACCGGGAGCTTGGACTCGGGAGTCCCACCATGTCGGCACCTGCCCCGAAGCTCGTCGGCGGCTCTCACCCGCCCGCGGGGCTCGCCGCGCCGCCCGGACCCGGGGCGGACCGCTTCACGATCCTCGCCGAGCTCGAGCGCAAGGTGCTGTGGCTGGCGAGCTGGACCATCCACCACGCCAACCACTGCCGGCCACGGCGCGGCGGGCTCAAGGTCGGCGGCCACCAGGCCTCCTGCGCCTCGCTGGCGACCCTGATGACCGCGCTCTACCTCGACGTGCTGCGCCCCGAGGACCGGGTCGCGGTCAAGCCTCACGCCAGCCCGGTCTTCCACGCCATCCAGTACCTGCTCGGCCACCAGAGCCGCGCCCAGCTCGAGCGCTTCCGGGCCCTCGGTGGCGCCCAGTCCTACCCCTCGCGCACCAAGGATCGCGACGACGTCGACTTCTCGACCGGCTCGGTGGGCCTCGGGGCGGCGATGACCTGCTTCGCGAGCCTCGCCCAGGACTACCTGCTCGCCCGGCGCTGGCTCGCCGAGGGTCTCGGGCGGGGACGGATGGTCGCCCTGGTCGGCGATGCCGAGCTCGACGAGGGCAACGTCTACGAGGCGCTGCTCGAGGGCTGGAAGCACCGCCTGCGCAACCTCTGGTGGGTGATCGACTACAACCGCCAGAGCCTCGACGCGGTGGTCGCCGAGCGGCTCTTCGCGCGCCTCGACAACCTGTTCACCAACATGGGCTGGCGGGTGGTGACCCTCAAGTACGGCCAGCGCCTCGAGCGGGCCTTCGCCGGTCCCGGCGGCGAGGCGCTCAGGCGCTGGATCGACGAGTGCCCCAACGAGCTCTACTCGGCGCTGGTCTTCAAGGGCGGGGCGGCCTGGCGAGAGCACCTGGCCCGCGACATCGGCTCGGCCTCAGGGGTCCGGGCGCTGCTCGACGAGCACGACGACGAGGCGCTCGCGGCGCTGATGACCAACCTCGCCGGGCACGACATGAGGAGCGTCGTCGAGGCCTTCGAGGCGGTCGAGGACGACCAGCCGACCTGCTTCATCGCCTACACCATCAAGGGCTTCGGGCTGCCGATGGCCGGGCACCGCGACAACCACGCCGGGCTGATGAGCCCGGCCCAGGTCGAGGAGCTGCGCGAGCGCCACGGCATCGCGCCCGGCGAGGAGTGGGAGCCATTCGCCGGCCTGCGCCTGCCCGAGGAGACCCTGCGCGGCTTCCTCGCCCGGGTGCCGTTCGCCGCCTCCGGGGCGCGCCGCTACCGGGCCGCGCGGATCGCGGTGCCGCGGCTGGCCGCCCCTCCCGGCACCACGCTCTCGACCCAGGAGGCCTTCGGGCGGATCCTGGCCGCGATCGCGCGCGGCGGCGGCGAGCTCGGGGCGCGCCTGGTCACCGCCTCGCCCGACGTCACCGTCTCGACCAACCTCGGCGGCTGGGTCAACCGCAAGGGGATCTTCGACCGCCACGCCCAGGACGACGCCTTCAGCCTCGAGCAGGTCGCCACCTTCCAGCGCTGGGCGCGCTCGCCGCGCGGCCAGCACATCGAGCTCGGCATCGCCGAGAACAACCTGTTCCTGCTGCTCGCCGCGCTGGGCCTGGCCCACGAGCTGTTCGGCGCCCGGCTGCTGCCGGTCGGCACGGTCTACGACCCGTTCATCAAGCGCGGCCTCGACGCCCTCAACTACGCCTGCTACCAGGACGCGCGCTTCCTGCTGGTGGCCACCCCCTCGGGGCTGGCGCTCGCTCCCGAGGGCGGCGCCCACCAGTCGTTCAGCACCCCGATGATCGGCATCGCCCAGCACGGACTGGCGGCCTTCGAGCCGGCCTACGCCGACGAGCTGGCCACGATCATGACCTGGGCCTTCGAGCACCTGCAGCGTGAGGCCGAGGAGGTGCCGGCCGAGGACCTGCTCGGCGATGCCCGCGGCGGCTCGGTCTACCTGCGCCTCTCGACCCGCCCGCTGGCCCAGCCCGAGCGGGTCGTCGACGAGCCGCTGGCCGCCGCGATCTGCGCCGGCGGCTACTGGGCCCGCGAGCCGGCCCCGGAGGCGCCGCTCGCGGTGGTCTACAGCGGGGTGGTCGCGCCCGAGGCCCAGGCCGCGCTCGCGGCGCTGGCCGAGGACTACCCCGGGACCGGGCTGCTCGCGGTGACCTCGGCCGACCGGCTGCTGCACGGCTGGCACGCCGCCCAGCAGGCCCGCGCCCGCGGCATCCGCGCCGCGCGCAGCCACGTCGAGGGGCTGCTCGGGCGCCTCCCCGGGCAGGCCCGCCTGATCACCGTGATCGACGGTCACCCCGGCACCCTGGCCTGGCTCGGCTCGGTGCGCGGCCAGCGGGTGGTGCCGCTCGGCGTGACCCGCTTCGGCCAGTCCGGCGACCTGCCGGAGCTCTTCCACCACTACCGCATCGACGAGGAGGCGCTCCTCGATGCCTGCGCCACGGCGCTGCTCGAGCGATGAGCGACGCCGAGATCCGCCTCCCCGAGCTCGCCGCCGCCGGCGCCGGGGCGGTGCTGGTGCGCTGGCTGGTCGGGCCCGGTGATGCGGTCGCGCCCGGCGACGTGGTCGCCGAGGTCGAGAGCGACAAGACGGTGGTCGAGATCGAGGCGCACGCGGCCGGGGTGATCGAGGCCCTGCACGTCGCCGAGGGCACCGGCGAGCTGGCCGGCGGCACCCTGCTCGCCTCGCTGGCACGTCCCGGGGAGTCGCCACCCCGGTCCACGGCAGGCGAGGAGGAGGCGCCGGCACCGGCGCAGGCACCCTCCGCCGGGCCGGGCACGAGCCGGCCGGTGCCGAGGGTGGCGGATGCCGAGGGAGCGGCCACGGCGAGCGATGCCGCGGGCCCCGGTGCGAGCCCGCTCGCCGAGCGCCTCGCCCGCCAGGCCGGCATCGACCTCGGGGGGCTGGCCGGCTCGGGCGCGGGCGGGCGGGTGCTGGCCGCCGACGTGCTCGCCGCCGCCGGTGGCGAGACCGCCGCGCCCGCCGCCCTCACCGCTCACGGCCCCGGGGGCGAGGTGCGGGTGCTCGACGCCGGCCCCACCCCACCCTACGAGCTGCTCGCGCCGGACCCGGCGCGGCGGGTGGTGGCCGCGCGCATGACCGCGGCCAAGCGCGAGCAGCCCCACTACTACATGACCCGGCGCTGCACGGTCGACGCCCTGCTCGAGCTGCGCGCGCTGCTCGACGGGGAGGCCCCCGAGGGCGGGCGGATCACGCTCAACGACCTGCTGATCAAGGTCGTGGCCTGCGCCCTGGTCCGCGAGCCGGCGCTCAACGCGGCCTGGAGCGAGGCCGGGGTGCGCCGCTACCGCTCGGCCGACATCGCCGTGGCGGTGGCCGGCGAGCACGGCCTGATCACCCCGGTCGTGCGCGGCGCCGAGCGGCTCCGGATCGGCGCGATCGCGGCCGAGATGCGCCGTCTGACCGAGCGCGCGCGCCGCGGCGAGCTCACCCCCGAGGAGCACCGCGGCGCCACCTTCACCCTCTCCAATCTCGGGATGCACGGGGTCGAGGCGTTCGCCGCCATCCTCAACCCGCCCCAGGCCGCGATCCTCGCGGTCGGCGCGGCCACGCCCGAGCCGGTCGCGGCCGCCGGCGAGGTGCGGATTGCCACCCGCATGAGCCTCACCCTGTCGGTCGACCACCGGGTCGCCGACGGGGTCGAGGGCGCGCGCTTCCTGGCCGAGGTCGCCGCCCTGATCGAGGACCCGCGCCGCCTGCTGCTGTAATTCGGCGGCAGGCGAACGAGACCGGCACCTTCCCCTGCCACGCCCACCCGCGCCGGCGGGAGTGGAAAGCGACGGCGCAGATATGCCACACTGAATAAGACGTGGCATTTGTGAATTTCTATGGCAGCACGTAATCATGATGTCCAGATCGGCGCCCAGGGGCGCCTGGTCATCCCCGCGGCGGTGCGCAAGGCGCTGCGCTTGCGACCGGGCGATCGGCTGGTCGCGAGGGTCGAGGAAGATCGCCTGATCCTCGAGCGCCGCGAGGCGATCGTCAGACGGCTCAAGGCGCGCTTCAGCCACATCCCCGAGGAGGTCAGCCTCGCCGACGAGCTGATCGCCGAGCGCAGGGCCGAGGCGGCACGCGAGGGCGGCGAGGAGTGAGCGTCATCCTCGACGCCTCGGCGCTGCTCGCCTTCCTGCACGGCGAGCCGGGCGAGGAGCGGGTCGCCGCGGCGCTCGACGGCGCCCGGGTATCGGCGGTGAACTGGGCGGAGGTGCTGCAGAAGGCGCGGCAGCGCGGGGCCGACATCGACGGGATGCACGGCGAGCTCACCCGCGTCGGCGTCGTGCTCGAGCCCTTCACCCCAGACCAGGCCGAGATCGCGGCCCGGCTCTGGGAGCCGACGCGCCGCTGCGGGCTGTCACTGGCCGATCGCGCCTGCCTGGCGCTGGCCCTGGACCGCTCGCTGCCGGTCATGACCGCCGACCGGGCCTGGTCGGAGCTCGGGCTGGCCATCGAGGTCGAGCTGCTGCGCTGAGGGCCTTGCGGCCCACCGCGCGGGCGAGCGGTGCGGGCGGCTACCCGGTGCCGGCGACCACCCGCTGGCGCTGCTCGCCGAGCCCCTCGATGCCGAGGCGCACGGTGTCGCCGGGGGCGAGGTAGCGCGGCGGACGCCGCCCCATGCCGACCCCGGGCGGGGTGCCGGTGAGGATCACGTCGCCCGGCAGCAGGGTCATGAACCGGCTCAGGTAGCTGACCAGCTCGGCGACCGGGAAGATCATGGTCGCGGTGCTGCCCTGCTGCATCGGCTCGCCGTTGACCTCGAGGAAGATCGCCAGGCGCTGGGGGTCGGGGACCTCGTCGGGGGTCACCAGCCAGGGACCGAGCGGGGCGAAGCTGTCGGCGCTCTTGCCCTTGACCCACTGGCCGGTGCCCTCGAGCTGGGCGCGGCGCTCGGAGACGTCGTTGGCCACGCAGTAGCCGGCCACGTGCGCGAGGGCCTCGCCGGGCTCGACGTAGCTCGCCCGGGTGCCGATCACCACCCCGAGCTCGGCCTCCCAGTCGACCTTGACCTCGCCGCGCGGCATCCGGATCGGGTCGTTCGGGCCGCTGATCGAGCTGGTCGCCTTCATGAACACGATCGGCTCGGCCGGAATCGCCATCCCGGCCTCCTCGGCGTGGTCGCGGAAGTTGAGGCCGATGCCGATCAGCTTGGACACCCCGGCGACGCACGGCCCGAGGCGCACCTCGCCGCTCACCGCCGGCAGCTCGCGCGGGTCGAGCGCGGCCAGGCGCGCGAGCCCCTCGGGCCCGAGCGCGGCCCCGTCGAGCTCCTCGATCACCGCCCCGAGATCGCGGATCGTCCCCTCGGGGTCGAGCAGTCCCGGGCGCTCGCGGCCCGGCTCCCCGTAGCGCAGCAGCTTCATCGCACACCTCCCGATCGGCCGGCGCGCAGATTACCATCTGGCGTCGATCGAGGCGCCTGCCCTCGCCGCCGGGGAGTCTCCGTTGAGCACCAGCCCAGCACCTGCACCGCGGGTGGCCCACACCGTGCTGCGCGCGCTCGGCGCGCGGCTGCTCGAGGCGGCCGGCTGCGCGAGCGAGGAGGCCGTGCGGGTCGCCGAGCGGCTGGTCGAGGCCAACCTCACGGGCCACGACAGCCACGGCGTGATCCGCCTCCCGCGCTACGTCACCTGGCTCGCCGAGGGGGTGCTGGTCCCGGGCGTCGAGGTCGAGGTGCTGCTCGACGAGGGACCGCTGGTGCTGCTCGACGGGCGCTTCGGTCTCGGCCAGACGGTCGGCGCCCAGGCCGTGGCGATCGGCTGCGCCAAGGCCCGCGAGCAGGGCGCGGCGGTGATCGGGCTGCGCCGGTCCGGCCACCTCGGGCGGATCGCCGACTGGGCCGAGCGGGCCGCCGCCGAGGGCCTGGTCTCGCTGCACCTGGTCAACGTCGCCGGCAGCGTGCTGGTGGCCCCCTTCGGGGCGGTCGAGCGGCGCATGTCGACCGCGCCCTTCGCAATCGGCGTGCCGCGCCCGGGCAAGGCGCCGCTGCTCCTCGACTTCGCCACCTCGGTGGTCTCCGAGGGCAAGGTGATGGTCGCGGCCAAGGGCGGCAAGCCGGTCCCCCCCGATGCCCTGATCGGGCCCGACGGGGCGCCGAGCGGCGACCCGGCGCTGCTCTACGGCAGCGGCGAGCCGACCGGCTCGTACCGGGATCGCAACGGCCCCGGGGCGCTGCGCGCGATGGCCGGCCACAAGGGCTCCGGGCTGGCGCTGATGTGCGAGCTGCTCGCCGGGGCCCTGACCGGCAACGGCTGCGCCGGGCCGGGGCCACGCCATCCGGCCAACGGCATGCTGTCGCTGTACCTCGACCCGGGGCGGCTCGACCGCGAGGGCGGCTTCGCCGCCGAGATGGAGGCCTTCCTCGGCGCCTACCTCGCCGCCCGCCCGGCCCCCGGCGCCGAGGTGCTGCTGCCCGGCGAGCCCGAGCGGCGCAGCCGCGCCGAGCGCCTCGAGCGGGGCATCCCCCTGCCCGAGGAGACCCGCGCGGCGCTGCGCGAGTGCGCGGCGCGCCTCGGCCTCGAGCCGCCGGCGGAGCTGTGAGCCGGCCGTCCCCGCCCGCCGCGCGCGGGCGCGCGGCCGCCCCGGGTCGCCGAGCGGTGCCGGCCGCCCCGGCCTGTAAAGAATTCCGACACTCGCGATCGATCCTCGAACCGACTGCAACCTTTTGTTTATAAAAATCTTTTTGCCGTGATGGGACTTCCACCCCGCGCCATGCACGGCCGCACGCCTGTCGGAAAACTTTACATCCAGGACCCGGCGGGCCTTCCCGGGGAGCCTCATAACCAACCGACTTGTAAGGAAATTTCTCGGCTGCCCGAGGATGCTGGTCCGATCCTTGCTAAATCCCAGCGCAGCAACGACCAACGCCCGCCCGGCAAGGAGAACGCTCGATGAGGCTCATGCGCATCGCCGCCGCGCTGGCCCTCGCCGGCACGGTAGTCAGCAGCCAGGCCTCGCCCATCCCGGCGGCCTGGTGGGCCGCCGACGGCGACGCCAGCGACTCGGTCGCCGCGCGCGATGGCGCCCTGATCAATGGCGCCGGGTTCGACACCGGGGTGTCGGGACAGGCCTTCCGGCTCGACGGGGCCAACGACTACGTCGAGGTGCCCGACGATCCGCTCTGGACGCTGGGCAGCGGCGACTTCTCGCTCTCGGTGTGGGCCAACTTCGACACCGTCAAGTCGGCCTCGCTCGGCCAGGTCGCGAACACCCTGCTCGGGCACGATACCGGGGCCGGAACCACCAACAAGTGGATCTTCTTCTTCGACGACGCCCCGGACGGCAGCAACACCGGCAACCTGGCCTTCCACATCAACGGCTGGTCGTCGGGCAGCGTGTTCCTGACCTCCCCGTCCGCGTTCACCGTCATCCCCGGCGCCTGGCACCACTTCGCCCTGACCCGCGATGCGGCCACCAGCACCTACGCCTTCTACGCCGACGGCACCCTGCTCGGCACGCGCACCGACAGCCGGGCCATCCCCGACACCACGGCCCCGCTGACCATCGGCCAGGCCGAGGGGCTCGGCTACTTCGACGGGCGCCTCGACGAGGTCCGGATCTACGACCTGGCGCTCAGCGCCGCGCAGGTCGCAGCGCTCGGGGGCAGCGGCGTCGCCGTGCCGGAGCCGGCGACCCCGCTGCTCGCTCTCGGCGCCCTGCTCGGGATGGCGTTGCGCCGGCGGCGTACCGGGTAGCGGTAGCCCGGCGGCGACCGGTGCCGGCGGCCGGATGATCGCCGCGGCTCAGGGCCCCGCCGAGCGCGGGTCGCGCGCTTCGCTGGCCT
>CAZRGU010000073.1:4161-13813 GCA_964599705.1 uncultured Ectothiorhodospiraceae bacterium | reverse complement strand
CCCCCCCCTCAGCCGCGCCCTGCGCGGCGCAGGCGGGCGCGGTCGAGGCGGGCCAGCAGCGCCTCCTTCTCGGGGTCGCGCGGGCGCCGCCCGGGGGCGCGCCCGGGGGGCTCGCCGGCGAGGATCGCCGCCCAGCGCTCGCGCTTGCGCCGGCGCAGCTCGGCGCGGAACTCCTCCCAGGTCTTCATCGTCCTGCCGCCTCGTCCTCGATGCGCGCCAGCGCCGCGGCCTCGTCCGGATCGCCGGCGACGCGACCGCGCAGGTAGTCCCAGTCGAGGCGCTCGGCGTAGAGCAGGGCCAGCCGCCGGGTCCAGCGCTCATCCTCGACGCTTGCCCAGTGTACCCAGGCGCGCAGGCGGTCGAGAAGCAGGTCCTCGATGCCGATGACCACCACCCGCAGCCCGTCCACCTCGACCACCGTGCGCGGCGCCTGCTCGCCGGGGAGGCCGGCCGGGGCCGGGGCCTCGAACAGCAGGTCGAGGTCTTCCCGG
Organism: uncultured Ectothiorhodospiraceae bacterium; assembly: GCA_964599705.1. Classification (GTDB taxonomy): domain Bacteria; phylum Pseudomonadota; class Gammaproteobacteria; order HK1; family HK1; genus CAZRGU01. Next base: position 13,322 of record CAZRGU010000073.1, on the reverse strand, counting down.
TACCAGTAGCGGCCGTGCTTGACGAACCCGAGATCGGCGAAGGCACGCTCGACCTCGGCCCCGGAAGGCAGCGCCAGGTCGGCGTCCTTGGTCGCGTAGCCACCCTCGGTGTAGAACTCGACCGCGGCCCCGCCGACCAGGATCGGCTCGATGCCGTGGGCGGCGAGCCGCGCCCCCAGCACGCCGAGCGCGACCAGCTTGCGGCGCAGCGGATCGGGCTCCGCGGCGAGACGGTCGAGTCGGGCGCGCAGCTCGGAGAGCTCCATGGGCAAAGGATAGAACGGTCGCGCCGTCCCCGCCTCCGGGAACGAGTCCGCATCTCCCACCGATGCGCGAAGCGAGGGCGCCGAGACGCGGGGCCTACTCGAGCAGGCGCAGCGACATCAGGTGGTACTGCTCGCGCGACTCGAAGCCGAGGCTGGCATACAGCCCCTTGGCGCGGTGGTTTGCGCGGGCGACCTCGAGGTTGAGCGCCCGCACGCCGAGCGCGCGGGCCTCGGCGCAGAGCGCGGCGAGCGCAGCGCGCCCGATGCCCTGGCCGCGCCGCTCCTCGAGCACGAACAGCTCGTCGAGGAAGGCATCCCGCCCGCCGTGCTCGATCGCCGAGCCGAAGGCGAGCGCCGCGTAGCCGCAGACCTCGCCGTCGTGCTCGATCAGCCACACCCGCCCGGCCTCGCTCCTGCCGAGCAGCCACTCGAGCCCGGCGCGGCGGGTGTCATCGTCGACTGCCATGCCCTCGAAGGCGTGGTAGGCGCGGACCATCTCGAGGACTCGCTCGAGGTCTGCCGGGCTCGCCAGGCGCAGCCGCGTGGCGCTCACCGCCGGGTCCCTCGCCTGCCCTCGCGGCCGCTGCTCACTTGATCCCTGCCTGCATGAACGACTGCACGAACTGGCGCTGGAAGAGCAGGAAGGCGAGCAGCAGCGGGGCGACCGCGATCAGGGTCGCGGCGGTGATCAGCGGCCACTCCACCCCCGACTCGGGGGCACCGAAGATCGCCAGGCCGACGGTCAGCGGCCGGGTCTCGACCGAGTTGGTGATCACCAGCGGCCACAGGAAGTTGTTCCAGTGGTAGCTCACCGAGACCAGCCCGTAGGCGAGGTAGGTCGGGCGGGCGAGCGGCACGTAGACCTTCCAGAGCACCTGGAGCATCGAGCAGCCCTCGACCCGGGCCGCCTCCTCGAGCTCCCTGGGCACGGTCTTGAAGGTCTGGCGCAGCAGGAAGATACCGAAGGCGCTGGCCATGTAGGGCAGGCCGATGCCGCTGATGGTGTCGACCAGGCCGAGGCGGCTCATGGTGGTGTAGTTGGCCACGATCAGCACCTCGGGCATGATCATGAGCTGGACGAGCACCAGCGCGAAGGCCACCCCGCGCCCGGCGAACTCGAAGCGCGCGAAGGCGAACCCGGCCAGGGTGCCGAGCACCAGCTGGGCGGCGAGCACCGAGCCGACCAGGGCGAAGGTGTTGAGGTAGTAGCGGGCGAACGGGGCCTGGCTCCAGGCCTGGCGGAAGTTGTCCAGGGTGAGCGGGGCGAGCAGCTCGAAGCGGGTCGCGTAGGCCGGCGGGTGGAAGGCGCTCCAGAAGGCGTAGAGCAGCGGCGCGATCCAGAGCGCCGCGAGCAGCCAGGCCGCGGCGACCTCGAGCGAGGGCAGGCGCAGGGTCCCGGAGGCGGCGCTCACCGGTAGTGGATCCGCTTGTCGAGGAGCACGAACTGGCCGATCGAGATCAGCGCCAGCACCGCGAGCAGGACGACGGTCAGGGTCGCCGCGTAGGACTCGTCGAAGAAGCTGAACGCCACCTCGTAGATGTAGTAGAGGAGCAGCGAGCTGGCGTTGTCGGGCCCCCCCTTGGTGAGGATGAACAGGTGATCGACCAGCTTGAAGGAGTTGATGATCGCGTTGATCAGCACGAACAGGGTGGTCGGCATGAGCAGCGGGAAGGTGACCCGCCGGAAGTAGTACCAGCGGCTCGCCCCCTCGACGCGGGCCGCCTCCTCGAGCTCCGGGGGCAGGGACTGGAGCGCGGCGAGGTAGAAGATCATGAAGAACCCCGCCTCCTTCCAGATGGTCATCACGATGATCGCGCCGAGCACGGTGTCGGGGTTGCCGAGCCAGTTGTGGCTGGGGATGCCGAACAGGGCCGCGATCTGGTCGATCAGCCCGATCTCGGGCGAGTAGAAGAACAGCCAGATGTTGGCCACCGCGATCATCGGCAGCACGGTCGGGGTGAAGTAGGCCATCCGCACCAGGCCGCGCCCCGGCATGCTGCGGTTGACCCACAGCGCCATGACGATGGCGATCGCGACGCTCGCCGGGATGGTGCCGAGCGCGTACCAGAGGTTGTTGCCGACGACCTTCCAGAAGACCTCGTCCTCGATCATCAGCCGGTAGTTGTCGAGGCCGACGAAGCGCGACGGGCGCAGCGCCGTGCCGGTGGTGAAGAAGCTCCTGAACAGGGTCGCCGCGGTCGGGTAGTGGGTGAAGGCGAGCAGCAGCACCGCGGCCGGGCTGAGCAGCAGCCAGCCGTAGACGTGCACCCGCAGGCGTGCCCTGCGCTCGTCGCCTCGACTCATCTTCCGGTCCCTGCCGTGGCGGCGGCGGGCGCGGTGGCTCCCCGCCGGGCCCGCCGCCTGGGCGCTCAGCGGTAGCGGCGCAGCAGCCGGTCGGCCTTGCGCTGGGCGGCGCGCAGCGCCTCCGCCGGGCTCTTGGTCCCGACCAGGGCCGACTGGATGGCGTCATCGAGCAGCTTGCGCACCCGTCCGGTCTGGTAGGTCGAGAGCTCGGCGGTGGCGAACTCGAGCTGATCCCTGGCCACCGCCGCGGGCGGGAACTCGCTCACGTACTTGCGCAGCGCCGGGGTCTCGTAGGCGTCGGGCCGGGTGCCGATGTAGCCGGTCTTGATGCTCCACTCGGCGGTGCGCTCGGGCTGGGTCATCCACTTGATGAAGGTCAGCGCCGCCTGGCGCTCGGCCGGGGTGGTCTTCTTGAAGATGTAGAAGTTGCCGCCGCCGGTCGGTGTCCCGCGCCGCTTCCTGGCCGGCAGCATCGCCACCCCGAAGTCGAACGATGCGTTCTTGCGCACCACGGTGAGGTTGCCGGTCGAGTGCCACATGATCGCGGTCTTGCCCTCGAGGAAGTTCTGGCGCAGCGTCCCCCACTCGACCGTGCCCGAGGGCATCACCGCGTGCTCGGTGCCGAGCGCGCGCCAGAACTCGAGCGCCTCGATGACCGCCGGCGAGTCGAAGTAGGTCCGGTTGCCGCTGCCGTTCATCAGCACCTGGCCGTTCTGCATGGCCAGCGCCCCGAACATCCAGTAGGGGTAGCCGGTCGAGGGGATCATCACCCCCCAGCGCTCGACGTTGCCGGCCGCGTCGCGCTTGACCAGCTTCTTGCCCATCGCCACCAGCTCGTCCCAGGTCGCCGGCGGCTTCTCGGGGTCGAGGCCGGACTCGCGGAAGGCGTCCTTGTTGTAGTACATGACGATGGTCGAGCGCTGGAACGGGATCCCCCAGGTCTTGCCCTGGGTGATGCCGTTCTCCATCAGCGCCGGGTAGAAGCTCTTCAGCCAGGCCCGGTCCTCGTCGCTGCTGACGATGTCGTCGAAGGCGACGATCGCGTCCTGCTCGATCAGCTCGTAGATGTCGATGGCGAACATCACCGAGAGCTGCGCCGGCTTGCCGCTGCGCAGCGCGGCGAGCGCCTTGATCCGGGCGTCGTTGTAGTTGCCGGCGTAGATCGCCTTGACCCGGATGTCGGGGTGCTCCTTCGCGAAGTCGGCGACCAGCCCGTCGACGATCTTGGTCAGCGGACCGCCGACCGCCACCGGGTAGTACATGGTCAGCTCGGTGGCCGCACGTGCCTGCCCCGCGCCGAGCGCGGCCGCGGCCAGCACCAGCCCGGCGAGCATCGTGGAGAGTCTCGTTGTCATGGTCTCGTCCTCCTTCTCCTGGTGATGGGAGAGCGCCCCGCGCCTCCCGTCCCGCGCCCGCGATGGCGGGTCGCCGGATTCCTCGCCGGTTCCGCCGGTCACTCCTCGAGGCGGATCCCGGTGCTCGTGTCGAAGCGATGCACCGCCTCCTCGGGCCAGGCCAGCCCGACCCGCTCGCCGGGCCGGACGCGCACGTGCCCGGGAAGGCGCACCAGCACGGGCCGCTCGCCCATGCGCACGGTGACGATGCTGTCGGCGCCGAGGTAGTCGCAGCCGAGCGCCTCGGCCCTCACCCCCTCGGGGTCGAGGCGGATCGCCTCGGGGCGCACCCCGAGGGTGACCCCGGGGCGCAGCGCCGCGAGCAGGCGGTGCCCGTCGGCGCCGGGCGCGGCCTCGATCAGGTTCATCGGCGGGGTGCCGATGAACTGGGCGGCGAAGGTGGTGCGCGGGCGCTGGTAGAGCTCGTCCGGGGTGCCCTCCTGCTCGACGCGCCCCTCGCGCATCAGCACCACCTTGTCGGCCATGCTCATCGCCTCGGTCTGGTCGTGGGTGACGTAGATGACGGTCATCCCGAGGCGCGCCTGCAGCGCGCGGATCTCGGCGCGCATCTCGTTGCGCAGCTTGGCGTCGAGGTTGGAGAGCGGCTCGTCCATCAGGCAGATGGCGTTCTCGGCGATGATCGCGCGGGCCAGCGCGACGCGCTGGCGCTGGCCGCCGGAGAGCTGCGAGGGCTTGCGCTCGAGCAGCCCCTCGAGCCCGACCAGCTCGATGACCCGGCTGAGGCGGGCCTGTCGCTCGGCGGCCGGGACCTTGCGCACCTTGAGGCCGAAGACGATGTTCTCGGCCACGTTGAGGTGCGGGAACAGGGCGTAGGACTGGAAGACCATCGAGATGCGCCGCTGCGCGGGGCTGAGCGAGGTGACGTCGCGCCCGTCGATGCGCACGCTCCCGGCGCTGACCTGCTCGAGCCCGGCGATCAGGCGCAGGGTGGTCGACTTGCCGCATCCCGAGGGCCCGAGCAGGACCACGAAGGTGGCCTCCTCGGCGACGAACGAGACCTCCTCGATGGCCGCCGTCGTGCCCCAGACCTTGCGCACCCCCGCGAGCTCGATGGTCGCCATCGCCGCCGGCCCCTCAGCGGCGCCCGGCCACGTGGATCGCGACCCGGTGGGCGCGCAGCACCCGCAGGATCGGGCGCGGCGGGCGCCGGTCGGTGAACAGGTGGTGGATCTGGGAGCAGTGGCCGAGACGGACCATGGCGTCGCCGTTGAACTTGCTCCCGTCCATGACCACCAGGCGCTGGCGCGAGCCGGCCATCGCCGCGCGCGAGAGCTGCATGTCGCGGTAGTCGTAGTCGAGCAGCTCGCCGTCCTCGTCGATGGTACCGATCCCGAACACCCCGTAGGCGAACTTGTAGCGCTGCAGGGCCTCGACGGCGGCCTCGCCGGTCACCGCCTGGTCGCGCTTGCGCACGATCCCGCCGACCAGCACGATCTCGAAGTCGGTGCGCTCGCTCAGCGCCACCGCGACGGCGATGTGGTTGGTGACGATGCGCAGCCCGCGGTGATCGACCAGGGCGTTGGCGACCGCCGCGGTGGTGGTGCCGATGTCGATGAACAGCGAGGTGGCGTTGGGGATGTGGCGGGCCACCGCGCGGCCGATGGCGCGCTTCTCGCGCGCATGGCGCACCCGCCGGCTGGTGTAGGCAAGGGTGTCGCTGCCCGGCGGCAGGCCGGCGCCGCCGTGGAGCCGCTCGAGCTCCTTGCGCTCGGCGAGCAGGCGGATGTCGCGGCGGATGGTCTGGGCCGAGACCGCGAAGCGCCGGGCCATCGCGTCGATGGCCACGTAGCCGCGCTGGCGGACCAGCTCGATCAGCTCGCGGCGCCGCGCCACCGGGCTGAGCGCCCGGCTCGCGGCCTCGCGGTGCTCCTCGACCATCGCCCTCACCTCGCTCCCTGTCGCCCCAGGTTCTATCACAAAGTTGACGTGCATGTCACATAGTTGACATCTCGGCACGCCTTGACCGCGCCGCTCGCAGGCCCCGAGGATGGCGCCGTGGCGGGCGCGGAGGGCGACGATGGCGAAGCTGCTGATCCTGGCCCCGGGCGAGCTCGGCGGGGCGCTGCTCGAGCAGGCCGCGCGCGGCGGGCCGTTCGCCTCGATCGTGGTCGCCGGGCGCTCGCTCGAGCGGGCCCGAGCGCGGGCCAACAACGCGCGCATCGGCGCCGCCCTCGAGGGGCGCTACCCGACCATCGAGGCGCTGCGCCTCGACCCGGACGAGGAGGCGAGCGCCGCGCGGCTGGCCCGCCTCGCCCCGGACTGTGCCTTCGCCGCCCCGAGCCTGCTGCCGTGGTGGGCGATCGCGCGCCTGGCGCCGCCGCGCCGGGCGCTTGCCGAGGCGCTGCCGTTCGGCGCCTGGCTGGCCTGCCACCTCGCCCCGATGCTCGCCGTGCGCCGGCTCTGGGAGGCCGCCGGGCTCGGCTGCCCGTGGGTCGGGGCCTCCTATCCGGACGTCGTCAACCACCTGCTCGCCTGCACCGGGCAGGCGCCGACCTGCGGGGCCGGCAACCTCGCCGAGATCGTCCCCAAGGTGCGTCTGGCGGTGGCCGGCGCGAGCGGCGTCGAGCCGGGCGCGGTGCGGGTGCGGCTGGTCGCCCAGCACGCCCTCGAGTACTTCGTCTACGCGGCCGGCGACCGGGAGGGACCGGCGCCGCCGTTCCTGCTCGAGGCCCGCGCCGCGGGCCGCGATCGGAGCGCCGAGGCGCGCGCCGCGCTCCTCGAGCCCTGCCCGATCCCCTACGGCCCGGAGTTCAACCGGCTGACCGCGAGCGCGGCCCTGCCGGTGCTCGCCGCGCTCGCCGGCGCCGGCCCGATCGAGAGCCACGTGCCGGCCCCCGCCGGGCGGCTCGGCGGCTACCCGGTGCGGGTCGCGGCCGGGGCCGTGGCGCTCGATCTGGCCCCCGGCTGGAGCGAGGCGCAGGCCGAGGCGGTCAACCGCGCCTCGCTGCCCTGGGACGGGATCGAGGCCATCGAGGGCGACGGCACGGTGCGCTTCACGGCGGCGAGCCGCGAGGCGCTGGCCGCCTTCACCGGCCATCCGGTCGAGCGCCTCGCCCCGGCCGACGCCCCGGCGATGGCCGCCGAGCTGCTCGCCGCCTGCCGGACCTGACCGGGATCCGCAGATCGGTTCTAACAATTTCAGCTTCCGTTAAGTTCTCCTCGCATACCATCACTCCTGCCAGGAGCTCGGGGGCGTGCCTGGATGAGGCGTGCCAGCCGGGCTCCCGCCACGGCCGGTGGCAGCGGGGGACACGCCGGCCTTCGTCCCGCTCAGCGTACGGAGGACCGTAGGATGAAGACCCTCGTCGCTCTGGTCGCCGCCTTCGCCCTGGCCACCCTGATGGTTCCCGGGCAGGAGGCGCGCGCCGCACCCAAGTACACCGGCGTGAAGATGTGCAAGGCCTGCCACAAGAAGGCCTACGCCACCTGGAAGGACACCAAGCACGCCAAGGCCTTCGCGGCGCTCAAGGGAGAGGACGCCAAGAAGCCCGAGTGTGTCGGCTGCCACACCACCGGCTACCCGGGCTCGGGGGCGGTGAGCAAGAAGCAGCAGAACGTCCAGTGCGAGGCCTGCCACGGCGCGGGCGGGAAGTACCGCAAGGTGATGATGAAGAAGAAGAGCTATACCCGGGAGAAGGCCGTGGCCGCCGGCCTGGTGATCCCGGACGAGGCGGTCTGCAAGCAGTGCCACAACGAGAAGAGCCCGAACTTCAAGGGCTTCGACTTCAAGGAGCGCTTGGCAGCGGTCAAGCACAGCAAGTAGAAGCGGGCAGGGGCGGCGTCCCGGTGGTGGGGCGTCGCAGTTGCTCCTCCCGCCGCGGGGCGGCCGCATGGATGCGGCAGGCAGCGGCGGACCCGGCCCGCGAGGCGCTTTCCCGGGTGCCTCGCGGGCCACCTTCCTGGATCGCCTCCCATGTTCCCCTCCTCGGCTCCGGGGGAGGCGCTCGTCATCCCCCTTTGCGCCCGATCGCCGGTGCCGGCCGGGGGCACTGTACGGCCGGGGATGGATTGTTGAATTCGCATCACATACGCTATGATCGTAGAATATTCTGCAATCAAGCGGATGGATGGATGACCCTCTCCGAGGCGACGGTCCCGGATCCTCGTGCGGTGCTCGCGACCGCCCTGCTGCGCGCGGGCAAGGCGCTCGGGCTCTCGCAGGCCGAGATCGGCAGGATCGTCGGACGCGATCGGAGCTCGCTCGGGCGCGGGCTCGACCCGTGCAGCAAGCCCGGCGAGCTTGCCCTGCTGCTGATCCGCTGCTACCGCTCGCTGCACGCCCTGACCGGCGGTCGGGTCGAGGACATGCGCCACTGGATGCGCACCGCCAACCACCACACCGGCGGGGTGCCGGCCGAGCAGCTCGCCACCGTGGCCGGGCTGGTGCGGGTGGTCGAGTATCTCGACGCGCTGCGCGGCCAGCCGTGAGCGACATCTGGGCGGCCTGCCGGGGCGAGCGCCACCTGGTGGCGCTGACCGGGCGGCTGCGCCGGGTGGTGGAGAGCCAGGAGCAGGTGGCGACCAGCGCGCTGGCCGACGATCTGGCCGGGCAGATGCTCCTCGAGGCGCTCCTCGAGACCAGCAAGCCGCCGCTGGCGGCGGGCAGCGGGCGCCTCCACTACCTGCTCGCCACCCCGTTCCGCTACCCGCCGCTCGCTCACGGCTCGCGCTTCGCCACCCGCCACGAGCCGAGCCTGCTCTACGGCGCCCGCGCCCTGCCCACCGCGCTCGCCGAGCGCGCCTACTACCGCTTCGTGTTCTGGTACGGGATGTCCGCACCGCCCCCCTCGGCGCGCCTCGTCACCCAGCACACCAGCTTCGCGGCGCGCTACCGGTGCGTGCGCGGGCTGCGTCTGCACCGCCCGCCGTTCGCCGCCCACGAGCAGGCGCTCAGGGACCCGGCCGACTACCGGGCGACCCAGGCGCTCGGCGCGGCGATGCGCGCCGCCGGGGTCGAGGCCTTCGAGTACCGCTCGGCGCGCGACCCGCACGGGGGGCTCAACATTGCCCTGTACGGCCCCGGGGCGCTGGCCAGCCGCCGGCCCCTCGACCCCGAGCCGCTGCTCTGCGAGACCCGCGCCGAGGTGGTGCGCTTCAGCGGCAACGTCCTCGGCGCGCCGCGCGAGTTCCCGCTGGCCACCTTCCTGGTCGACGGGCGCCTGCCGGCGCCGGCCG
>CAZRGU010000073.1:0-4061 GCA_964599705.1 uncultured Ectothiorhodospiraceae bacterium | reverse complement strand
GCGAGCTGCGGGCGATGCTCGGTGACGGAGGGGAGCTCGCGCTGCTCGACGTGCGCGAGGAGGGGGTCTTCGGGCGCGGCCACCTCTTCCACGCGACCCCGCTCCCGCTCAGCCGCCTGGAGCTGCGCTGCGCGGCGCTGGTGCCGCGGGGCGGTGCCCGGGTGGTGCTCTGCGACGGCGGCGGGGAGGGGCTCGCCGAGCGCGCCGCGGCGCGCCTCGAGGCGCTCGGCTGGAGCGAGGTGGCGGTGCTCGCCGGAGGCACCGCTGCCTGGCGCGAGGCCGGCCTGCCCCTCTACTCCGGGGTCAACGTGCCGAGCAAGGCCTTCGGCGAGCACGTCGAGGCGGCCTGGGGCACGCCCTCGATCGCCCCCGAGGCGCTCGCCCGGATGCTGGCGCGCCGCGCCGACGTGGTGGTGCTCGACAGCCGCCCGTTCCCCGAGTACCACGCCCGCTGCATCCCCGGCGGGCTGTGCTGCCCGGGCGGCGAGCTGGTCTACCGGGTCGCCGAGCAGATCGCCTCGAGCGCGACCATGGTGGTGGTCAACTGCGCGGGGCGCACCCGCAGCATCATCGGCGCCCAGTCGCTGCGCAACGCCGGGCTCCCCAACCCGGTGCGGGCGCTCGCCAACGGCACCATGGGCTGGCACCTGGCCGGGCAGCGCCTCGAGCGCGGGGCGGGGCGCCGCGCCCCGCCGCCGGGCGCCGGGGCGCTGGCCTGGGCCCGCGAGGCCGCCGCCGCGGTGGCACGGCGCTTCGCGGTGCGTCTCATCGACCGCGAGACCCTGGCCCGCTGGCAGGCCGAGGCCGGGCGGCGGACGCTGTACCTGATCGACGTGCGCAGCCCCGAGGAGCATGTCGAGGGGCATCCGCGCGGTGCGATCAGCGCCCCCGGCGGGCAGCTCATCCAGGAGACCGAGAGCTACCTCGGCACCCGTGGCGCGAGGGTGGTGCTCCTCGACAGCGACGGGGTGCGGGCGATCATGGCCGCCTCCTGGCTCGAGCAGCTCGGCGGCTACGAGGTCGCGGTGCTTGCCGGCGGGCTCGAGGGGCTCGAGCAGGTGCGCGGCGAGGAGCCCGCCGAGGTTCCGGGGCTCGCCGCCTGCCGGGCCCCCGAGATCGAGGCCCCGGCGCTCGCCGCCGCCCTCGCGCGCGGCGCGGTGGCGGTGATCGATCTGAGCTCGAGCCGCAGCTACCGCGACGGGCACATCCCCGGGGCGGCCTTCGCGATCCGCGCCCGGCTCGCCGCCGCGCTGCGCCGTGAGCCGCCGGGCGCCGCCCTGGTGCTGACCAGCGAGGACGGGGTGCTGGCGCGCCTCGCCGCGGCCGAGATCGAGCCCCCGGAGGGAAAGCCGGTGCGGGTGCTGGCCGGCGGCAACCGCGCCTGGCGCGAGGCCGGGCTGGCCCTCGAGGGCGGCGAGGGGCGGATGCTCGACCCGCCCGAGGACCGCTGGCAGCGGCCCTACGAGCGCGACTGGGGCGATCCCGAGCCGATGCGCGAGTACCTGCGCTGGGAGACCGCGCTGCCCGCCCGGGTCGCCGCCGACCCGACCGTGGCCTTCCGCGGGCCGGACGACTTCCCGGACGGCGCCTCCAACCGGCGGAGCTGAGATCGGGCGCCCCGGATCTCCAGGCCGGGACGCTCCGGTGCTATCCTCGCCGCCTTTTTCGGAGCTGCGGGAGCGCGAGCGGATGGAGCTGGAGACGACGCCCGAGGCGGTCGGGCTCGACGGCGCGCGGCTCGGGCGGGTCAGCGCCTGGATGCGCCGCCAGGTCGAGGAGGGGCGACTGCCCGGGCTGGTGGTGGCGGTGGCGCGCCGCGACCGGCTGGTCTTTCTCGATCACTGCGGCCAGCGCGACCTCGAGGCCGGGGCGGCGATGACCCCGGACACGGTCTTTCGCATCTACTCGATGACCAAGCCGGTGACCACGGTCGCCGCGCTGATGCTCTACGAGGAGGGCCGCTTCCAGCTCGATGATCCGATCGAGCGCTACCTGCCCGAGTTCGCCGCGCCGCGGGTCTACGTCGGCGGGGAGGGCGAGGCGGTCGAGACGGTGCGCGCCGAGACCCCGATCACCGTCCGCCAGCTCATGACCCACACCGCCGGACTCACCTACGGCTTCCTCGGCGAGACCCCGGTCGATGCCCTGTACCGCGCGCGCGGGGTCGACTTCCAGCGCGGCGACACCCCGCTCGCCGAGCTGGTCGCGCTGCTCGCCGAGCAGCCGCTGCTCTTCCAGCCCGGCACGCGCTGGAACTACAGCGTGGCCACCGACGTGCTCGGGCGGCTCGTCGAGGTGCTCTCCGGGGAGACCCTGGAGCGCTTCCTCGCCGAGCGCATCCTCGCTCCGCTGGGGATGCGCGACACCGCCTTCCACGTCCCGGAGCACGCCCTCGATCGCTTCGCGGCCTGCTATACGCCAGGCAAGGAGGGCGGGCTCGAGCCGATCGACCCTGCTCGCGGCAGCCGCTTCACCCGCCCGATGGTGACCTTCTCGGGCGGCGGTGGCCTGGTCTCGACGGCCGCCGACTACCTGCGCTTCGCGCGCATGCTGGCCCGCGGCGGCGAGCTCGACGGGGTGCGCCTGCTCGGGCGCAAGACGGTCGCGACCATGACCATGAACCACCTGCCCGGAGACCTCGCCGCGATGGGCCAGGCGCGCTTCGCCGAGACCAGCTACGAGGGGATCGGCTTCGGGCTCGGGGTCTCGGTGATGCTCGACCCGGCCCGTGCCCAGATCATGGGCTCGCCGGGCGAGTACGCCTGGGGTGGGGCGGCGAGCACCGCCTTCTGGGTGGATCCTGCCGAGGAGCTGATCGTCGTGCTGCTGACCCAGCTCGTGCCCTCCTCGGCCTACCCGCTGCGCCGCGAGCTGCGGGTGCTGACCTACCAGGCGCTGGTCGACTAAGGCATCACGCATCGATTGCGGAGGCCTCGCGACGCACTCAGGGGCGGCCAGGGACGCTCGCAGTAGGTGCGCGACTCTTTCACGAACCTTCCTCTAGTACAGGCTAACTCATTGATTACAAGGGCTGCGCGGCGACGCTGATCCCACGCTCGATCCCGGGCAGAGCCCGGGCTACGAGGAAGGCCCTGCCCGGTGTCGTCCCAGGCTCCATCCCGGGCGTAGGTCGGGCGCCAGCCCGACGTGGGGTTGCGCTTCGGCAGCGAACGTCCGCTGCATGCATGTTCGCTCGTCGAGCGCGCGACCGGCGGTCGTCGGGGCTTTCAGCCGAGCGGGTCGACGTGGAGCAGGCCGGGGAAGCGCCTGAAGTCGTGGTCGGCCGAGTGGAGCTCGGCGCCGTGCTCGAGGGCGAGCGCGGCGAGGTGCGCGTCGGAGGTGAGGTTGCCGGCGGTTCCCGCGCCGCGGAGCAGCGCACGCAGGATCGACCAGTGGCCGGGGCCGGGGCTGACCATCCTCACGTAGGGCTGGGCCAGCCACCCGTCGAGGTAGCTGAGGGCGGCCTCCGGGGCGAGCGGGCGCTCCATGATCCGCGGGTGTGTGGTGATCCGCAGGAAGGCGAGGATGGCGATCCATGCCAGGCCGACCTCGGTGGTTCCCGAGAGCAGGCGCTCCCACCAGCGACGCGCCGCGGCGTGTCGCGGCGCGTCGCGGTTGACCGCGTAGATCAGCAGGTTGGCATCGACGAGGATCACCTGCGCTGCTCCAGCTCGCGGGCGATCTCCTCGTCTTCGAGGGCGTCGGCGAGCGCCAGCGCGCGGTCGAGATCCACGCCGCTCGCGACCGCCCCGAGCGAGACCGTGCGGAGGCGGTAACGGCGCGCCGCGGGCGGGGCGTCGCGGGTCCGGAGCCCGGCGCGCAGGGTCTCGTTGACGACCTCCTTGAACGGTCTCCCGGAACGATGCGCAAGCTCCTTGAGCCGCGCGGCGAGGGCGTCGTCGAGGGTCAAGGTGGTACGCATGGAGACATCATAGCATCACACGCTTATACATCGAAGCATCACCCTTCGGGGAGCATCGCCCGGGCGCTGGCCTTGCTCGCTTCGCGCATCGGTGAGATCTCCGGGTTAGCCCGGAGATCTCACCGATCCACGGCTGCGG
>CAZRGU010000072.1:0-13948 GCA_964599705.1 uncultured Ectothiorhodospiraceae bacterium | reverse complement strand
AGCCCGGGCTACGGCGATCCCGCGCTCCTTCGGCAGCGAAGGTCTGGTGCCCCCCTGTTCGCTCGCCGAGCGCGCGGCCCGCGGTCGTCGGGGCGTTTCAGCGCAGCGCGTACTTCTCGATCAGCCCGTAGAGGGTCGGCCGGCTGACCCCGAGCAGCTCGGCGGCCACCGACACCCGGTCCTGGCTGAGCGCCAGCGCGCGCAGGATGGCGCGCCGCTCGGCGTGCTCGCGCGCCTCGCGCAGGTTGAGCGGCTCGCCCTCGGCGACCGTGCCGGGGAGGTCGAGGTCGGCGAGCTCGACGTGGTAGCCGTCGGCCATGATCGCGGCCCGCTTGACGCGGTTCTCGAGCTCGCGGGCGTTGCCCGGCCAGTCGTAGCCCTCGATGGCGCGCAGCGCCTCCTCGCTGAAGCCGCGCAGCCGTCCCTTGCCGTGCTCGGCGAGGAAGTGGCGCGCCAGCACCACCGCATCCCCGGTGCGCTCGCGCAGCGGCGGGATGCTGACCGTGACCTCGCTGATCCGGTAGTAGAGGTCCTCGCGAAACTCGCCGCACTCGATCATCCCGGCCAGATCGCGATGGGTCGCGCAGACCACCCGCACGTCGACCTCGATCTGGCGCTTGCCGCCGATCCGCTCGACGATGCGCTCCTGGAGGAAGCGCAGCAGCTTGGACTGCAGCGCCGGCGGCAGGTCGCCGATCTCGTCGAGGAACAGGGTGCCGCCGTCGGCATGCTCGATCTTGCCGATGTGCTGGCGGTAGGCGCCGGTGAAGGCGCCCTTCTCGTAGCCGAACAGCTCGCTCTCGAGCAGCGTCTCCGGGATGGCGGCGCAGTTGATGACCACGAAGCGCTTGTCGCGGCGCGGGCCGAGCTGGTGCAGCGCGCGGGCGAGCAGCTCCTTGCCGGTGCCGCTCTCGCCGAGCAGCAGGACGCTGATGTCGGTCGGCGCCACCCGCTCGATCATCCGGCAGACCTCGGTCATCTGCTCGCTGATCGCGACGATGCCCTCGAGCGGCGAGCGCACCGCCCGCGCGGCGAGCTCGCGGTTCTCCCGCTCGAGGTCATGGAGGCGGTGGGCGCGGTCGACGATCAGGGCGAGCAGGTCGGGGTCGATCGGCTTCTGGTAGTAGTCGTAGGCGCCCATCCCGACGGCGCGAACCGCGTTGTCGCGATCGTCGTTGCCGGTGACCACGATCACCTTGGTCGCCGGCGCCTGGCGAAGGATCTCCTCGAGCACCGCGAGCCCCTCGCCGGCGTTGGCCGGGTCGGGGGGCAGGCCGAGATCGAGGGTGACCACCGCCGGGCGGTGCTCCTCGAGGGCGGCCAGCGCCTCGCCGCGGTCGGCGGCGATCACCACCCGGTAGTTCTCGAAGCACCACTTGAGCTGGCTCTGCAGGCCGGGGTCGTCCTCGACGACCAGCAGCGGTCTCTTCGCCCCCGCCCGCGCCATCAGCCCGTCGCCTCCTCGACCCTCTCGCCGCCACCGATGGTATCACCGGCCAGCGGCAGCCGCATGCGGAACACGGTCCCCCGGCCCGGCTCGCTCTCGACCTCGAGACGCCCCCCGCAGGCGGTGACGAACTCGCGGGTCTCGTAGACCCCGACCCCCATGCCGGCGTTGCCCTTGGTGGTGTCGAAGGGCCGGAACAGGCGCTCGCGGATGAAGCGCTGGTCCATGCCGCAGCCGCTGTCGGCGACCTCGAGCAGCGCCATGCCGTCGCCGCCGCGGGCCACCCGGACCTCGACGGTCCCCTCGGCGGCGGTCGCCTCCTGGGCGTTTCGCACCAGGTGGCCGATGACCGCCGCCAGGCGGTCGCGCTCGGCGCGCACCCGCAGCCGCCCGGCCTCGAGCCTGAGGCGTGGCTCGGGCCGGCGCCCGCCGGCCGCGCGCAGCGCCTCGCCGGCGACCTCGCCGAGGTCCACGGCCTCGGCCGCCGCGCCCGCGGCGCGCCCCTTGCGAAGCTGGGCGAGCAGGCGGTTCATCTTCGCGGTGGCGTGCTCGACGGTGGCCATCGCGTCCTCGATGAAGCCCGGCGAGTGCATGTGGCGCCGGGCGTTGCTGCCGACCAGCGAGAGCTGCGCGACCAGGTTCTTGAGGTCGTGGACGACATAGGCCGAGAGCCGGTTGAAGGCCTCGAACTGGCGGGCCTCGGCGAGCGCCTCGTTGGCCTCGAGCAGGGCCAGGTAGCTCGCCGCCTGGCGGCCCACGGTCTTGAGCAGGTCGGCGTCCTCCCAGTTGAGCGCCGGCTTGGTCGGCGAGCGGGCCAGCACCACCAGGCCGGCGAGGCGCTCGCCGTGGAGCAGCGGCACGATCACCCAGGGGTGGCGCATGCGCTCGAGCCAGGCGGGGAGCTCGAGGCCGCCGTAGCGCTCGGGGTGCTCGGCGACCTCGTCGAGGAACACCACCCAGCCGCGCCGCTCGAGGAAGCGCACCAGCGGGGCCTCGGCCGCCAGCTCGCTCGCCTCCGGGGGCACCGCCTGCCAGGCGGCCTCGGCGCGCAGCCCGCCGCCCGGACCGCGCGCCCAGAGCACCGCCGCCGGGCTCTCGACGATGCGCGCGATGGCCGCCGCGATGTCCTCCTTGAGCGCCTCGCCGCCGGCGCTGGCCGACAGCGTGTGGGTGAAGCGCAGCCACTCCTCGCGGTAGTCGTAGCGGTTGCGGTAGAAGTGCTTGGCGAGGAAGACCCGCAGCCGCGAGCGCGCCTGCCCGGAGACCATCAGCACCGCCAGCAGCAGCACCGCGCCGAACAGGAAGGCGATCTGGGCGACCCCGCCCCAGGTGCCCCCGAACAGCCGGATGTAGTAGCCGGCCGCGGCCATCACGATCAGGTACAGCCCGGTGCCGAGCAGCGCCGCGGAGTGGAACACCACGTGGCGCGAGACGAAGACATCGAGCGACCAGTCCGGGTTGCGCCGCGCCGCGACCGCCAGCATCGGCACGACCATCGCGTTGACCACGCCGCGCGCCGCCCAGCTCGCCTCGTCGATGTGGCGGAAGAGCAGGCCGTTGGCGTAGAGGTAGAGGTCGTAGGCGAACATCCCGCCGAGCCCGAAGCAGAGCAGCTTGATCGCCCAGCGGTGCTCGGGGCGGGTGTTGCGGTAGAGCAGCTCGATCAGGGCGAGGCCGGCCACCGCGAGCAGCAGGTGGCCGAAGATCGGCAGGGAGCGTGCCGACTTGCCGCGCAGCGCCTCGACCGCCCCGAGGTGCTCGAGCACGATCAGCGCGGCGAGCCCGGCGCTGGCGGCCAGCACCAGCACCGCGAAGAGGCGCAGATCGGCGCGCCGGGTGCTCGCGCCGCGCTCCTCGCGAGCGTAGCCGAGCAGGCTGAACAGGAAGCAGTACCAGGCCCCGTCGCGCAGGATCTCGAGCAGCGCGACCGCCGAGGCCGGCGGCACGCCGCGCAGCGCGTGCACCGCGCTGAGCCCCGCCCAGAGCGCCGAGATCCCGGTGGCCGCGACCAGCAGCCCGCCCTGCAGGCGGCCCTTCCAGGCGGTGAGCAGCAGCGCGGTGAGCAGCGCGAAGGCCAGCGCGGCGGCCCCGTAGGAGACTGCGGCGACCTGCGCGAAGGTCATGGCCCGCCCTCTGCTGCCCGCCTCACCCGGTCACTCCCGGCGCTCACGCCCGCCGCCCCTCCCCGCCCGGCGGGCTCAGCGCGCGCCCTGACCCCAGAGGATGACCTGGACGGTCTGGATCAGGATCATGATATCGAGGAACAGGCTGTAGTTCTTGATGTAGTAGAGGTCGTACTGGAGCTTCTCGCGGGCGTCGTGCGCGGAGGCCCCGTAGGGGTAGCAGATCTGGGCCCAGCCGGTGATCCCGGGGTTGACCCGGTGGCGCAGATCGTAGAAGGGGATCTTGGCGGCCAGCTCGGCGACGAACTCGGGCCGCTCGGGGCGCGGACCGACGAAGCTCATCTCGCCCTTGAGCACGTTGATGAGCTGGGGCAGCTCGTCGATGCGCAGCTTGCGCAGCACCGCCCCGACCCGGGTCACGCGCGGGTCGCGGCTCGCCGCCCAGCGCGCCTCGCCCGGGCGCTCGGCATCGACCCGCATGCTGCGGAACTTGAGGATCTCGAAGTGCCGGCCGTTGCGCCCGACCCGCACCTGGCGATAGAGCACCGGCGCACCAGGGCCCTCCTCGATCCAGATGGCGAGCGCCGCGAGCACCATCAACGGCAGCCCGAGGGCCAGCCCGACGAGGCCGAGGAGCAGGTCGAAGACCCGGTGCGCACCGCTCTTGAGCACCGCCTGGACGAAGCCGTCGGCGAAGATCAGGCTGCTCGGGTGCAGCCCGGCGAGGTTGATCTTGCCGGTCTGCTGCTCGAAGAAGCCGAGCAGGTCGATCACCTCGATGCCGCTCATCTTGCAGTCGAGGATCTCGTTGACCGGGAAGTCGCGGCGCCGATCGGTGACCGCGATGACCAGCTCGTCGGCCTGCTGCTCGACCAGCAGCTCAAGCAGCGTGGTCTTGACCCGGAAGATCCTCTCGGCGCTGACCACCGGCTCCTCCTCGCCGCACTCGATGTACCCGACCAGGCTCATCGCCACCCAGTCCGAGCGGCGCCGCAGGGACCCGATCTGGGCGGCCTGGCGCCCGGTCCCGAGCACCATCACCCGGCGCTTGAAGACATCGGCGTGCGAGTAGCGATAGATCAGCGCCCGGAACAGGAAGACCCCGACCGCCGAGCTCAGGAAGGCGACGGTGAAGGCATGGCTGCCGATCGAGGCGGCCGGGGCGACCGCGATCGCGGCGACCATGATCGCCAGGCCCATGAGGAAGGCCACCGCGATGCGCAGCGTGATGCCGCGCAGGTCGTCGCGCAGTCCGCGCCGGTAGAGACCGACCGCGGCCATCATCAGCATCATCACCGCGGCGAAGCCGATCGCCTTGGTCCAGATGTGCCCGACCAGCAGGTTGACGGTCGGGTTGAAGTCGAGCAGGCGCACGGTCACGCCGAGATAGATCGCGGCCACGAAGATCAGCAGCTCGCTGGTGCCGAGGATGACCAGGGTGCGGGGGACGTAGTGCCTGAAGATCCGTATCATGGCGCCTTTCGCAACGAGTATCCGGCGGCCTCGGCCACCGGGGAACGGCCCGGGTTGCCCGCCTGCGCACGGCGCCGGCGGCCGGCGGGTAGGGCTGGCAAGCCCGCGCCGGCGAGCGGCGCGGGCGGCTCAGTTTATCATCGGCCCGAGGCACGGATTTCTTAGCGCGAGGCGAGAGACCCCGAATGCGATCACCTCCCGGAGCGGCGCTGCTCGCCGCGCTCGCCCTGCTCGCCGCACCCCCGCCGAGCGCGGCCGATCTCGAGCTCGGGCCGCTGCTCGAGCGAGCGGCGGCCGGCGGCGATGGGCTGGTCGCGCGGGCCCGCGCCGGCGACCCCGAGGCCCAGTTCCGGCTCGCCAGCCGCTACGATCGCGGCGAGGGCGTCGAGCGCGACCTCGCCGAGGCGGCGCGCTGGTACCAGCGCGCCGCCGAGCAGGGCCATGGCAACGCCCAGGTCAACCTCGGCGTGATGTACCTGGAGGGAATCGGCGTGCCGCGCGATCCGGCTCGCGCCCTGGAGTGGTTCCGGCGCGCGGCCGAGGCCGGCAACCCGCGCGGCCAGTACAGCCTCGGGCTGATGTACTACGACGGGCGCGGCACCGGGCGCGACTTCGGCGAGGCGCGGCGCTGGTACCTGCGCGCGGCGCGCGCCGGCAGCGCCAAGGCGGCCAACAACCTCGGCATCCTCTACGGGCTCGGCGAGGGCGTCGAGCGCGACGAGATCGAGGCCTACGCCTGGTTCACGATCGGCGCCGAGCGCGGGGATCCCAACGCCGCCAAGAACCGCGACCTGACCGGCAAGGAGCTCACCGCCGAGCAGCTCGCCACCGCCCGCGAGCGCGCCGCGGCGCTGCGCGCCGAGCTCGAGTAGCTCACCAATCCACGGCTGCGGCCGCCGATCCACCCGCTCCGGGCGAGGCGGCAAGCCGGGGTGGGCACCTCCCCAGCAAACCTCACGCCCCGGCGCCAGGCGCCCCCGCGGAGGGGGCGGCTACCCCCCGCCGCAGCGCCGGGCGTCGCTGACGTTGGCGAGCTGGGCGAGGCGGTCGAGCACCCGGGCGAGCTGGGGCAGGTCCTCGACCTCGACGGTGAGGCGGGTGCGGACCTCGTTGCCGCGGCCCTCGCCGTGCGACTCCAGGGCCACCACGTTGACCCCCTCGTTGGCGATCACCGAGGTGATGTCGCGCAGCAGCCCCTTGCGATCGAAGGCGCTGACCTCGATGTCGACAGGGTAGGTCGAGCGTGCCCCGGCCCGGCGCCACTCGACGTCGACCAGGCGCGCCCGCTCGGCCTCGCCGAGGCGCAGCACGTTGGCGCAGTCGCGCCGGTGCACGCTCACCCCGCGCCCGCGGGTGATGTAGCCGACGATCGGGTCGGGGGGCAGCGGCGCGCAGCAGCGGGCGAGCTGGGTGAGCAGATCGCCGACCCCCTCGACGCGGATGTCCCCGCCCTCCCCCTCGCTGCGCGAGGCGCGGCGCGCGCGCACCACCGGCGCCTGGACGGCCTGCTCCGGGAGCTGCTGCTGGAGCGCCCCGGCGAGCTGCCCCGAGGAGACGTCGCCGCGGCCGATGGCGGCGAGCAGGTCGTCGAAGCTGGTGAAGCGGAAGCGCGCGGCGAGCTGCCGGCCGTCGATCCCGCTGACCCCCAGGCGGCGCACCTCGCGGGCGTAGATCTCCTGGCCGTCGGCGAGGTTGCGCTCGTAGTCCTGCTGCTTGTACCACTGGCGCACCTTGGCGCGGGCCCGGGCGCTGGCCAGGTAGCCGAGATGGGGGTTGAGCCAGTCGCGGCTCGGGCGCGGCTGGCGGGTGGTCAGCACCTCGACCTTGTCGCCCGAGCGCAGCCGGTAGGTGAGCGGCACGATCGAGCCGTTGACCTTGGCCCCCCGGCAGCGGTGGCCGACCTCGGTGTGGACCTGGTAGGCGAAGTCGAGCGGGGTCGCTCCGGCCGGCAGGTCGACGATGTCGCCGCGCGGCGTGAACACGTAGACCCGGTCCTGGAACAGCTCGGCGTTGAACTGGGCGGCCAGATCGGCCGCGCCCTCGCCCGAGTCGTGCCACTCGAGCAGCCGGCGCAGCCACCGGATGCGCGCATCGCCCGCGATCCGGCGCCGCTCGCCCTCCTTGTAGCGCCAGTGCGCGGCCACCCCGAGCTCGGCCTCCTCGTGCATCCGGCGGGTGCGGATCTGGACCTCGAGGGTCTTGCCCTCGGGGCCGATCACGGCGGTGTGCAGCGACTGGTAGCCGTTGGGCTTGGGGTTGGTGATGTAGTCGTCGAACTCGTGGGGCACGTGCGGCCAGCAGGTGTGAACCACGCCGAGCGCCGCGTAGCACTGCGGGATCGAGTCGACCAGGACGCGCACCGCGCGCAGGTCGAAGAGCTGGTCGAAGTCGAGCCCCTTGTGGCGCATCTTGCGCCAGATGCTGTAGATGTGCTTGGGTCGCCCCTGGACCTCGGCCTGGATGCCGGAACGCTCGAGCTGGGTGCCGAGCTCGCGGACCACCGCCTCGATGTAGCCCTCGCGATCGCTGCGCCGCGCGTCCAGGCGCCGGGCGATGTCCTTGTAGGCCTCGGGCTCGAGCTCGCGAAAGCCGCGATCCTCGAGCTCCCACTTGATCTGCCAGACACCCAGCCGGCTGGCCAGCGGTGCGAACACCTCGAGGGCGAGGTGGGCGAGCTCGCGGCGCGCCTCGGGGGCCAGCGCCTCGCGGGCCCGCAGGGTCACGAGCTGGCCGGCGAGCACCACCAGCACCACCCGCACGTCGCGCACGATGGCCAGCAGGAGCTTGCGCATCCGCTGGCTGCGCAGCTCGTCGCCGCGCCCCGAGGGCGGCCGGCTGGAGAGCTCGTCGAGCCGCCCCACCCCGTCGAGCAGGGCCACCAGATCCTCGCCCTCGGCCTCGGCGAGGCGGCGCAGGACGGCGCCCTCGAGCCCGCGCCCGCCGTAGTGGAGCAGGCCGGCGAGCTGGGCGACCGGGTCGAGCCCGAGACCGGCGAGGATCGCCGCGACCTCGCGCCCGCGGGCGAGCGCCTGCTCCTCGGCCCCGGCCTCGCGCAGCCGCTCGCCGAGGGCCTCGAGGCGTGCCCCGCCAGCGGCCTCCGGGCGCGCCGGGGCCGTCCCGCCAAGGGTGCGACTGCGGACCACCTGCGCCCTCCTCGCGGCTGCGCGTTGTCGGTTTCGCCCCGGGCCACTACACTCGGCCACCGGTGCCGGCGAGAGCCGCCGCGCGGCATCGCCGGCGACCGGTCAGGATCCGGCCCCCCGTCAGACCCGAGCCGCGGGCCACCGCGGCAGGCGGGCGAGCCGGGCCACGGTGCGCCGGGTGTCCTCCAGGTGACCGAAGGGTACGGTATGCAGGCACCGGCGGCCAACCGAGCCTTCCTCTCCGTGAGATGAGCGTCGAGCTGCTGATCAACGTCACCCCGCGCGAGACCCGGGTCGCGATCGTCGAGAACGGCCTCCCCCAGGAGGTGGTCGTCGAGCGCCCCAACCGCCGCGGGCTGGTCGGCAACATCTACAAGGGACGGGTCTCGCGGGTGCTGCCCGGGATGCAGGCCGGCTTCATCGACATCGGCCTCGAGCGCACCGCCTTCCTCCACGCCTCGGACATCGGCACCATCTCGAGCGGCGCCGGGGCGCTGCGCGCGGCGCCGGGCAACGGCGAGGAGCCGCCGCCGATCACCGAGCTGCTCCACGACGGGCAGGAGCTGCTGGTCCAGGTGATCAAGGACCCGATCGGCAGCAAGGGCGCACGCCTCTCGACCCACATCGCCATCCCCTCCTGCTACCTGGTCTTTCTTCCCGGCACCGCCACCATCGGGGTCTCGCAGCGCATCGAGGACGAGGCCGAGCGGGAGCGGCTGCGCGAGCTGGTTCGCCGCCATGCCGCCGCCGCCCCCCAGCGGCCCGCCGGCGGCGAGCCGAGCGACGGGTACATCGTGCGCACCGCGGCCGAGTCGGCGCCCGAGTCGCTGATCGCGGCCGACATGGCCTTCCTGCACCGCCTCTGGGAGTCGGTGCTCGAGGCGGCCCGCGCCGCGGGCGCGCCGTGCCGGGTGCACGAGGACCTGCCGCTGGTGATGCGGACCCTGCGCGAGCTGGTCGGCACCGACATCGAGCGGGCCCGGATCGACTCGCGCGAGACCCTCGAGTGGGTGCGCGACTTCGCCGAGCGTTTCATCCCCGAGATGGCCCCGCGCATCGAGCTCTACCAGGGCGAGAGCCCGATCTTCGACCTCTACGGGGTCGAGGACGAGATCCAGAAGGCCCTCGAGCGCAAGGTCCAGCTCAAGTCCGGCGGTCACCTGGTCATCGACCAGACCGAGGCGATGACCACCATCGACGTCAACACCGGGGCCTACGTCGGTCACCGCAACCTCGAGGAGACCATCTTCAAGACCAACCTCGAGGCCGCCCAGGCGATCGCCCGCCAGCTCCGGCTGCGCAACCTCGGCGGGATCATCATCATCGACTTCATCGACATGGAGAACCCCGACCACCGCCGCCAGGTGCTCCGTGCCCTCGAGCGCCACCTCGACCGCGACCCGGCGCGCACCCAGATCAGCGAGGTCTCGCGGCTCGGCCTGGTGCAGATGACCCGCAAGCGCACCCGCGAGAGCCTCGAGCACGTGCTCTGCGAGCCGTGCCCGACCTGCTCCGGGCGCGGCACGATCAAGACCCCGCACACGGTCTGCTACGAGATCTTCCGCGAGATCCTGCGCGAGGCCCGCCAGTACGACGCCGAGAAGCTCCTGGTGCTCGCCTCCCAGGAGGTCATCGAGACCCTGATCGACGAGGAGTCGGTGGGCTTTGCCGAGCTCGAGGCGTTCATCGACAAGCCGATCACGCTCCAGGTCGAGACCATGTACTCGCGCGAGCAGTACGACGTGGTCCTGGTCTGAGGTGTCCGCGGAGAAGCGCCGGAGCGAAGGCGAGCGCAGCCCGGCGCCGGCACACCCAGCGAGGCGCGGCACGCGCCGCTGGATGCGGGTCCTCGCCGGCGCGCTGATCCTGGTCGCGGGCCTGCTGCTGGCGCTGCGCGGCCTGTTCCTGCTCGCCGACCGGTTCCGGCCCGCGATCGCCCGCTGGGCGGGCGCCGAGCTGGGGCTCGAGCTCAGCGCCGCCGAGCTGGTGCCGAGCTGGCGCGGCTGGACCCCGGTGCTGGCCATCCGCGACCTGCGCATCTCCCGTCCGGGGGCGGCCGGCCAGGGGGCGGTGCGCCTCGCCGACGTGCGGGTGGTGCCCGGCCTCGGCGCCAGCCTGCGCGCCGGCGCCCTGCGCCTGCGCGAGACCGTGGTCAGCGGGCTCGCCCTCGGGCTGGTGCGCCGCGCCGACGGGTCGGTGCAGATCCGCGGGCTGGCCGCCGGTGCCGACAAGGGCCTGGCGCGGGCCCTGCTCCTCGCCCAGCGCAGGCTGCGCTTCGAGGATGCGACCCTGGCCTGGTTCGACGAGCGCCGCAGCCGGGAGCCGCTCAGCCTGACCCGGGTCAGCCTCGACCTGCAGGCCAGCGGGAGCACGCTGGCGATGGCCGGCAGCGCACGGCTCGGCGACGGCTCGCCGGTGCGCCTGATCGCGCGCATCGAGGGCGATCCGTCGAGCTCGCGCTGGTCGGGACGGATCTACCTGCACGCGCCCCGCCTCGGGCGCCGCGCGCTGGTCAGCCTGGGGCTGCCCGCCGAGCGGATCGCCGCCGGTGCCCGCCTGGCGCTCGAGGCCTGGAGCGAGTGGCGCGACGGGCGGCTGGTGGCGGTGCGGGGGCGCTACGCGGCCGGCGTGCCGCCGCCCGGCGAGCGGCCGGCCGGGCTGCGCGGGCGGCTCGCCTGGCGCCGTTCGGCGGCCGGCTGGGACGCGCTGGCCTCGCTGTCGAGCGCGCCCGGCGAGGCGCGCCCGCCGGCCCTCGTCCGCCTCTCCTACCGCCGCCGCGGCGAGCGGCCGGCGCGCCTGAGCGGCGAGCTGCGCGGCGCCCCGATCGCCTCGCTGCGCGCCCGCCTGCGCGCGCTCGGCCTCGAGCCGGCGCTGCCGGCGGCGCTCCGTGGCAGCGACCTCGAGGGCTGGATCGAGACCCTGCGCCTGAGCCTCGAGCCGGGCCCCGGGTGGCGCGACTCGCTGCGCGCGAGCATCGACTTCGACTCCCTCGGCCTGGCCCTGCCGGTGCTGGGCGGGCGGCTGCGCGGCGCGGCCGGGCGGCTCGAGCTGGACGGCCGGCAGGCAAGCCTGGCCCTGCGCGAGGGGCGGCTGCGCAGCCGGCTCGGCGGGCTGCTCGCCGAGCCGCTGGCGATGCGGGTGCGCGCCGCGCGCGCGGCGCTCGATGCCGCGGACCCGGGGGGCGGCATCGAGGTGCGCGCGGCGCGTCTCGCCGCCCCGGGGCTCGAGCTCGACGTGGCCCTGCGGCTGCGCCGCGCCTCCCCCGGCGGACCGCCCGACCTGCTGCTGCGCGCGGCGCTGCGCGACGCCGATCTCTCGGCGCTCGTCCCGCTCCTGCCCGAGCGCGGCTCCCACCCGCGGCTGACCGCCTGGCTGCGCCGCGCGCTGCGCGCCGGGCGGATCGAGCGGGCCGATCTGCTGGTGCGCAGCGACCGGCTCGACCGGATCCGGCTCGCCGATCGGAGCGCCTCGTTGCGGCTGCGAGCGCGCCTCAGCGGGGCGCGGATCGCCTACGCGCCCGGCTGGCCGCCGCTCGAGGATGCCGACGGGGCGCTGCGGCTCGAGAACCGCAGGGTGACGGCGGACGTCGAGCGGGGCCGGATCAGCGGCGCGCCGGTGACCCGAATGCGGGTCGAGATCGCCGACACCCTGGGCCGGCCGGCGCGGCTGGTGGCGCGGATCGGGGTCGCGGGCACCAGCGAGCAGGGGCGCGCGTTCCTGCGCGCCAGCCCGTTCGCCGAGCGCTTCCGCTACGTGACCGAGAAGCTGCGCCCGGAGGGGCGGATGCGGGTCGACCTGCGCATCGAGCTGCCGCTCGCCCCGGACGGCCGGGCCCGGGCCTCGGGACGGGTCGAGCTCGAGGACAACCGGGTCGAGCTGCCCGGCTTCGAGGAGGGGATGCAGGGGGTCAGCGGGGCGGTCGTGTTCGGCCCCGACGGGATGCGCAGCGAGGGCGGCCGGGCCCGCTACCTGGGGCGCCCGATCGAGGTCGAGCTGCGCCGCGCCGGCGAGCCGGGGGCGGCGCTGGAGCTGCGCCTCGCGGGGCGCGCCGACAGCGTCTATCTGGCCCGTCACCTGCGCAACGCGGGGCTCGCCGCCGAGCTCGACGTGGCCACATCGCCGCTGCTCTCGCACCTGCGCGGCGAGACCCCGTGGAGCGCCGAGCTGGAGGTGCCCGATGCCGTCGGCGGCCCCGGCGAGCCGCTCCAGCTCCGGGTCGAGACCGAGCTCACCGGGGTCGGCCTGGACCTGCCCGACCCGTTCGGCAAGCGCCCCGAGGAGCGCATCCGGCTGCGGGTCCACACCACCCTGGTGGGCCGCGACGAGCGGGTGCTGCGGGTCCGCTACGGCGAGGCCGCCTCGGCGGCCGTGCACCTGCTGCGCAAGGCCGACGGGGGCTGGCGGGTCGAGCGCGGCCGGGTCCACCTCGGCCCCGGCGAGGCCGAGCTGCCGGCGCTGCCCGGGGTGGTGATCGACGGCTCGCTGCCGGTGCTCAAGGTGCGCGAATGGCACCGCCTGCTGCGCGGCAGCGCCGCGGCCGGTACCCGGGCGGTGGCCGGGGTGCGCAGGGTGGAGCTGGCGATCGCCGACCTCGAGCTGCTCGGCAACCGCTTCCGGCGGATCGCGCTGCGCGCCGAGCGCGACGGGGAGGGGACCTGGCATGCGCGAATGGACGGACCGGATCTGGCCGGAACGGTCTCGATCCCGGCCGATCTCGAGCGCCAGCCCCTGCGCCTCGACCTCGACCGGCTGGCGATCGCGCCACCGGTGCCGGAAGGCTCCGCCGAGGGCGGTCCCCGGCTCGACCCCCGGGATCTGCCGGCCTTCGAGTTCGTCACCCGATCGCTGACCTGGGCGGGGCGGGCGCTGGGCAGCGCGCGGATGCGCACCACCCGCACCGCGAGCGGGCTGCGCATCGAGCACGCGTTCATGAGCAACCCGGCCTTCGAGGCCACCGCCACCGGGACCTGGGAGGTCGAGGGCGAAGGCGAGAGCGAGCGCCACCGCACCCGGCTGCGGGTGCAGATCCATACCGACGAGCTCGCCTCGCTGCTCACCGCGCTCGGCTACGAGGACAGCGGCATCGAGGGGGCGGCGACCGAGGTGATCGGCGACGTCGGCTGGCCCGGGCGTCCCGCCGACTTCGCCCTCGAGCGGGCCACCGGCGTGGTCCACTTCCGGGCCAGCAAGGGCCGCCTGCTGCAGGTGCGCCGGGGCGCTCCGGGGCGGCTCTTCGGGCTGCTCAGCCTGACCTCGCTGCCGCGGCGGCTGCTGCTCGACTTCAGCGATCTGTTCGAGAAGGGCATCGCCTTCAACCGCATGGAGGGCAGCTTCGCGCTCGAGGGCGGCAACGCCTACACCAGCAACCTGTTTCTCGACGGGCCGGTGGGGCGGATCGACATCGCCGGGCGCACCGGCCTGGTCGCCCGCGACTACGACGAGGTGATCACCGTGACCCCGCGGCTCTCGGCGAGCATCCCGCTGGCCCCGATCTGGCTGGCCGAGAAGCTGTTCCGCCGGCGGCTCCTCGATCGCGTGTTCGCCTACCAGTACACGGTGACCGGGAGCTGGGACGATCCCCAGGTCGAGCGGGTGGTGATCAGGACCGAGCGCCCCGCTCAGGCCGACCGGCCCTGACCGCCCGGGAAAGAATCGAGCACCTGCTGCGCACGCCCCGGGCCCCCGGGACGGAGCGCGGTTTTTCCCCAAGCTCGCGCAGACTCAGCCATCGCGCCCACAGGCTGCGCAACGACGTTGTATCC
>CAZRGU010000071.1:0-14143 GCA_964599705.1 uncultured Ectothiorhodospiraceae bacterium | reverse complement strand
GTACTTCAAGGGGCTGGCGATCCTCGATCCGAGCCGGGAAGGCTAGGAAGACGGCGAACGGAGCAACGGTGGACACGCAGGACACGAGCAGCGGGCGGATCGTCGAGGATCCGTTCACCGCCGGGCGGCGCTACGCGGTGATCTACGCCGACCCGCCCTGGCACTACCGCGACCAGGCCGCCGCCGGGCGCCGCGGGGTCGGCTTCAAGTACCCGCTGCTCGACGATGGCGCGATTCGCGACCTGCCGGTCGCCTCGATCGCGGCCGACGACGCGCTGCTGTTCCTGTGGGTGACCTGGCCGAAGCTGCCCGAGGTCCTGCCGGTGATCGACGCCTGGGGCTTCCGCTACAAGACGGTGGCCTTCGTGTGGGTCAAGAAGAGCCTCCAGGGCAAGCTCGCCTGGGGGATGGGGAGCTGGAGCCGGGCCAACACCGAGCCCTGCCTGCTCGGAGTGCGGGGGCGCCCGCGGCGGGCCAGCGCCGGGGTCCACCAGGTCGTGGAGGCGCCGCTCGGGCGCCACTCCGAGAAGCCGGCCGAGGTGCGCGAGCGGATCGTCGCGCTGGCCGGAGAGGTGGCGCGCATCGAGCTCTTCGCCCGCCGCCCGGTCGCCGGCTGGGACTGCTGGGGCAACGAGGCCGAGGGCGACTCGGCCGCCGCACCCGAGGAGGCGCGCGAGGCCGAGGCCGCGGCCTGGGCGGTGGCCCGGGCGCGCGCGGCCGGGGCGGTGCGCCCCGGCGAGATCCGCGAGCGCTTCGGGCTGGCCGCGAGCCGGGTCACGGCCTTGCTCCGCGACCTCACCCGGCGCGGCCTGCTGGCCCGGGAGGGCCAGCGCAAGGGCACCCTCTACCGGCCCCTGGTCCCCGGCGAGGCCCCGGCGCCGACGCCACGGCCCCCGGCTGAGCGCGCAGCGGCGACGAGCGGCGAGCTGCTCGCCGACCCGCGCGCGCGCTGGGCGCTGGAGAGGGCCGAGCGGCTCGGCGGGGTGCGCGCGGTAGAGCTTCGCGAGCGCTTCGACCTCGATGGGGCCAGCGCCCGCCGGCTCCTCAAGCGCCTGGTGACGGCCGGGCGGCTGCGCCAGCGCGGGCGGGCGCGCGGCACCTGGTACCAGGCCGCCACCCCTGGGGAGGCCGGCGCTAGCGAGGCGTAGCGTCGGGCAGGCCGCCGTCGACCGGCAGGGTGGCGCCGGTGGTCGGGGTCTGGCGGGTGGCGAAGAACAGCACCGCGTTGGCGACGTGGCGGGCGCTGACCTGCGCCTTGAGCAGGTTGCGCTCCCGGTAGTAGCGCTCGAGCTCGGCCTCGTCGAGCCCGCGGGCGCGCATGCGGTCCGGCCCCACCTCCTGCCACAGCCCGGAGCGGCGCTCGCCGTGGGCGAAGACCGCGTCCGGGGCGACCATGTTGACCCGCACGTCGAGCGCGGCGAGCTCCTGGCTGGCCACCCGGGCGAGCTGGTGGGCGGCGGCCTTGGTGGCGCTGTAGGCGCCGAAGCGCGCCCCGGGGGCGAAGACGTTCTTGGTCGAGACCAGCACGACGTCGCCGCCGGTGCCCTGGCGCTCGAGGTGGCGGGCGGCCTCGGCGAGCAGCAGCAGGGTGCCCTCGGTGTTGACCCGCTCGAGGCGCCGGAAGGCCTCGAGCTCGAGCTCGGCCAGGCCGGCGACGTGGGCCAGCCCGGCGTTGATCACCACCAGGTCGACCCCGCCCCAGGCGAGCGCCGCCTGGTCGAAGCCGGCGGCCACCGCCGCCGGGTCGCC
The DNA here is from genome assembly GCA_964599705.1 of uncultured Ectothiorhodospiraceae bacterium. Classification (GTDB taxonomy): domain Bacteria; phylum Pseudomonadota; class Gammaproteobacteria; order HK1; family HK1; genus CAZRGU01. The sequence continues at coordinate 12,394 of CAZRGU010000071.1, read as the reverse complement.
GACGTCCATGGCCACCGCGAGCACCCGGCCCGGGTGGCGCCCGTCGAGCTCGGCGACCAGCCCCTCGAGGCGCTCGCCGGGCAGGTCGGCGGCCGCCACCAGGGCGCCCTCCTCGAGCAGGCGCTCGCAGATCCCGGCCCCGATCGCCCCGGCCGCGCCGGTGACCAGGGCCACGGTCGCGGCCAGCGCCCCGGCGGGGCCGGCGCCGAGCTTGGCGCGCTGCTGGGGCCGGTACTGGACGGCGACCAGCTCGGCCTCCTCGATCGAGCGGTAGCGCCCGCCGCTGGCCGCGATCTGCGCCTTGGCCGCAAGGTTGCGGGCCAGCACCTCGGCCGCGAGCCCCGCCTCGCGCGGGTCGCGCCCGGCGCACAGCGCCCCGGCGCCGGCCAGCACCACCACCCGCGGGCGCGGCTCGGCCTGCCACGGCCCGATGCCGCTCGCGGCGGCGTGGCGCTCGAGGCGCTCGCGCTCGCCGGTGGCCCACTCGGCGAGCGCCTCGTCGAGCTGGGCGCGCAGCCGCGGCGGGTCGTCGAGGGCCGGGCTCTCGACCCAGGCCGGGCGGCGGCCGATGCGGATCAGGTGGTCCTCGGTGAGCGGCGCCGAGCAGGCCCGCTCGCGGCCCTCGGCGCCCTCGAGCAGGGCCAGCACCTCGCGCCCGGCGAGCGCCCGCAGCACCACCCGGCGGTGGGGTCGATCGGGGTCGCCGCTCGCGGTGGCCAGCGCGCCGCGGACCAGCGGGGCGGCCGCGGCGAGGCGCGCGGCGATCGCGGCGGGCGGCGGCCCCGCCGCCGGGACGGTGATCGAGGCGCCGCGCCGGGCGCGTGCGGCGAGGTACGCCTCGGCGCGACCGACCAGCTCGATCATCCTCCGGTAGGACTCGCGCGCGCTCTCCCCCCAGGTCAGCACCCCGTGGTGCATCCAGACCATCCCCTGGGCCGCGGGGCGGGCCTCGAGGGCCGCGGCCGCGAGCCGCGCCAGGGCCGCCCCGGGGGCGGCGTAGGGGATCACCAGCACCGCCTCGCCGAGCGCCTCGGCGAGCAGCGCCTCGCCGCCGTCGCGGTTGCTCAGGACGAGGACCGCCTCGGCGTGGGTGTGATCGACGTAGCGCCCCGGGCACCAGGCGTGCACGGCGGCCTCGATCGAGGGGTCGGAGGCGTCGGGGTCGAGGCGAGCGCGGCGCAGCTCGGCGAGCAGGGTGGCATCGTCGAGGGTGTCCAGCGCGCGCAGCCGGCGCAGGTGCTCGAGCTCGACGGCGACGTGCCCGTCGGGCTCGATGGTGGCCAGGTCGCGCCCCGAGGCCTTGACCCGCAGCACTGCGCGCGCGGCGCCGAAGCAGTCCGGCTCGCTGACCTTCACGGAGGTGTTGCCGCCCCCGGCGATCACCAGGGCGGGCTCGGCCCCGAGCAGCCGGCTCGCGTAGGTGCGCAGCGCCAGCGCCTCGCCCCAGCGCGGACCCCAGCGCTCGAGCGCGCGCGCCGCCTCGGCCGGCGACCAGCGGTCCCGCACCGCCGCGACCCGTCAGCCGGCGGCGGCCAGCTCGCGGTAGCGCTCGTGGGCCTCCTCGGGCGAGGCGCCCTCGTGGACCACGGCGCGCACCGCCTCGATCATCGCCGCCGGGTGCTCGGACTGGAAGATGTTGCGGCCCATGTCGACCCCCGCGGCGCCCTCGTTGACCGCGTTCCAGGCCAGGCGCAGGGCCTCGAGCTCGGGCAGCTTCTTGCCACCGGCCATCACCACCGGCACCGGGCAGCTCGCGGTGACGGTGTCGAAGCCGTCGGACACGTAGTAGGTCTTGACGAGGGTCGCCCCGAGCTCGGCACAGATCCGGGTGGCGAGCCGCAGGTAGCGGGCGTCACGGGTCATCTCCTTGCCCACCGCGGTCACCCCGAGGGTGGCGATGCCGTAGCGGTTGCCGCGATCGACGAGCCGGGTGAGGTTGTGGATCGAGCGGCTCTCGTGGGCGCCGCCGACGAACACCTGCACGGCCATCGCCGCCGCGCCGAGGCGCAGCGCCTCCTCGATGCCGAGCGCGATCTGCTCGTCGGAGAGCTCCTTGAGGATGCTCGGCCCGCCGCTGGCGCGCAGCACCAGCCCGCCGCGGTAGGTCGGCGGGATCGAGGTGCGCAGCGCCCCGCGGGTCAGCATCAGCGCATCGGCGTGGCGGGCGAGCGGGGCGATGTCCAGATCGATGCGCTCGAGCCCGGTGGTCGGGCCCTGGAAGTAGCCGTGGTCGAAGGCGAGCATCACCGTGCGCCCGCTCGCGGGCCGGAAGATGCTCGCCAGCCGGTACTTCATCCCCCAGTCGAGGTGGTTGCAGCCCTTCAGGAAGAACGGCTCGGCGGGCGGCGGGATCTGCGGGCGGAAACGCCCGCTGGCGGCGAGGTCGGCTTCGGGCATGGGCTCCCCTCCAGGACGGCTGCGGCAAGGCGCCTAGGATAGCCGCGCCGGCGCGGCGATGCTCACCCGGGCCGGCGGGCGAGCACCCGCAGGCGCACGTAGTCGGCCTGCCAGCCGCGCTGCGGGTCGCACAGCTCGGGGCGCAGCGCGGCGAGCACCTCGGCCACGAAGGCCTCGCGCTCGCCCTCGGGCAGGGCGGCCAGAAAGGCCTGCCCGAAGTTCGCGAACCAGGCCTCGAGCCCGGCGGCGAGCGGCGTCGGGCGCGGGAAGCGCTCGCAGCGCGCCACCTCGAGCCCGGCGGCCTCGAGCAGCGCCCGGTACTCGGCCTCGTCCGGGAAGTACCAGGGGTCGAGGGCGGCCAGGTCGAGCCCGCGGCGCTCGAGCGCCGCGCCGGTGGCGGCCAGGATCCGCGCGCAGTTGCCCTGCCCGCCGAGCTCGGCGACCAGCCGCCCGCCGGGGCGCAGCGCTCGCGCGATCCCCGCCGCGACCCGCTCCGGGGGGTGCATCCAGTGCAGCGCGGCGTTCGAGAAGACCGCGTCGAACTCGGCGGCGAAGGGCAGCGCGGCGCCGTCGGCCAGACGCGCGTCGAGCCCCCGGGCGCGCGCCGCGGCGACCATCTCCGGGCTGGCGTCGACGGCCACCACCCGGCAGCCGAGCGCCGCGATCCGCTCGGCCAGCGCCCCGTCGCCGCAGCCGAGATCGAGGATCCGCTCCCCGGGGCGGGCCTCGAGCAGCTCGATCAGGGGCGCGCCGAGCTCGGCGACGAAGCGTGCGGTGCGCGCGTAGCGCTGCGCGTCCCAGCGCGTCGCGCGGCGCGGGTCGGGCCGCTCGGCCACCGCCTCAGGGCCCCGGCGGCAGCCGCGGGGAGCGGTCCTCGGGCGGCGCCTCGCAGCGCCCCGAGCCGAGGCAGCCGAGGCGCCGGTTGACCGGCCAGAAGAGCACCGCGAGCAGCGGGAAGGCGAGCGCGAAGCCGCGGTCGAGCGCCCCGGCCTGCGCGGGCTCGAGCAGCCAGGTGGTCAGCCCCAGCCCACTGCGGTAGAACAGCGCCGCGAACCCGAGCCAGACGGCGAAGCGGACGATCGAGACCCTCGACATGGCGCAGCTTCCGGCCAGCGGGCACCCGGGGCGCCCGGCGGCTCGCGGAGCCCGCCGGCCGACCCCCGCCCGGGGCGTTGTAGCATAGCCGCCCGAGCCCGCCCATGCAGCCTCGCCCCGCCATGATCGACCCGCTGGTCCAGGCCATCGCCCGCGACGTGCGCCGCGCCGGCGGGCGGGCCCTGCTGGTCGGCGGCTGCGTGCGCGACCGCCTCCTCGGCCTCGAGCCCAAGGACGCCGACCTCGAGGTCTTCGGGCTCTCCGCCGAGGCCCTCGAGCGGCTGCTGGCGCGCCACGGCGAGGTGCTCGCGGTGGGTCGCGCCTTCGGGGTGCTCAAGCTCAAGGGCACCGGCATCGACGTCTCGCTGCCACGGCGCGACAGCAAGGTGGCGCCCGGTCACCGCGGCTTCGCGATCGCCACCGACCCGGGGCTCGACTTCGCCGAGGCGGCGCGGCGTCGCGATCTGACCATCAACAGCATCGGCCTCGACCCGCTGACCGGCGAGATCCTCGACCCCCACGGGGGGCGCGCCGATCTCGCCGCCCGGCGGCTGCGCGCCACCGACCCCGAGCGCTTCGGCGAGGACCCGCTGCGGGCGCTGCGGGTGGTGCAGTTCGCGGCCCGCTTCGCGATGCGCCCGGATCCCGAGCTGCTCGCCCTGTGCGCCGGGCTCGACCTGGCCGAGGTCTCCGCGGAGCGGATCTTCGACGAGCTCGGCAAGCTGCTGCTGCTCAGCGCCGCCCCGTCGGTGGGGCTCGAGCTGCTGCGCGAGACCGGCCTGCTGCGCCACTTCCCCGAGCTCGCCGCCCTGATCGACGTGCCCCAGGAGCCCGACTGGCACCCCGAGGGCGACTGCTGGGTCCACACCCTGATGGTCGTCGACCGGGCCGCGGCGCTGCGCGACGGCGGCGGCGACGACCTGGCGCTGATGTACGGCGCGCTCTGTCACGATCTCGGCAAGCCGCTGACCACCGTCGTCGAGCGCGGCCGGGTCCGCTCGCCGGGACACGACCGCGCCGGGCTCGCCCCGAGCGCGGCGCTGCTCGAGCGGATCCGCGCCCCGCGGGCGCTCACCACCCGGGTGCTGGCCCTGGTCGAGCACCACCTCGCCCCGGCCCTCTACGTCAAGAACCGCGCCGGGCCGCGCGGCTACCGGCGCCTGGCCCGCGCCCTCGAAGGGGCCGGGGTGAGCCTCGAGCTGCTGGTCCGGGTGGCGCGCGCCGATCACCTCGGGCGCACCACCGAGGAGGCCCGGCGCGGCGTCTTCCCGGCCGGCGACGCCTTCCTCGCCCGCGCCCGCGAGCTGCTCGTCGAGCGCGCCGCGCCGCGCGACGCCGTCCTCGGCCGCCACCTGATCGCCCGCGGTCTGGCCCCGGGACCGCACTTCGGCCCGATCCTCGAGCGCTGCCGCGAGGTCCAGGACGAGACCGGCCTCGCCGACCCCGAGGCGATCCTCGAGCGGGTGCTCGGGCCGCCCTGAACACCCCCCGCGTCAGGCGCCGAAGGTGGCCATCCCGAGCGCCTTCGCGGCGCGGCTCAGCCGCGCATCGAAGCACGCGAAGGTCAGCGCCAGACCGTGCCCGGCGACGCGCTCGGCCGCGGCGAGATGGACACTGTCGTAGCCGCGCAGCCCATGCGTCTCGGCGAGCACCCCCGCCCGTTTCACCAGCACGAGGTCGACGACGACCCGCTCCATCCGCTCCCAGTAGCCCTCAAGCGCCGCCCGGTAGGAGACCAGTGCCGCAGGCGGGATGCGACCGACACGCATCGCCCGGGCGAGGGCGGCACGCGCCTCGGCGTAGGTGATCAGGTGGGTGACGACGGTTCGGGCCTCCTCGAGCAAGCGGGCCACCGCGCTCGCCGCGGGCTCGTCCATGAACAGCTTGACCAGCGCCGAGGTGTCCAGGTAGACGATCATTCGCGCTCCTCGAGGACGATGTCCGACAGCGACGCCTCGCCGGCTCGGGCCGGGATCGGATCGGCGACCGGGCGCCAGCTCGCCGAGCACCGCGCCGGGATGATCCACGGTTCAGCCCGCAGCCGCGCCACGGCCACCTCCTCGCGATCCTCGCCGCCCTCGGCGACGAAGGGGGTCAGCTGGGCGATCGGCCGGCCGTGCCGGGTCACGATCACCTCCTCACCGTCGGCGGCGCGCCGCAGGTACTCGGAGAGGTGATCCTTGAGCTCGTGCACCGCGACTCTCATGGGCCAGCCTCCCTCGTTACGGCCAGATCGGATAGGGTCATGGCCAAAATAAGCCGGTCACGCTGCGCCGTCAATCGCACCGCCATGACTGGAGCTCGCTTGAAGGCCGGCGACCGCGCGTGCTATTAGGACCCCGCGCGGTGCCGCACCGCGCGGCGAGAACAACAACACCGCCGGCCGAGGGAGCGGGGCGGTAGCCGGCGCAGGGAGGCGCTCCACCGAGGGGGCGTGAACGATGACCGACAAGCACCACCCGAGCCGCGGCCCGCGCATCAGCCGCCGCCAGGCCTTCAAGACCGCAGGAGCGCTCGCCGCGGCCGGAACCGCGGCCACCCTGGCGCCCGGGCCGCTCGCCCGCAGCGCCTACGCGGCCGGCTCCGATGCGCCGATCCGGATCGGCTTCCAGGTCCACCGCACCGGGATCGGGGCGACCTACGGGCGCTGGTACGAGCGCACCGGCAAGGCCGCCGCGGCCTTCATCAACGAGATCGGCGGGATCGCCGGGCGCCCGCTCGAGCTGGTCATCGAGGACGACGGCACCGACCCGAAGCGCGGCGCCGAAGTGGTCGAGAAGCTCGCCACCCAGCGCAAGGTCGACTTCATCTACGGGACCCTGTTCTCGCACGTGGTGATCGGCTCGGCGCCACGGGCCGGCGAGCTCAAGATCCCCTACTTCGTGGTCAGCGAGGGCTACCACGTGGCCTCGGGCCGGCTCAACCGCTACACCTTCCAGCCCGGGATCACCGACGTGCGCGCCCAGGTCACCGCGATCGCCGCGTGGGTGATCGGCAACCTCGGCAAGCGGGTCACCCTGATCTTCCCGGACTACGCCTTCGGCTACAACCATCGCGACTTCTTCAGCCAGGCGGCCAAGGCCCGCGGCGGCTCGATCGCGGCGCTGATCGCGATCCCGCCCACCGAGTCGTCGTTCACCCGCTACTTCCCGCGCATCCCGGCCGACACCGAGGTCCTCTACCACGTGATGGTCGGCCCCGGGGTGCTGACCTTCGTCAAGGAGATGGGCGAGCACTTCGGCTCGCGGCGCCCCGAGATCTTCGGCTTCATCGACTCGCTCGAGGGGGTCGACATCGCCAGCCCGGGGCTCGACTTCCTCGAGGGCACCTATCTGTGGGAGGCGATGCCGCGCTACGCCGGGCAGTACGACACCCGCTGGGAGCGCGCCTACCGCGAGCGGGTCGGGGTGGATGCCGCCGGGGCGAGCAAGGCCGACCCGCGCGACGTGTCCACCTACTCGCACATGTTCGGATGCTGGGAGACCCTGTTCGTGCTCAAGCAGGCCGTCGAGCAGAGCGGCTACCGCGGGCCCGGCGACTACCCGGCGCTGATCGAGACGGTCGAGAACTTCCAGTGGTTCAACGAGGGCCTCGAGCACCCGCAGGGGCCGAAGCGCTTCCTCGGCGCCATCCACCAGAGCTTCGGCCACCAGTTCGTCTCCAAGGTGGTCGGGCGCAAGCTCCAGGTCGTGCACCGCACCGCCATCGAGGACTCGCTCTACGAGCCCGAGGCCGACTATCGCAAGCAGCCCCTGTGAGCCGGGCCGGCGCGCATGACGCCCACCCCCGCGGGCGGGGGTGGGCGGGCGGTGCGCGCCTCGCGGCGCTCCCCGCAGCGCCCGGCGGCCCGCGGCGGTGAGCTTCGGCCCGCACCTGCTGCTGGCCGTCCTCGAGGGGCTGGTCTCGGCCAGCGTGCTGGCGCTCACCGCGCTCGGGCTGTCGCTGGTCTTCGGGGTGATGCGGATCGTCAACGTCGCCCACGGCACCTTCTTCATGCTCGGCGCGGTGCTCGCCTGGTACAGCGCCGAGCTGGTCGGCGGGGCGCCGCTGGCCGGCTTCCTGCTCGCCCTGGTGCTCGCCCCGGCGGTGGTCGGCGCGATCGCGGCCGCCACCGACTGGCTGGTGCTGCGCCGCGTCGACTACCACCCGGAGAGCACCATCGTCGCCACCATCGGCCTGCTCTACATCATCGAGCAGGCCGTCCTCGGCCTGTTCGGACCCGATGCGCGCCCGGTCGAGGCGCCGTTCTACTTCCGGGTCGTGTTTCCCTGGTTCGGCTACTCGGGCTACAAGCTGGCCGTCATCGGGATCGCGGTGGCGCTGCTCGGCCTGGCCTGGCTGGCGATGGCCCGCACCCGCCTCGGCCTGTGGATGCGTGCCACCGAGCAGAACCGCGAGATGGCGCAGGCCTTCGCGGTCCCGGTGCGCCGGGTCTACGCGCTGGTCTTCGCCCTCGGGGCGATGCTCGCCGCGATCGCCGGGGTGCTGGTCGTCCCGATCCGCCAGGCCCACTACCTGATGGGCCTCGACCCGCTGCTGCTCTCGTTCATCGTGGTCATCATCGGCGGCCTGGGGAGCCTGCGCGGCACCGTGGTCGCGGCCTTCGTGGTCGGGATGAGCGACGGGCTGGTGTCGGTGTTCTTCTCGCCGACCCTGGCCAAGATCCTGGCCACCCTGCTGGTCGCGGCGGTGCTCGTGGTCCGCCCCCAGGGGCTGTTCGGGGAGCGCGGGTGAGGGCCGGGCGGCGCAGCCTGCTGCTCCACGGCGGGGTGCTCCTGGCGCTGCTCGCCGCCCAGTGGCTGCTGCCCCCCTACCAGCACACCAACGTCACCCGGATCATGCTGCTCGCCGCCTACGCGGTCGGCTACAACCTGCTGCTCGGCTACACCGGGCTGATGAGCCTCGGCCACGCGATGTTCTTCGCCGCCGGGATGTACGGGGCCGGGCTGCCGGTCTACTACCTCGGCTTCGGGCCGCTCGCCGCGCTGCTCGCCGGGGTCGCGGCGGGCCTCGCCCTGGCGCTGCTCTTCGGCCTGGTGGCACTGCGCACCAGCGGGGTGTCGTTCCTGATCGTGACCCTGATGTTCGCCCAGGCCTGCTTCCTCGCCATCCTCTACTTCAACCGCATCACCCTCGGCGACCAGGGCTTCACCCTGAGCCGCGAGCTCGCCCCGCTCACCCTGTGGGGCGTCGAGCTCGCGCTCACCGACCCGAGCGTCAAGTACAACGCCGCGCTGGCCGTGCTCGCGGTGTGCCTGGCCGGCTGCGCGGCGCTGGTCGCCTCGCCGGCCGGGCGGGTGCTGGTGGCGATCCGCGAGAACGAGGAACGCGCCCGCCTGCTCGGCTACAACACCTTCGCCTACAAGCTGCTCGCCCTGACCCTCTCGGGGGGCATGGCCGGGGCGGCCGGGGCCGCCTACGCGCTGCTGTTCGCCTACGTCGGCGCCTCGTTCGCCTCGATCCTCAACTCCATCTACCCGCTGCTCTGGACGCTGCTCGGCGGGGCCGGCACCACCCTCGGGCCGCTGCTCGGCACCGGGGTGATGTTCTACCTGGTCGATCTCGCCAGCGACCTCACCTCGAGCTACCTGCTGCTGGTCGGGGTGGTGCTGATCGTGCTGGTGCTGTGGTTCCCGCAAGGGTTGCTCGGGGCGCTGCGCGGGCGCTGGCTGCCGTGGCTGCCGTGAGCCCGGGGGGCGGCGCCGGCGCGGCGCTGCTCGAGTGCCGCGGCCTCGACAAGCGCTTCGGCGGGCTGCACGCGGTGCGCGGCGTCGACCTGACGCTCGGGCGCGGCGAGGTGCGCGCCGTGATCGGCCCCAACGGCGCCGGCAAGACCACCCTGGTCGGGCTGATCAGCGGCCGGCTGCGCGCCGACGGCGGGCGGATCCGCTTCGCCGGGCGTGACATCACCGGGCTGCGCCCCTGGGCGCGGGTGGCGCGCGGCATCGTCTACACCTTCCAGGTGAGCAGCGTGTTCGCGCCGCTCACCTGCTACGAGAACGTCGCCCTGGCCGCCCGGCGCCGGCTGATGCGCGGGCTCCTCGACCGCCTCTGGCTGCCCGAGGAGCGGGTCGCGAGCGCGGTCGCCGCAGCCCTTGCCGAGGTCGGGCTCGAGGCGGCCGCCGAGCAGCCCGCCGACGCCCTCCCCTACGGGCACCGGCGGCTCCTCGAGGTGGCCATGGCGCTGGCCCTGGAGCCGGCGCTGCTGATCCTCGACGAGCCCACCCAGGGGCTCGCCGAGGGCGAGATCGAGGCCCTCTGCGCGCTGGTGCGGCGCCTGGCCGGGGCGGCCTCGCGGCCGCCCGCCAGGCGCATCGGGGAGCCGCGCAGGCTTGCCGGCACGGTCACCGTGCTGCTCATCGAGCACAACATGGAGGTGGTGCTCTCGCTCGCCGAGCGGATCACGGTCCTCGACGAGGGGGCGGTGCTCGCCGAGGGCGTGCCGGCCGAGATCGAGGCCCACCCCGGCGTGCGCCGCGCCTACCTGGGCGGCTGATGCTCGTCCTCGAGTCGCTCACCGCCCGCTACGGCCACGTCGAGGTGGTGCACGGGGTCTCGCTCGAGCTCGCCGCGGGCGAGGTGCTGGCCCTGCTCGGACGCAACGGCGCCGGCAAGACCACCGTGCTCCGGGCGATCATGGGGCTGGTCGAGCGCGGCGGGCGCTGCCGCCTCGACGGGCACGACCTGGCCGCGCTGCCGGCCCACCGGGTGCCGCGCCTCGGCGTCGCCTACGTCCCCCAGGGCCGCGGGCTGTTCCCGCGCCTCACCGTGGCCGAGAACCTGCGCATGGGGCTGCTGGTGCGCGCCGCCCCGAGCGCCGCGCAGGCCGCCACCCTGGAGCGGGTCCTGGCGCTCTTCCCGGCGCTTCGCGAGCGGCTGCGCACCCCGGCCGGGACGCTCAGCGGCGGCCAGCAGCAGATGCTCGCCACCGCCCGGGCGCTGTGCACCGAGCCGCGCGTCCTGCTCCTCGACGAGCCCACCGAGGGGCTGATGCCGAGCCTGGTCGAGACCGTCCTCGAGACCATCGAGACCCTGCGCGCGCAGGGGGTGGCGGTGCTGCTCGTCGAGCAGAAGGTGGCCGCGGCGCTGCGCGTGGCCAGCCGGGTGCTGTTCCTCGAGAACGGCACCCTGCGCGCCGAGCACACCGCTGCGGCCCTGGCCGCCGACCCCGAGCCGCTGCACCGCTACGTGGGGGTGCAGCGCTGAGCGTGCCCCTCCCCGCCGAGCGCGACGGGCCAGCCGTCACCCCGGCGCAGCGCAGGAAGGGCGCCGCAACACCCGGTCGCGGTTGCGCTTCGGCCGCGGCGGGCGGCATGATGCGCCGCCGCGGCCCGCGGCGGCGTGCCCGGGCCGGCCACGAGGAGCGCCGCTGATGGACTACGTCATCGCCCCCCCCGCCCAGGCCAGCCTGCCGGTGCGCGCCAGCGCGGCGCGCTTTCCGGTCCACCGGGTCTACTGCGTCGGGCGCAACTACGCCGCGCACGCCGTCGAGATGGGCCACGACCCGGACCGCGAGCCGCCGTTCTTCTTCCAGAAGAACCCCGACTGCCTGGCCAGCGACGGGCGCTTTCCCTATCCGCCGCGCTCGAGCGACGTCCACCACGAGATCGAGCTGGTGGTCGCGCTCGGCGCCGGGGGCAGCGACATCGCGCCCGGCGAGGCCCTCGGCCTGGTCTGGGGCTACGCGGTCGGGCTCGACATGACCCGCCGCGACCTGCAGGGCGAGGCCAAGCGGATGGGCCGCCCGTGGGAGATCGGCAAGGCCTTCGAGGGCTCGGCCCCGTGCAGCGAGGTGGTCCCGGCGAGCGCCTGCGGCCACCCCGAGCGCGGCGCCATCTGGCTCGACGTCAACGGCGAGCGGCGCCAGGAAGGAGACCTCGCCCAGCTCATCTGGAAGGTCCCCGAGACCATCGCCTACCTGTCCGGTCTCTTCACCCTCGCCCCCGGCGACCTGATCTTCACCGGCACCCCGGCCGGCGTCGGCCCGGTGGCGCGCGGCGACCGCCTGCACGGCGCCGTCGAGGGGGTGGCCGAGCTGCGGGTCGAGGTGATCTGAGAGCGCCTCACCGGCGGCGCCTCGCAGCCCCTTGCTCCTCGAGCGGGAAGCGGCACCTCAGGGCCGGAAATCGGCGAAAATCCTGGTCCGCGGTGTGAACCTCGCCCCGGTTCGCCAGCGCGATCGCCGCGATCTCGGCGTCGGTCACCAGGTTCCCCCCGGCCGCGCCCGCGACTCGCAGCAGCCTCAGCACCGCGACGTGGTGGTCCTGGTCCGGGAGCAGCGTGCGCGTGACCCCTCTTGCGAACCACGTCTCGACATGTCTCGCCGCTCTCTCGAGGGACAGGGGATTCGCGTAGACGCGCGGGTTGGTGCTGATGCGCACGAAGGCGAAGACCACGGGGTGGCACAGGCCAACGGGAATGGTGCCGTTGAGACACTGCTCCCACCAGCTTCGCGCCGGCTCGAAGAACGGACTTTCCGAGTCGTACGCATAGAGGAGCAGGTTCGCGTCCGGGACGATCACTGCCCCCGAGAGCGTCGCTCGAGGCGAACCGTGAGATCGACGAAAGCCTGGGCCTCGAGGTCGTCATTGAGGCGGTTGAGGTGCCCGGGGTCGTGGCCCGCCAGCAGGCGCATCGGCGAGCTCTCGAGCACGAACGGGGACTCGTCGCTGCCGACCTCGAGATCGGCGAGACCCTTGATCACCGCCTGGTTGAGCACCTCCTTGAAAGTTCGCCCGCGACGGCGCATGGCCTCCTTGAGCAGACGCTCGGCTTCCGGCTCGAGGGTCACCGTCGTACGCATGGCTACATCATGATGCGGGGAATTTGTGCTGTCAAGATGACACCCCGGACGGAGGATTTGGTCAGTGCGCCTCGCCGGGAGTGCTCTGATGACCGGAGT
>CAZRGU010000070.1:0-14337 GCA_964599705.1 uncultured Ectothiorhodospiraceae bacterium | reverse complement strand
GCGCTCCTGGCGCCGCCAGGTGGTCGGGTCGCAGCCGACCAGCGCGGCGGCCTGGGGGGTGTGATCCGCGCCTCCATGCGTGCGTAGACGAGATCCGTGCCGGACGGGCGCGCGGCGGCGCCGAGCTGTGGTGTGGTCATCGAGCCCCCCCTCGAGCTGCGAAAGACCGGGACGGTAGCTCAGAGCAGCTCGTCGAGCAGCTCGTCGAGGAGCTCGCGCAGCCGCCGGCGCAATTGCGGATAATGTATATTATGTCAAATAGACGATCAGGACCGTCCCGCCTGAAGCGGTGATTCATCCTCGAGTGGTTTTGTAGCATCCAAGAAGAAATAGCGGTAATTCACTATGTTATATCAAAAACTTCACTTGATTTATAAAGCATAAGCTCCGCTGCCGCCCGGGACGACCTGCCGGAATGAGTGTCGCCGAGCGCGACGCGGGCGCGGAGGCGTACGGGTGCGACGCCGGCCTACCACGCAGGACACAGCTCGCTACCGACCCCAGGCCACGGATGGCGCCGCGCCCCGCGAGCCGGCCGTGCGGCCGAGGCTCGCACCGGCAGCGCCCGGATCGGGGGTGAGTCGATGCGCCGCGAACCGGGCGAAGCCCCCGCCCGCAGCGCTCAGCCCCCGTCCACCCCGATCACCTGGTCGCGGGCCAGGGCCTCGATCCGTGCCGGCTCGTAGCCGAGCAGCTCCTCGAGGACCTCACGGGTGTGCTGGCCGAGGCGCGGCGCCGGACGGCGCGGCGGCTCGGGGGCGGCGGAGAGCATCGGCGGGGTCCGGGCGAAGCGGTACTCGCCCACATCCGGGTCCTCGATCGGCATCAGCATGCCGCGCGCCTGGACCTGGGGACAGCGGAAGACGTCCTCGGCGGTGTGGACCGGACCGGTCGGAACCCCGGCCTGGTTGAGGGCGGCGACCGCCTCCTCGCGGCTCTTGCCGGCCAGCCAGCCCTCGATCAGCTCATCGACGAAGGCCCGGTTCTCGATCCGGGCCCGGGCGGTGGCGGTGCGCTCGTCACTCGCCAGCTCGGGGTGCCCGACGCATTCGGCGAGCCGCCGCCAGATCCGCTCGTCGGGGACGTTCAGCGCGATGTAGCCGTCGCGGGCGGCGTAGGCCCCGCGCGGATAGGCATTGCGCGGGCGCCCGCGATGGGGGACCTGGCCGGCGCACGAGTAGAGGGTGATCATCGACTCGTTGAGCGAGAGCATGTTGTCGTACATCGCCGAGTCGACCAGCTGCCCTACCCCGGTGCGGGCCCGCATCAGCAGGGCCTGGAGGATGCCGAAGGCGGTGACCATGCCCGAGTAGATGTCCGCCATCCCGTAGATGGTCCAGGAAGGGGGGCGGTCCTCGAAGCCGACCAGGTGCATGATGCCGCTCATCGCCTCGGCAACGATGTCGAAGGCCGGCCGGTCGCCGTAGGGCCCGCGCCGTCCCGGCAGGCGCCCGAACCCGGAGATGATGGCGTAGATCAGCCGCGGGTTGCGCTCGCCGAGGACCTCGTAGCCGAGCCCCAGGCGCTCGAGCGCACCGGGGCGCAGGTTGTCGACCAGCACGTCGCAGTGGGTGGCCAGCGCCTCGACGATCGCCCGCCCCTCGGGCTTGCGCATGTCCACCGCGACGCTCTTCTTGTTGCGGTTGTACCCCATGAAGCCGGCGGCCTTGCGCACCCCGCGGCGCTCGACGAACGGCGGCATCGCGCGGCGCGGATCGCCGACCCCCGGCCGCTCGATCTTGATCACATCGGCGCCGGCATCGGCGAGCAGCATCGTGCAGTAGGGTCCGGCCATGTACTGGTCGATGCCGAGGACCCGTACACCGCTCAGCGGTCGCTCCATCTTCCTGTCTCCGTGCCTTGCTGGATGGCCGCGCGGGCACGTGCGGCCGAGGCTCAGTCGCGGCTCAACGCCACGGCGGCTGCGCGCCGGACGGGACCGCGGCCAATCGGCTCATCCCCCTTCCCTGTTGTCCCCCGGCGTGGCCCGGCCGATAAGCGGCGAGGCCCGATCCACGAGCACGAGCCCTTCACGAAGTTTCATCGAACTAAGGACCAAGCCGTTGATTTCTTTACGCAACGACGTTGACCCCACGCTCGATCCCGGGCGTAGCTCGGGCGCTCGCTCGACACGTCGGGTCCCGCTTCAGCACCGGACCTCTGGTGCGATCCCGCGCTCCATCCCGGGCAGAGCCGGGGCTACGAGGAAACCCGCCGAGTACCCACCTCCCTCGCCGGGCAACGCAGTCCGGGGCGACCAGGGGCGTCCGCAGCAGGTGCGCGATTTTTTCACAAACTCTCAGTCCCCGATCCACTCGATCAGGGTCGAGACTCCCATGCCGACCCCCACGCACAGCGTCGCCAGACCGTAGAACGGCCGCGAGGCCTGGGCTGCACGCCGCCCCATCTCGTGGATCAAGGTCACCAGGATACGCGCCCCCGAGCAGCCGGTCGGGTGGCCGAGCGCGATCGCGCCGCCGTTGACATTGGTCCGCGCCGTGTCGAGCCCGAGCTCGCGCATGCAGCCGATGGCCTGGGCGGCGAAGGCCTCGTTGAGCTCGACCAGCTCGATGTCCTCGATGCCCAGGTGGAAGCGCTCGAGCAGCTTGCGGGTCGCCGGCACCGGGCCGAGACCCATCACCCCGGGATCGACGCCGGCGACCGCCGAGCCCACCCAGCGCGCCACCGGCCGCAGCCCGAGGGCGTCGGCCCGCGCGTCGCTCATCAGCAGCAGCGCGGCGGCGCCGTCGTTGATGCCGCTCGAGTTGCCCGCGGTCACCGTGCCGCCCTCGCGAAACGCCGGGCGCAGCGCGCCGAGCTCCTCGAGGCTGGTGGCGAGCCGATAGCGACCCTCCTCGATCCGGTAGCGGGGATGCTCGTCGGTGTCGACCCGGCGCGGCTCGCCACGGCGCTGGGCCACCGGCACCGCGCAGATCTCGGCGGCGAAGCGCCCGGCATCGATGGCCTCGACCGCGCGCCGGTGGCTCTCGAGCGCGAACCGGTCCTGCTCCTCGCGGCTGATGCCGAGCCGCTCGGCGACGTTCTCGGCGGTCTCGCCGAGACTCACGATCGGATAGAGGGCATCGAGGCGCGGGTTGTTGAAGCGCCAGCCCACGGTGGTGTCCCAGATCTCGGGCGGGCGGTGGGTGGGGGTCCGGGCCGGCTTGGCCATGCTCCAGGGCGCGCGGCTCATCGACTCGACCCCGCTGCCGATGTAGCAGTCGCCCTCGCCTGCCAGGATCGCCTTGGCGGCCTGGTTGACCGCCTCGAGCGCCGAGGCGCAGTTGCGATTGACGGTGACCCCCGGCACCTCGACCGGGAAGCCGGCCAGCAGGGTCGCCATCCGCGCCACGTCGCGGTTGTCCTCCCCGGCCTGGTTGCCACAGCCTGCGTAGCAGTCGTCAAGCAGCGCCGGATCGACGCCGCAACGCTCCATCAGCTCGCGATAGACGTGGGCCAGCAGGTCATCGGGGCGCACGCTGGCCAGTGCCCCTCCGTAGCGCCCGATCGGGGTGCGCAGGCCGTCGACGATCACCACCTCTCTCACCGCTCACTCCCTGGTCCTGGAGCCGATTCCCCACCCGTCTGACGGCGGCCGAAGGGATGCCCGGGGCCGGACTCGAACCGGCACGGCCGAAGCCGGCGGATTTTAAGTCCGCTGCGTCTACCCGTTTCGCCACCCGGGCCGGGCGGCATCCGCTGCGGCTCGGCCACCGCGCGGCCGGCGCTCATCCGCGGGGGGCTGGGAAGATGGAGGCTGAGGTCGGAATCGAACCGGCGTACACGGCTTTGCAGGCCGCTGCATAACCACTCTGCCACTCAGCCAGTGCGGAGGCGCGCCTGCGGCGCTGCCGCTGCCCGCCGCGCGGCGCGCCGCCGCGCGGGGACTCGTGATGGAGCGGGAAACGAGACTCGAACTCGCGACCCCAACCTTGGCAAGGTTGTGCTCTACCAACTGAGCTATTCCCGCCTTGGAGAACTGGGGATTGTATTCCGGCGCCGGACCCTGTCAAGCGCATCGGGTACCGGGTGCAGCTCGCGGTCCGCCTCGCGGCCGCGCCCCTCGGCGGGCCACAGGCGCGGCCAGGCGGCGCGCAGGTAGACGGCCATCGACCACAAGGTGAGGGCAACCGCGACGTAGAGCAGGGTAAAGCCGATCTCGTAGGTGGGCAGTCCGAGGATCGGCTGCTCGAGCAGCAGCATCACCAGCGCGATCATCTGCACGGTGGTCTTGATCTTGCCGATGGTGGCCACCGCGACCGTGGCCCGCTGGCCGATCTCGGCCATGAACTCGCGCAGCGCCGAGATCGCGATCTCGCGCCCGATGATCACCGCCGCCGGGATCGCCAGCCACGGCGAGGGGTGGGCCTCGACCAGCAGCACCAGCACCACCGCGACCATCAGCTTGTCGGCCACCGGGTCGAGGAAGGCGCCGAACGGCGAGGTCTGGCCGAGCAGGCGCGCCAGGTAGCCGTCGAGCCAGTCGGTCAGGGCGGCGATCCCGAACACCGCAGCGGTGAGCACGTTGGCCCAGCTCCAGGGCAGGAAGAATGTCACCACGAAGACCGGGATGAGGACGATGCGCAGCAGGGTGAGGGTGTTCGGTACGTTCATACGCCCTCCTCTCTCAGGCCCTCGTAGATCGCCGTGGCCAGGCGCCGGCCGATGCCCTCGACCCGGCACAGATCCTCGATCCCGGCGCGCGCCACGCCCTGAAGGCCGCCGAAGGCGGCGAGCAGGCGGCGGCGGCGCGCCGCGCCCACCCCCGGGATCGCCTCGAGCGGCGAGGCGCGCCGGCGCCGGCCGCGCCGGGCCCGGTGCCCAGCGATCGCGAAGCGGTGCGCCTCATCGCGGATCTGCTGGATCAAGTGTAGCGCCTGGGAGCTCTCGGCGAGGACCACGGGCGCCCGCCTGCCCGGCAGCCAGATCTGCTCGAGCCCGGCGCGGCGCGACGGCCCCTTGGCCACCGCCGCGATCGCCAGCCCGGCGAGCTGCAGCTCGCGGGCCACCTCGAGGGCCACCGCGAGCTGGCCGCGCCCGCCGTCGACCAGCACCAGGCCGGGCAGCTCGGCCTCCTCGCGCAGCACCCGCCGGTAGCGCCGGGTCAGGGCCTGGCGCAGCCCGGCGTAGTCGTCGCCGGGGGCGATCTCGCGCAGGTTGAAGCGCCGGTACTCGGAGCGCACCGGGCCGTCGCGGCGAAAGACCACGCAGGAGGCGACCGGTGCCTCGCCGGCGCTGTGACTGACGTCGAAGCACTCGATGCGCTCGATCGGCTCGGCCAGCCCGAGCGCCCGGTGCAGCGCCGCCCAGCGCTCGCGCCCGCCGGCGCGCAGCGCCAGGCGCTGGGCCAGCGCCAGCTCGGCGTTGCGCGCGGCGAGCTCGATCCAGCGGGCCCGCTCGCCGCGGGCGCGGTGGTGCACGACCACCCGGTGCCCGGCCCGCTCGGCCAGCGCGCGGGCGAGCAGCGCGGCATCGGGCAGCGGCTGCGAGGTGAGGATCTGGCGCGGCACGGCCCGCGGGCCGCTTGCGGCCAGGTAGTGCTGGGTGACGAATGCCTCGAGCACCTCGACGGCCTGCGCGCCGGCCGCCTGGCGCGGCGAGAACAGCCGGGTGCCGAGGCTCTGACCGTTGCGGATCAGGTGCAGCGAGACCACCGCCGCCCCGCCCCCGGTCGCGACCGCGACTACGTCGAGATCGCCGCTGGCCCCGGCGACGTGCTGGCGCTCCTGGACCCGGCGCAACGCGATGATCCGGTCGCGCAGCAGCGCGGCGCGCTCGTAGGCGCGCTCGCCCGCCGCCTCCTCCATCCGCGCGACCAGGGCATCGATCACCTCGCTGCTCTTGCCCTCGAGGAAGAGCACCGCATCGCGCACGTCCCGGGCATAGGCGTGCTCGTCGATCAGCCCGACGCACGGCGCGCTGCACCGCCCGATCTGGTGCTGCAGGCAGGGGCGCGAGCGGTGCGCGAAGAAGGCGTCGTCGCACTGGCGGAGCCGAAACAGCTTGTGCAGCAGGTTGAGGGTCTCACGGACCGCGCCGGCATCGGCGAACGGCCCGAAGTAGCGCCCTGGCTCGCGGCGTGCGCCGCGGTAGAACTCGAGGCGCGGGAAGCGCTCGGCGCTACGCAGGCGCAGGTAGGGAAAGCTTTTGTCGTCGCGCAGCAGGATGTTGAAGCGCGGCCGCAGGCGCTTGATCAGGGTGTTCTCGAGCAGCAGCGCCTCGGTCTCGGTGTGGGTGACGGTGACCTCGACCGAGCGCACCCGGCGCATCAGCAGGCGGGTCTTGGCGCTCTGCGCGCCGGCCCGCCCGAAGTAGCTGGCCAGCCGCCGGCGCAGGTCTCGCGCCTTGCCGACGTAGAGCACCTCGCCGCCCTCGCCGAGCAGCCGGTAGACACCCGGCCCACGGCCCAGCGTGGCGAGAAAGGCCCTCGGATCGAATGCGCCGCCCGACTCGTCCACCTGCCCCACCGGCCTCGCGCGCGGCGGCGGCGCGCCCACCGGGCGCGCCGCCAAGAAATGCGGAAGGCAACTGTAGCGCGGGCCCGGGCCGCGGCGGAAGCACCCCGCACTGGCCGCCGCGCCCGGCTTTCCCGGGCTATCCGCTGGGCGCGGCGAGCTGCCAGGGGTCGATCAGGCCGTGGCGCAGCGACAGGTGGGTGAGCTCGACGTCGCTGCTCGCGCCGAGCTTGCGCAGCAGCCGCGACCGGTAGGTGCTGACCGTCTTGGGGCTGATGCACAGGGTGTCCGAGATCGCCCGTCGATCGCGGGCCTCGCTGATCATCACCATTACCGAGAGCTCACGCGGGCTGAGATCCTCGAGCGGGTCGGGGCGGCGTCCGAGGCGGGCGAGCAGCATGCTCTCGGCAACCGCAGCGCTGAGGTAGGTGTGACCGAGGGCCACCCGGTGCACGGCATCGAGCAGCTCGCGGCGGCTGCTGCCGCGGGTCAGATAGCCGTGGGCGCCGCTCTCGAGCGCCCGCGACGGGTAGGGGCCGTCGCTCGGATTGCCCACGGTGAGCACCCGGGTGTCGGGCAGGCAGCGGGCCAGCTTGCGGATCAGCTCGAGCCCGCCGAGCCCGGGGGTCGCCAGATCGAGGATCACGACCCCCGGGGCGAGCCGGCGGGCGAGCGCGCAGGCCCGCTCCGCCTCGCCGGTCTCGCCGACGATCTCGATGCTCTTCTCGTCACAGAGCAGCCGCACCAGGCCGGCGCGCACCAGCGCCTGCCCCTCGACGATGAGTACCCGGATCATGGCCATCTCCTCCTCATTGCTCCTGGGTGTCGGGAACGGTGGCCGGGAGTGTAGGCAGGCGGCGAGCGCCGGCCGAAGGGACTCGGCGCCGAAGGAAGCGATTTGTAAGGCGGCTGTCAGCGGCTGGCGAGCGCACCCTCGAGGCGATCCAGGATCTCCTCGAGCATGACCGGCGAGGTGGCGAAGTTGAGCCGCACCCAGCCCCGACCGGGCTCGCCAAAGCGGGCTCCGTCCTCGAGCGCCACCCGTGCCCGGCGCAGGAAGAAGGCCGCCGGGTCGGGCTCGAGCCCGAGACCGCGGCAGTCGATCCAGGCCAGGTAGGTCGCCTCGGGGCGATGATGGACGAGGCCGGGGAAGTCCCGCGCGAGGCGCTCGGCGAGGCGGTCGCGGTTGTCCTCGAGACGGGCGAGGGTGTCGGCCAGCCACGGGGCGCACTCCGTCCAGGCCAGCCGGGTGACCTCGGTGGCGAGGATCCCGAGCCCGCCGCGGATCCGTCGCGGCAGCCGGTTGAAGCGGCGCTGCAGCGCGACGCTGCCGAAGTGCGCGACCGCGCAGCGGACGCCGGCGGTGTTGAAGGCCTTGGTGGCGGAGTTGAAGGTCACGGTACGCTCGGCGATCTCGGGGCCGAGGCTGGCGAAGGGAATGTGGCGCTGGCCGCGATAGACCAGGTCGGCGTGGATCTCGTCGGCCAGCACCACCAGGTCGTGGGCCAGCGCGATCTCGGCCAACGCCTCGAGCTCGGCGCGGCGCAGCACCCGGCCGGTCGGGTTGTGGGGATTGCACAGCATCAGCACCCGGGCACGTGCCGCCGCCTCGGCGGTCGCGTCGACATCGAGCTCGAAGCCGCCCGCGCCGGCGACCAGCGGGACGGTCACCGCCCGGCGTCCGGTCTCGGCCGCGGCGGCCAGGAACGGGGGATAGATCGGGGTCTGGATGAGCACCCCGTCGCCGCGCCGGGCGTAGCACTCGAGGGCGATGTAGAGGCCCTGGACGACGTCGCCGAGCAGCTCGACGCGGGCCGGGTCCGGCGACCAGCCGAAGCGAGCGAGCATCCGCTGGCAGAAGACCTCGGGCAGTGGGTCGCCGTCGAGCCGCGGCGGATAGCCGAGGTCCGAGCTGTGCGCAGCGCGGGCGATGTACTCGCGGATCGGGGCCGCGACCTCGAGGTCCATGTCCGCGATCCAGGCCGCGACGACATCCGGCGGATGGGCGCTCCACTTGACCCCGCGGCGCCGGTGCAGCGCGGCGAGCTCGGCCTCGATCCCGGCCCGGGGCTCAGCGACCGCCATGGCGCTCCACCCAGAACTCGAACACCTCGGGACCCGGCAGGTAGTGCACCAGCCGGTGCCCGGTGCGCGCACAGAAGGCCTTGAAGTCGACCACCGAGTGGGGGTCGGTGGCCAGCACGTGGACCACATCGCCCGGCGCAAGCTCGGCGAGCGCCAGCTTGGTGCGCAGGATCGGCAGCGGGCAGTTCAGCCCCTTCAGATCGAGCTCGCGGGCAACCTCTGCGGGGGGCGGCTGCTGGTCGGCCTCTCGGTTCATCTTGGCGCTCGGTTGCGCAGCGGCGCGCCACTATAGCGGGCGGCACGACCGCCGCAAACCTCACGCCCCCTCACGCCAGCAGGGCGCTCACCGCGAGCTGGGCGGCCGCGGCCCTCAGCAGCTCGAGGTCCTCGCGATCGAATACCGCGTTGAGCTTGTTGCTGGCCGTGAGCACCCCGACCAGCCGCCCGTCGGAGCGCTCCACCGGAACGGCGATGACGCTGCGCACCCGGTCCCCCGGAAGGCGATCGAGCTCGGGGTCGAAGCGCGGGTCCTCGTAGGCGTCGGGAACGTTGACCACCTCGCGGTTGGCGGCGCAGTAGCCGGCGAAGCCCTCCCCCCAGGGGCGGCGCAGCTCCTCGACCTCGCCGTCGCTGGCGGCCACCGTCCACAGCTCGCCGCCCTCCTCCTCGACCCAGTAGGCGATCGCGTGGGCGCAGTCGAGCAGCTCGCCGAGCTGGCTGGCCAGGGCCAGGGCGAGGCGCTCGAGATCCGGCGAGCGGCAGATCGTGGTCGCCACGGCCAGCGCACGCCCCATGCGCTCGTGGGCGCGCACCAGCTCGCGGTAGACGCTGAAGTTCTCGATCGCCACCGAGACCTGGTCGGCAAAGGCGCGCAGCAGGCTCTCGTCGTCGTCGTTGAAGGCGCCGAGCTGCTTGTTGATCACCTGGACCGCGCCGAGCACCTTCCCGCCGGTGCCGCGCACCGGAGCACAGAGGATGGTGTGGGTGCGATAGCCGGTGCGCCGGTCGACCTCGGGGTTGAAGCGCTCGTCCTCGTAGGCGTCGGCGATGTTGAGCATCCGCCCGTGCTTGACCACCCAGCCGACGATACCGACCCCGGCCGGCACCCGGATCTCCTTGATCTCGGCGCCCTCGGCGACCTTCGACCAGAGCTCGCCGGTGACCGGATCGACCAGGAACAGCGAGGCTCGATCGGCGTCGGTGAGCCGGCTCGCGGTATGGACCAGGCGCTTGATCAGCTCGTCGATCCCCTCGCCCATCTCGGTCGACTTGCCCAGATCGAGGTAGTCCTCGAGGTGCTCGAGGGCACGCTCGACCGGGTGGCGGCGCGCCTCGCGCTCCTGGTAGAGGAGGTTGGTCCTCTTGAGCCGGGTGGTCACCACGTCGAGGAACGCCTGCGCGACCTCGGGAACGGTCTCGAAGCAGTCGCTGAGATCGGCGTAGCTGGCGCGCAGGAGCTGGGAGAGATCCCGCGCCCGCACCGAGGCCGAGCGGATCCCGTCGGAGAAGTAGCCCATCTCGCCGACCGGCTCTCCGGGGAAGACCGCGGCGATGCGGATCTCGCCCTCGCGCTCGTCGCTTCGAAAGACCTCGAGACGCCCCGAGGCGAGCACGTAGAGGCAGGGGTCCTTCTCGTCCTGGGTGATGAACTGGGCTCCCGCGGGGACCGTGACCTCCTGGAAGACCGCGCTGAGATCGGCGAGCGCCGAGTTGTCCAGGGCCGAGAACAGCAGGCAGGCGCGCAGCCGGTCGACGCGCTGGGCCTGGATCGCCTCGAGCAGCGCCTCGAGGCTCACCGCCTCCATCTCGAGCAGGATCTCGCCGATCCGCGCGCTCCCCGGGCTGCCCTGCTCGCGCATCGCCGCCTGCAGGGTCAGGGCATCCTGGATGGCCTCCGGGGAGATCCTCAGGTACTCGCCGAGCAGACGGGAGGTGGAGGCGATGGCTCGCTCGGACTGGGTGGGGGGTGCTGGGTTGCTCATCTGACTCCTCCCGATCCCGCAAGCTTATGAGAAAGCGGGGCCGGTTGGCCACATTCGCTCCCCTGCCCTCCCCGAGTGCCGGCCGCAATCGAACGCCACCCGAGGATCATGCGCCTTCGTCCCGCGTGCCGGGCCAGGCCGGCGCGTCCCCCTCCTCGTCGGACGCCGCGCTCGAGGGTGCCGGCCAGCCGGTCTGGCGCTCGATCGCCTCGGCCATCCGCCGGGCCGCCTCCTCGAGCGCGCCCAGCAGCGCCCGGGCCGCCCTGCGCTCGGGCAGCGCGCTGACCAGATGGAGGGCGTTGACGCTCCCATGCACCCGCTGCGCCCCGAGCACCGGAACCGCGATGCTGCTGAACCGCCCCCGGTACTCGCGCTCCCGATAGGCCGGGTGCATGGTCGCGTAGCCGCGCCGGCGGATCCGCGCGAAGGCGCGCTCGGCGAGCCGTGGCTCGCGCGCCAGCTCGTTCCAGGGTGCCCCGTCGCCGGCCAGCCGGGCGAGCACCGCGCCGCGCTCGGCCTCGCCGCAGTGGGCCAGGTAGGCGAGGCCGAGGCTGGTGCCGAGCACCGGTGCCCGGTAGCCGGGCTGGCGCTCGAGGATCAGGGTGCCGGGCTGGCGGGAGGTCTCGACCACCAGCATCGCGTCCAGATCGAGGACCGCGACGTCGGACGGCCAGCCGAGCACCGCACGCAGCCGGGCCAGGATCGGGCTGACCGCCGCGCCGAGGGCACGATGGCGATCGAAACCGGCGCTCAGCGCCAGCGTGCGGCCGGTCACCCGGTAGCTGCGCCGGCGCTCGTCGCGGACCACGTAGCCCTCGTGCGCCAGGGTCTCGAGCATGCGCACGATGGTCGCCTTGTCGAGCCCGGTGCGGCGGTGGATCTCGGCGACCGTGGCCTGGTCCCGCAGCGCGCTGGTCACTCGCAGCACCTCGAGGCCGCGGAGCAGCGCCGCCACCGGGCGATAGGAGGGCATGGCACCCCCGCCCTACGGCGCCACCGCCGCGCCCGGGCTCACCCGATCACCCGGCGCTCGCGCAGCCCGGCCAGCGCCTCGGCATCGAGACCGAGCAGCGAGCCCAGCACCTGCTCGCCGTCGGCGCCGAGCGGCGGGGGCGCCCTGCGGTAGCGGGCCGGGGTCGCGGAGAGGCGCGCCGGGAAGGCCACGGTCGACAGCGTCGTGCCGTCGGCGCGGGTCATCGGCACGACCAGCCCGCGGGCTTCCACCTGGGGGTCGGCGAAGACCTCGGGCACGGTGTTGATCGGACCGCAGGGCACGCCGGCGGACTCGAGGCGCGCGACCAGCTCGGCACGGCCCCAGCCGGCCAGCAGCTCGGCGAGGCGCGTGTCGAGCGCAGCGCGGTGGCGCACCCGCCCGGCGTTGCTCGCGAAGCGCGGGTCCTCGGCGAGCGCGGCGGCATCGAGCGCGGCGCACAGCCGGCGGAACTGCTCGTCGTTGCCGACCGCCACGATCACGTGCCCGTCGCGAACCGCATAGACCCGATAGGGCACCACGTTGGGGTGGCTGTTGCCCATCCGCCGCGGTACCTGCCCCCCGACCAGCCAGTTGGCGGCCTGGTTGGCGAGCATCGCCACCTGGCAGTCGAGCAGCGCGCAGTCGATGTGCTGCCCCTCCCCGGTGCGCTCGCGGTGGGCCAGCGCGGCGAGGATCGAGACGGCCGCGTACATCCCCGTGAACAGGTCGCTGATCGCCACCCCGACCTTGACCGGGCCGCCGCCGGGCTCGCCGTCGGGCAGCCCGGTGATGCTCATCAGCCCGCCCATCGCCTGGATCAGGAAGTCGTAGCCGGGACGTGCGGCATACGGCCCATCCTGGCCGAAGCCGGTGATCGAGCAGTAGACCAGCCCCGGGTGGAGCTCGCGCAGCGCCGGGTAGTCGAGCCCGTAGCGGGCCAGGGAACCGACCTTGAAGTTCTCGATCACGACATCGAAGCGCGGCACCAGGCGGCGGACGAGATCCGCTCCCTCGGGCTGCGCGAAGTCGATCGCCAGCGAGCGCTTGTTGCGGTTGCAGGCGGTGTAGTAGGCGGCGTCGCCCGGCTCGCCGTCGGCTCCGGTCAGGAACGGTGGACCCCAGCTGCGGGTGTCGTCGCCGCGCCCCGGGCGCTCGATCTTGACCACCTCGGCGCCGAGGTCGGCGAGCACCTGGGTCGCCCAGGGACCGGCCAGCACCCGGCTCAGCTCGAGGATCCGCAGGTGACCGAGGGCGCGCGCCGGGGGGGACGGGAGGTCGGGCATCGGGATCGCTCCTCGGTATTTCAATGGATGAAATTCATGTTCATTTACAACCTACCACCCCTGGTGCATATTGAGAAGGCACCCCCTCGGCCGCGCGCGCCCGCCGGGGAACGGGTGGCGCGTGGTCGGGTCGAGCAGCGCGGAGGGCGACGATGGACTTCACCCTGAGCGAGGAGCAGCGGGCGCTGCAGGAGACGGTGCGCCGCTTCGCGGCCGAGGAGCTGGCCCCGATGGCGGCCGGGATCGAGGAGCGCGACGAGCCGGTCGGGCCGGAGCTGCGCAGGCGCTACGCCGAGCTCGGGCTGCTCGGGGTCAATCTCGATCCGGCCTGGGGCGGGGCCGGCATGAGCCATCTCGACGCGGTGCTGGTCCTCGAGGAGATCGCCAAGATCTCCCCTGCGATCGCCTTCCCGGTCTTCGAGTCCTGCTTCGGCCCGACCCTGGCCATCGCCCACTTCGCCGGCGACGCCCTGCGGGCCCGGATCCTGCCCAGGGTCTGCTCGGGCGAGATGATCGTCGCGGTCTCGATGTCCGAGCCCGAGGCCGGCTCGGCGCTCACCGATCTGAGTACCCGGGCGCGCATCGAGGGCGAGCGGATCGTCGTCGACGGGCGCAAGCGCTGGTGCTCCGGGGCCGGTCACGCCGAGGCCTACCTGGTCTACTGCCGGCTGTCCTCGGAGCCCGGCGCGCGGGGCATCGGCGCGGTGCTGGTCGAGGGCGATCGGCCAGGGCTCAGCTTCGGGCGCCGCGAACGGCTGATGGGCTTTCGCGGCATCCCCAGCGCCGACATCTACCTCGATCAGGTCGAGGTCCCGCGCGAGAACCTGGTGGTGCCGGCCGGCGGCTTCCGCCGGCTGATGGAGGCCTTCGATCTCGAGCGCTGCGGCAACACCACGATGAGCCTCGCCATCGCCCAGTCGGCCTTCGACCAGGTGCTCGACTACGTCCAGCAGCGCCGCCAGTTCGGCAAGCCGCTGGTCGAGTTCCAGGCCGTGCAGCTCAAGCTCGCCGAGATGAAGATGAGGCTCGACGCCGCGCGGCTGCTCCTCTACCGGGCGGTGGTCAACGCCCAGAGCGGCCTGCCCTCGCTCGCCGAGAGCTCGATCGCCAAGTGCTTCGCCAACGAGATGGTGCGCGAGGTCACCGGCTGCGCGATGCAGCTCATGGGCGGCTACGGCTACTCCAAGGAGTACCCGATCGAGCAGCGCCTGCGCGACGGCTGGGGCTGGGGGATCGCCGGCGGTGCCATCGACATCCAGAAGATCAACATCGCCTCGGCCCTGGTCGGGCGGCGCTTCGATCAGCGCCGCTGAGTGGTGCTGGGCTCGCAGCTACTGCAACCATCGCGGATTCCGCCCGTTGCTGTCTTTGCCTCTCCGCCACGAAAAGTGCGAAACACGAATCTGAGTGGCCGCGACCGCACGGCATGGAACACAGACCAAGGCATTGAGCCCACAGGCTGCGCAACGACGTTGTCTCCGAGGCGACGTGCCGGTTTGCGCACCGCCCAGTGCCTTCAGACGGTCAATCCCGGGCGCGGGTCGGGCGCCAGCCCGACG
>CAZRGU010000069.1:0-14351 GCA_964599705.1 uncultured Ectothiorhodospiraceae bacterium | reverse complement strand
GCGACCAGGGGCGTCCGCAGTAGGTGCGCGATTTTTTCACAAACTCTCAGTCGCGGAACACGAGCACCGACTGGGAGGCGTGGCGCACCACCCGGGCGGCGTTGGGCCCGAGCAGGAAGTCCTTGCGTCCCGGCCGGTAGGCGTGGAGCACGATGAGATCGGCTCCGAGGGTGTCGGCGGCGCGCAGGATCTCCTCGTAGACGCTGCCGTGGGCGACGTGCAGGTGCGGCTCGACCCCGCCGAGATCGGCCTCCGAGGCGATCCGCGCGAGCACCCGCTTGGCCTCCTCGATGACCCGCCGCTCGTGATCCTCGGGAAAGAAGCTGCCGACCAGCGAGGACTCGTAGGGCGGCACCACGTGGACCACGTGGAGCTCGGCGCCGTGGCAGCCGGCGAGATGCGCTCCCTCGGGCAGCGCCCGCGCCCAGGAGCGCTCGTGCTCGATGTCGATGGCGACCAGGATGCGGCGAAACATCGGCGATCCGCTCTCGGGGGGCTCAGGCGGTGACCGGGGCCAGCGCCAAGGCGCGGCGCCGGCGGCGCTGCACGAGGATCACCAGCCCGATCAGCAGCACCGCCGGAATGTAGAAGATCTCCTTGGCGATGCGGCTGCGCGGCAGCGCGATCTCGGCGATCACCACCGGCGCATCGGAGTAGAAGTCGAGCTGGCGGCCGAGGTACTCGTAGGCCGAGCCGGGGAAGGGCTCCTCGAGCTTGGCCACTCCGTCCTCGACGAGCACCGGCAGCCCGGCGCGCTCGAGCCGCGCCAGCCCATCGCCGGGCTCGCCGAGCGGGACCACCAGGTGAATCTGGTCGGTCTCGTCGGGGCGGCGGAAGTCGGGGCCGGTGACCAGGATGCGCAGCTCGTCGCCGGCCGGGCGGGCCGCGGCGATGGCCCCGATCTCGGCCCCGGCGCGGATCTCGAAGGGCGGCGAGACGCGGTCCAGCCAGTAGCCGGGGCGCACCAGGGTGAAGGCGCAGAGCAGCAGCACCGCCGACTCCCAGAGCCGGCTGCGGGTGACGAAGTAGCGCTGGGTGGCGGCGGCGAAGAGCAGCATCGCGGTGACCGCGGCGATGAACACGAACAGCGCCTTGAGCGGCGTGACGTTGATCAGGAGCAGCTCGGTGTTGAACAGGAACATGAACGGCAGCACCGCGGTGCGGATGTCGTAGGCGAAGCCCTGGATTCCGGTGCGGATCGCGTCCCCGCCCGAGATCGCCGCCGCCGCGAAGGCCGCCACCCCGACCGGCGGGGTGTCGTCGGCGAGGATCCCGAAGTAGAAGACGAACATGTGGACCGCGACCAGCGGCACGATCAGCCCGTTCTTGGCCCCGAGGGCGACGATCACCGGGGCCATCAGCGAGGAGACCACGATGTAGTTGGCCGTCGTCGGCAGCCCCATGCCGAGGATCAGGCTCATCACCGCGACCAGCAGCAGCATCACGATCAGGCTGCCCCCGGAGAGGAACTCGACGAACTCGCCGACCACCTGGTGGGCGCCGGTCAGCGAGATGGTGCCGACGATGATCCCGGCCGCGCCGGTCGCCACGCCGATGCTGATCATGTTGCGCGAGCCGGCGATCATCCCGTCGAAGCACTCGCGCGCACCGCGCCGGAACTCGGCGGCGAAGTTGCCGGTGCCGCGGAACAGCGCCTTGAGCGGATGCTGGGTCAGGGCGATGGTGATCATCACCAGCGCGGCCCAGAAGGCCGACAGCGCCGGTGACAGGCGCTCGACCATGATCGCCCAGATGAGGATCACGATCGGCAGGATGAAGTACAGGCCGGTGACCGCGGTCTCGCCGGCCCGCGGCAGCTCGGTCATCGGCGAGCGCGGATCGTCGATCTCGAGGTCCGGGAAGCGCGCGGCGTAGGCGAGCAGCAGCAGGTAGAGGGCCGCGACGATGATCGCCACCACGGTGAAGGCGAGCCCCGGGGCGGCGCTCTTGATCCAGCCGAGCCCGTAGTAGACCCCGCCGGCGAGCAGCGCCAGCCCGGCGAAGCCGCCGAGGAAGCCGGCCAGCTTGGCCGCGAAGGTCAGGTGCGAGGGCGGGCGCTTGAGCCCCTCGAGACCGAGCTTGAGGGCCTCGAGGTGGACGATGTAGACCAGCGCGATGTAGGAGGCGAAGGCCGGCAGCGCCGCGTGGCGGATGATGTCGTGGTAGCTGACCCCGGTGAACTCCGAGATCAGGAAGGCCGCCGCGCCCATCACCGGCGGGGTGAGCTGGCCGTTGGTCGAGGAGGCGACCTCGACGGCGCCGGCCTTCTCGGCGGTGAAGCCGGTGCGCTTCATCAGCGGGATGGTGAAGGTCCCGGTGGTCACCACGTTGGCGATCGAGGAGCCCGAGTAGATGCCGCTCAGCGCCGAGGCGACCACCGCGGCCTTGGCCGGGCCGCCGCGGAAGTGCCCGAGCAGGGCGAAGGCGACCTTGATGAAGTAGTTGCCGGCCCCGGCCTTCTCGAGGATCGAGCCGAACAGCACGAACAGGAAGATCATCGAGGCCGACACGCCGAGAGCCACCCCGAACACGCCCTCGGTCTGGATCCAGTAGTGCCACATCGCCTTGCCGAACGAGGCGCCCTTCCAGCGGATCGCCTCGGGCAGCCACTCGGCATGGCCGAAGAAGACGTAGCCGATGAACACGCTGGCCACGATCACCAGCGGCAGGCCCAGCGCCCGGTAGACGCCGATCCCGAGCACCACCAGGCCGATGCCCGCGGCGATCATGTCGCTGGTCGTGGTCAGCCCGGCACGCACCGCGATGTAGTCGCGCATCACCAGCACGTAGAGGCAGGCCCCGGCGCCGAGCACGGCGAGGATCCAGTCGTACCAGGGGATGTGGTCGCGCGGGCTGCCGCGGAACAGCGGGTAGGCGAGCGCGGCGAGAAACAGCGCGAAGGCGAGATGGAGAAAGCGCGCCACGTCGGTGTTGACGGTGACGTTGACGCCGAGCACGTCGCTCAGCCAGAAGGGGAAGTTGGAGGCGACGTAGAGCTGGAACAGGGCCCAGGCGAAGGCGGTGGCGACGATCAGGCGGCCCTGCCAGCCGCGCGGGTTGCGCGCCCCGGTGTCGACCTGGGCGACCAGCTCGTCGACGTCGGCCGCAGTGAGCTGCTTGTCTGCCAACGCTGCTTCTTCCCCGGGGGTGGGCGTGCGGCCTGCCTCTGCAAGCGGGCGGGCTCACGCAGGACACGGCGCGGGGGCGAGACGACTCGCCCCCGCGCCGGCCGGCCGGGCTACATCCAGCCGCGCTCCTTGTAGTACTTGATCGCGCCCCGGTGCAGCGGCGCGGAGAGCGAGTCGCGGATCATCTCGCTCTCCTTGAGGTTCGCGAACGCCGGGTGGAGCTTCTTGAACTGGTCGAAGTTGTCGAACACCGCCTTGACCACGGTGTAGACGACCTTCTCGGAGACATCGGCACTGGTCACGAAGGTGGCGCCGACGCCGAAGGTCTGGATGTCCTCCTTGTTGTTGTACATGCCGGCCGGGATGACCGCCTTGCGGTAGTAGGAGTTCTCCGCGACCAGCTTGTCGATCGCCGGACCGGTGGCGTTGACCAGGTGGCTCGGGCAGGTGGCCAGGGTCTCCTGGGTCAGCGCCGAGGGGTGCCCGACCAGCCAGAAGTAGGCGTCGATCTTGTTGTCGCACAGGGCCTGGCCGGTCTCTGCCGACTTCAGCTCGGCGGCCAGCCGCAGATCGCTGCGCTTCCAGCCGAGCGCCTCCTCGATCACCTCCCAGGTGCCGCGGGTGCCCGAGCCGACGTTGCCGATGTTGAGCCGCTTGCCCTTGAGATCGGTGATGTTCTTGATGCCCGAGTCGTCGCGGGCAATGATCGTCACCGGCTCCGGGTGCACCGAGAAGACCGCGCGCAGCTTCTTGAACGGGCCCTGGTCCTTGAACTTCGAGGTCCCGTGGTAGGCGTGGTACTGCCAGTCGGACTGGGCCACGCCGAACTCCAGCTCGCCGGCACGGATGGTGTTGATGTTGTAGATCGAGCCACCGGTCGACTCCGCCGAGCAGCGGATCCCGGTCTCCTTGCGCATCCGGTTGACCAGCCGGCAGATCGCCCCGCCGGTCGGGTAGTAGACCCCGGTGACGCCGCCGGTACCGATCGAGATGAACTGGGTGCCGGCGGCACTGGCCGGTCCGGCCGCCGCGGCCAGTCCGGCGCCGAGCACGGTGGCGGCCAAGTAGGTAGACAGACGTCTCATTGGATCGCTCCTCCTGGTTCGTTCTTGAAGGCGGTGTCTGGGGAACCGTTCCGCGCCCCCGAGCGCCGGTCCCCGCCGGCCACGCAGGGCACGGGCCCGGCAAGGATAGCGAAGGCGGCGCGGCGGTGCATCCTCGGCGGGCGGGGGCGGCGCGACCGGCCACGGGCTATGATGATCCCCGGCAGGGGACCGGCGAGGAGGGTGGCCGATGAGCGGGGGCGGCCGGCCGCGAGTGGCGTTGAGCCTCAGTGAGGAGCGCTCGCTTCGCCTGCTCGCCCGGCGCGGCCCGCAGCCGGCGCTCGGTGAGTGCCTTCGGGCCCTCGGCCAGCGCCCGCTCGCCCCCGGGCTGCTGGCCCCGGGGAGCCGCGTCGAGGCACTGCACTACGGCAGCGAGTTCTGCGAGCACCTGATCCCGGGGCCCCGGGCGCTCGGCGCGGCGCTCGCCACCGCCGAGGCCGCCGGCCTGGCGCTGTGCCTGCTCACCCCGATGGTCAGCGACCGGGGGCTGCGCCGGGTGCGGGCGCTGCTCGCCCGGCTGCCCGCGGGCAGCGAGGTGGTGGCCAACGACTGGGGAGTGCTCGGCGTGCTGCGCGACGAGTTTCCGGCCCTGGTGCCGGCCGCCGGGCGCCAGCTCTGCAAGATGGTCAAGGACCCGCGCCTGCCTTCGGCGGCCTGGACCCGGCTCACCCCGCACGGGGTCCACTCGGCGCCGTTCCTGGCCCTCCTCGAGCGCCTCGGGGTCGCCCGTCTCGAGGTCGACGTGCCCCCCTTCGCGCGCCTCGACGACCTGCGCGGCCGCGGCCTGCCGCTGGCCGTGCACGCCCCGTTCGGGTACGCGACCCGCGCCCGGATCTGCAAGATCGGCTGCCTGCGCCTGCCCGCCGCGGAGCGCTTCGCGCCCGGGCATCGCTGCCGCAAGGAGTGCCTGCGCTACGTCGAGCGCCTCGATCGCGGCGCCGAGCACGACCTGCCGACGCTGCGCCGCGGCAACACCGTGCTGTACCGCCACGGCGCCGAGATGACCCGCACCCTGGCCGCCGCGCTCGGCCACGGCGACGTCGCCCGGCTGGTGATCGCCGGAGACTGGAATGAGGATCGTCGCACCGCTTAGCCGCCTCGAGGAGACCACGGCGCTGGCCTCGGCCGGGGCCGGAGAGCTGTACTGCAGCGCCGTGCCGCCCGACTGGATCGAGCGCTTCGGCAGCGGCGCGGTCGGCCGGCGCCCGTTCGCCAACCTGCCCGACTACGCCGACCTCGGCCGGGTGGTCGAGATCGCGGCGCGGCTGGAGGTGCGGATCTCGCTGGCGCTCAACGCCCAGCACTACTCGGGCGAGCAGGTCGAGCGGCTGGTGGCGCTGGCCGCCGAGTTCGCCGCCCTCGGGGGCAGCGCGGTGATCGCCTCGGACCCGGCCCTGGTCGCCGCGCTCGGCGAGGCCGCCACCGGCCTCGAGGTCCAGGTCAGCTCGGTGGCCTCGTGCCACAACCGCGCCGCGCTCGCCTTCTGGGCCGGGCTCGGGGCGCGGCGGGTGATCCTGCCCCGCCAGGTGACCCTGGCCGAGGTCGCGGCGATGGCCGCCGCCTGCCCCGGGCTCGAGCTCGAGGCCTTCGTGCTCAACGACGGCTGCATCTACGAGGAAGGGGTCTGTCACACCATCCACCTGCCCGGGGCGCTCGGCGGCCCGATCTGCCTCGACCGCTACCGCTCCGGGTACCGTCACGCCGACGGGGCGGCGCTCGACGGTGACGAGCAGGCGCTGCTCGAGGGCAACGAGCGCGACTACCGGCGCTGGGTCTGGGGGCAGACGAGCTGCGGCTTCACGGTCACCGAGGAGGGCTACCCGTGGGGTCCATGCGGGCTGTGCGCGATCCCGGCGCTGGCCCGTGCCGGGGTCGCCGCTGTCAAGATCGCCGGGCGCGAGGCCAGCGCCGAGCGCAAGGTGAAGAGCGTCGAGATGGTCCGCGCGGTGCTCGACCGGTGGCACGAGTCGGGCGAGGAGGCGGGCACCCAGGCCTGCGCGCGCGCCCTGCGCCGACGCCCCGATCTGTGCGCCGAGGGCTGCCTGTGCTACTACCCGGAGGTGCGCGGGGAGTGACCGGCGCCACGGCGCCGCGGGCTGGACGCCGTCCAATTTGACACGCCCCGTGAGGGCGACCAGACTTCCTGGACAAGAAGGCGTGACAACGCCCGTCGCATCAAAGCAAGAACGCAGACGCGGCCCCCCTGCTGCGGGGAGCCGCGAGGCCGAAGGGGGTTACCGATGTCCGATCACCGGATCCGTCTGGGCGTGGCCGGAGCGGTCCTGCTGCTTGCCGCCGCTGCCCAGCTCGCCACCGTGCCCGCGCGTGCCGCCGAGGCCCGCGCGGTGCTCAACGCCCGCTGCGCGGCCTGCCACGAGCGCCTGCCCGACGGCTCGCTGAGCCGGGTGAGCCGGATGCGCATGACGCCCGAGGGCTGGGACATGATCATCCGGCGCATGGGGATCACCCACGGGGTCAAGGTCCCGGGCGAGGAGCGCCGCGCCCTGGTCAAGTACCTGGCCGACAGCCAGGGGCTGGCCCCCGAGGAGGCCGCGCCGTTCCGCTACATCCTCGAGCGCCGGCCCGACGCCATCGAGTCGCCGCCCGACGAGGAGCTCAACGTGATGTGCGCGCGCTGCCACTCCTATGCGCGCATCGGCCTGCAGCGGCGCGACGCCGAGGAGTGGCTCAAGCTCGCCCACTTCCACCTCGGCCAGTACCCGACCGCCGAGTACCAGGCCCTGGGCCGGGATCGGAACTGGTGGGAGATCGCCTCGACCCAGGTCCCGAAGAAGCTCGCCGAGCTCTACCCGTTCACGACCCCGGAGTGGCAGGCCTGGAAGGACCGCCCCCACCCGGACCTGTCGGGCACCTGGCGGGTGGTCGGGCACCGCCCCGGGGCCGGCGACTACCAGGGCGTGCTCGAGGCCGAGGCCAAGGGCGATGACCGCTACGCGATCACCATGGAGATCCGCTACGCGGACGGGAAGAGCGTCGGCGGTCGCGGCCAGGCGGTGCTCTACACCGGCTACGAGTGGCGCGCCCAGCTCAAGCTCGGCGAGGAGCGGGTGCGCCAGGTGCTCGCCGTCGACCGCGAGGCGCGGACCCTCTCCGGGCGCTGGTACCTGATCGGCAACGACTCGCTGGGCGGCGACCTCGAGGCCCGCCGGGTCGACGCCGGGGCGGCGCTGCTCGCCGTCGAGCCGCCCTACCTGCGCGCCGGGCAGAGCGCCACCCTGGCCCTGCACGGGGTCGGGCTCGGCGGCGAGGTCGACCTCGGAGCCGGGGTGAGCGTGGTGCGCACCGTCGAGCGCGGCCCGCAGACGGTGATCGTCGAGGCTCGCGCCGAGCCCGGTGCGGCCCCCGGCGCGCGCACCGTGCGGGTCGGCGAGGCCGCCGCCGGCGGCCTGCTCACCGTCTACGCGCGGATCGACTCGGTGCGGGTCGAGCCGGCCTACGGCATGGCCCGGGTCGGCAACCCCGAGGGGCCGATCGCCCCGGTGCCGGCGCAGTTCGACGCGGTGGCCTACCTCGACGGTCCGGACGGCAAGCCGGGAACCGACGACGACGTGCGCATCGGGGCGATGCCGGCGAGCTGGTCGGTGGCCGACAACGGCGAGGCGGCCGCGGCGATGGCCGACTCGCGCTTCGCCGGCACGATGCGCCCCGGCGGGCTGTTCGTGCCGGCCTCGGCCGGGCCCAACCCGGCACGGCGCTACCACACCAACAACGCCGGCGACCTCGAGGTGCGGGCCACCGTCGATGACGGCGGCCGGGCGGTCACCGGCAAGGGCCGCCTGATCGTCACCGTGCAGCGCTGGGTCGACCCGCCGATCCGCTGATGGGCGCCCTGCAGCTCAACCGCAGCGTCGCCCACGAGGTGCGGGTCGGCGACCGCCGCGTGCTGCTCCACGTGCCGAGCAGCGCGCTGTTCGACCTCGACCCGGTGAGCAGCGCCCTGCTCGAGCTGTTCGCCGAGCGCCCGGCGGTCACCGCCGAGGACGTCCGCGAGCGCCTCGACGGGCGCTTCGCGCCCGACGAGGTCGTCGAGGCGCTCCAGGAGCTCATCGACCTCGAGGTCCTCGGCGCCGAGCCCCGCCCGCCGCGTCCGGCCCCGCCTCTCGAGGTCCGCGAGTACCCGCTCAGCACCCTGGTGCTCAACGTCAACACCGGCTGCAACCTGAGCTGCACGTACTGCTACAAGGAGGACCTGGCGGTCCCGGCAGCCGGCGAGCGACTCGCCCTCGACACCGCCATCCAGGGCATCGAGCTGCTGCTCGCCGAGGGCCACAGCCGCGAGCGGATCAACGTCGCCTTCTTCGGCGGCGAGCCGCTGACCGCGATGGAGCTGATCCGCGCGGTGGTCGACTACACCGAGCGGCGCTGCGCCGAGCTCGCCAAGGAGGTCGACTTCTCGCTGACCACCAACGCGACGCTGCTCGACGAGGCGATCATCGACTACCTCGATGCCCACCGCTTCGGGATCGCGGTGAGCATGGACGGCCCCCGGGCGGTCCACGATCGCCACCGGCTGACCGTCGGCGGGCAGGGCAGCTACCAGGCGGCCGCCCGCAAGGTCCGGCTGCTCCTCGAGCGCTACCGCGCCCGCCCGATCGGGGCCCGGGTGACGCTGACCGCCGGCTACACCGATGTCGTCGCCATCCACCGCCACCTGGTCGGCGAGCTCGGCTTCCACGAGGCCGGCTTCGCCCCGGTCACCGCCGCCCCCGAGGCCCGCTTCAACCTCGACGGCGCCGAGCTCGAGGCGATCTTCGAAGGCTTCAAGGCGCTCGGCGAGGACTACCTGGCCGCCGCCCTCGAGGGGCGCAGCAACGGCTTCGCGAACCTGCACCAGCTCCTCACCGATCTCCACGAGGGGACCCGCAAGACCCTGCCCTGCGGGGCCGGGATCGGGATGCTGGCGCTCGACCCGCGCGGGCGGCTGCACCTGTGCCACCGCTTCAGCGGCTCGGCCCAGCCGGCCTACGGCGACGTCGAGCGGGGCATCGACAAGGAGCGCCTCGGCGAGTTCCTGGCCGCCGCGGCGCGCCGCGAGGGCACGCCGTGCGAGCGCTGCCGGATCCGCAACCTGTGCGCCGGCGGCTGCTACCACGAGTCCTACGCCCGTTTCAGCGACCCGCTGAGCCCGACCTACCACTACTGCAACCTGATGCGCGAGTGGGTCGACTTCGGGATCGGGATCTACGCCCGCATCCGCGCGGTCAACCCGGCATTCTTCGCGCGCCACCTGACACCACGGAGGGCTGGCTGAGATGAAGCACCTCAAGTCCATCAACCGCAGGGCCGAGCGCGTCGCGCGCGCGGTCGATGCCGGCGAGCTCGAGGAGGTCTACGCGATGCAGATCGTGGCCGGCTGCAGCACCACCTTCGACCCGGGCTGGGAGGTCGATCCGTTCGGCGGGGTCGCGGCGCTGTGCCAGCCGATGGAGGCCGACCTGTACGGCTGCGCCGACCCGTGCTGGTGGCCGGCCCAGGTCCCCGACACCCTCAACACCTACCCGGACTGGAACGAGGGCGCCGAGTCGGCCCAGCGCGACTGGCGCAAGCTCCAGTCGGTGTTCCCACCCGGGGACGATAGCTGAGCCGCGCCGCCGCGGGGGGAGGTAACGCCATGCCCGACAACAAGCCCAAGCTCGAGACCCTGGCGCTCGCCGCGCTGCTCGCCGTCGCCGCGCCGCTGGCCGCGGCCAAGGACTACCTGGTCACGGGGGTCAAGCCCGACAAGCTGGTGCTGATCGATCCGGCCGCCCGCAAGGTCGAGCGCGTCTACACCATTCCCGAGGCCGCTCCCGGGCAGATCGCGATCGTGCCCGCCCCCGACGGCAAGGTCGTCTATGCGGTGGTCAATCGCTGGGAGAGCATCTCCGGGATCGATCTCGACACCGGCAAGCAGGTCTTCCGGGCCGACTTCTCGACCCCCGAGCGGCGGGTCAAGAACATGTTCGCGGTCGACATCAGCAAGGACGGCAAGGAGCTCTTCGTGTTCCAGTCCCCGGTGCGGCTGCTGCCCGGCGAGTACCAGGTCGAGGACACCTACATCGCCGTCTACCGGACCGCCGACGGCATCGGCGCCAAGCCGGTGCGCACCTTCCCGGCCCCGCGGCGCACGGTGCTGCTGTTCTTCTCGGCCGACGGCAGCAAGCTCTACGCGCTCGGCTGGGACATCACCATCTTCGACCCCAAGACCGGCAAGGTGATCGGCACCCACAAGGTGCGCAACTGGGGGCGACCCAACTACAGCGAGCCCGACGTGCTCGACGTGTGGCCGCAGTGGGAGGCCGCCCAGGTCTTCTCCACCCCCTACTACGCGGTGCGCACCGACAAGAGCCCCGAGGACCCGGCCGCCTACAAGACCGGGCTGCTGACCCTCGATCTGGCCACCGGCGAGTTCCGGATGAGCGACTTCGAGAACACCTCGGTGATCATCTTCTCCTCGGTGATCAACCCGGTGCGGCGCAACGAGGCCTACATGGTCTACACCACGCTGACCAAGATCGACCGCGAGCAGTCGAAGATCGTCCAGCGCATCGCGCTCGATCACACCTACTACGACGTCAACGTCGCCAGCGACGGCTCCGAGATCTACGTCGGCGGAACCATGGACGACATCGCCGTGTACCGCACCGACACCCTCGAGCGGGTCGGCACCATCAAGATGCCGGGTGGCGCCGATCAGGGGATCGCGGCGCTGCGCCTGATCCGGCGCTGAGGGCGCCGGTGAGCGAGCCAGGCGCCGAGCGCGGACGCCCCGGCGACGGCGCACGCCCCCCCCACCGGCCCTGAGCCCGCGCCGGCCGGCGGGCCGGGCGGGCCGTTGCCGCGCGACCCGGCCGCCGGCGCGCGCTGGCTGGCCGGCTTCGTGCGCCCCGAGCGCGCGCGGCTGGCCGTGGTGCTCGGGCTGGCCCTGACCAGCACCGCCCTGGGGCTCGCCCAGCCCTATCTCACCCGCTACCTGATCGACGACGGGCTGCTCGCCGGGCGCTTCACGGTGGTCGCCTGGCTGAGCGCCGCGATGGTCGCCCTCGGGGTGGCCTCGGCCGGGCTCGGGGCGCTCAACCGCTGGCACTACACCGCGGCCTCGGCGCGCATCCTGCTCGCCCTTCGCGAGGCCTTGTTCGCCCACCTCGAGCGCCTCTCCCCGGCCTTCCACGCGCGGGCCCGCGGTGGCGACCTGCTCACCCGCCTGGACGGCGACCTGGCCGCGCTCCAGCGCTTCGCCGTCGACGGGCTGCTCGCCCTGGTCAACGGCACCCTGGCGCTGGCCGGGGCGCTCGCCCTGATGCTCGCCCTGAGCTGGCGCCTGACCCTGCTCGCCGCGCTGGTGCTGCCCGCGGTGGTGCTCTTCGTGCGCGCCCTGCGCGCGCCCCTCGAGGCGACCACCCGGGCGCTGCGCGAGCGCACCGGCGAGGTCACCGAGTTCTTCTTCTCGCGCCTGGCCGCGATCAAGTTCATCCAGTCGGTGGCCGCCGAGCGGCGCGAGGCCGAGCGCCTGGCGGGGCTGCACGCGCGTTTCCGCGATCAGCTCCTGCGCACCCAGATGGTCGGCTACGCGGCGAGCAGCGTGCCCGGCGTGCTGCTCGGCATCGGCACCGCGCTGGTCTTCGTGGCCGGCGGGCGCGAGGTCATCGAGGGGCGCCTGAGCCTCGGCACGCTGATCGCCTTCAGCGCCTACCTGGCGCGGGCCACCGGCCCGGCCCAGACCCTGCTCGGGCTCTACGCCGGCCTGCAACGGGCCCGGGTGAGCCTCGTCCGGGTCCTCGAGCTGACCGCGCTCGAGCCCGCAGTCACCCCGCCCGCGCGCCCCCGGGCGCTGGCCGGGCGCGGCGAGATCCGCCTCGAGGCGGTCACCTTCCGCTATCCGGGCGAGGAGCGCGCGGTGCTGCGCGAGGCCAGCCTGCGGGTGCCGGCCGGCGCCAAGCTGGCCATCGTCGGGGTCTCGGGGGCCGGCAAGAGCACCCTGATCGACCTGCTCCAGCGCCACTTCGACCCCGAGGCCGGGCGCATCCTGCTCGACGGGGTCGATCTGCGCGAGCTCGACCTCGGTGAGCTGCGCCGCCGCGTCGCGGTGGTCGCCCAGGACACCGTGCTCTTCCCCGGCACGGTGCTCGAGAACCTGCGCTACTGCGCCCCGGCAGCCTCCCGCGAGGCGGTCCTCGAGGCGGCCCGCCGCGCCCAGGTCGACCCCTTCGTCGCCGCCCTGCCGCGCGGCTACGAGACCGAGATCGGCAGCCGCGGGATGGCGCTCTCGGGCGGCCAGCGCCAGCGCCTGGCGATCGCCCGCGCCCTGCTCCAGGACCCGGTGGTGCTGGTCCTCGACGAGGCCACCTCGGCGCTCGACCGGGCCACCGAGGCGCGGGTCGCGGCGGCCATCGACGCGCTCTTCGCCGGGCGCACGAGGGTCGTGATCAGCCACCGCGCGGCGACCGTGGCCGGCGCCGAGCGGACCGTCGAGCTGGCCGGCGGCCGGCTGCGCCCGCTCGCCTCCTCCGGGCCGCGGGAGGGCGGGGCGTGACGGCGCTGCGCATCGGCCTGCTCGACGGCGCCCTGCCGGCCGGCACCCCGGGCTGCGTCGCGGCGCGGAGCTTCCTCGCCGCCCCCTCCTCGGGCGAGCCCGGGCGTGCCAGCCACGCCGCCGAGGTCCTGGCCCTGATCCGCGCGGCCGCACCGGGCATCGAGGTCTGCTCGGCCGAGGTGCTCGCCGCCGGCCGCCCGACCCCGGCCCGCGCGGTCGCCGCCGGCCTCGACTGGCTCCTCGGGCTCGAGGTGGCGCTGGTCAACCTCAGCCTCGGCCTGCGCCGCGATCGCGCCGCGCTCGCCGAGGCCTGCACGCGGGCCGGCAGCGCCGGCTGCCTGCTGGTCGCCGCCGCCCCGGCCCACGGCCCGCCGGTCTACCCGGCCGCCTACCCGGGGGTGATCGCGGTGACCGGCGATGCCCGCTGCGCCCCCGGCGAGCTCTCGCTGGCCCCCTCGGCGCAGGCCGACTTCGGGGCCTGCCCGCGCCCGGCCCGCGCCGCCGGCGCGGCCCCGCTCGCCGGGGGGGCGAGCCTCGCCACCGCGCGGGTCAGCGGAGTGCTCGCCGCCTGGCTCGCGGCCGGCGGCGACCCGGCCCGGGCCCGCGAGCACCTCGCCGCCCGGGCCCGCCACCGCACCGCCCAGCGCCCGGGCTGAGCGCCTTTACCCGGGAGCCCCCTTCGGCTACGTTTCCGGTAACGGGGCGCCGGCCCGGGGGCAACCGCCCCTGCCGCCCGGGAGGTGCCCGCGATGTCCTCGACCCCGATCCCCGCCCCGGCCCGCGCGCACGACCCGCCCGGCGTCGCGCCGGCCGCCGGGAGCGGGTCCCGTGAGGGCGGGCGGATCGGTGCCCAGCGCCGCGCGCGGGTGGGCGATGCGGGCTCGCCGGTGGCCGACGAGACGACCGTGATCGGAGCGCGAGAAGCACTGGAACGTCTCCGCGCGGGGAATCGCCGCTTCGCGTCGGACGCGCGCGACCGCGGCGCAGCCGCCAGCCCTGCCCGGCGCCGCGAGCTGCTGGCCGGCCAGGCGCCGTTCGCCATCGTCCTCGGCTGCGCCGACTCGCGGGTGCCGGTGGAGATCCTCTTCGACCAGGGCCTGGGCGACCTGTTCGTCGTCCGCGTGGCCGGCAACGTCGCCGCTCCCTCCCAGCTCGGCAGCATCGAGCTTGCCGCCGAGCGCTTCGGGACCGGCCTGGTGGTGGTGCTGGGGCACTCCATGTGTGGGGCCGTGCTGGCCACCCTGGAAGCGCTCGAGCGCCCGCCGGGAGAGCTGTCGCCGAATCTCGGCTCGATCGTCGAGCGCATCCGCCCATCCGTGGAGCCGTTGCTGGCCACCACCGCCCTGCGCCACGACCCGGATGCCCTGATGCGCCAGGCCGTACGAGCCAACATCCGCGCCTCGGTGAGCGCCCTGCGCCGCGGCTCGCCGATCCTCGAGCGCCTGGTCCAGGCCGATCGACTCCTGGTCGTGGGTGCCGAGTACTCGCTGGAGAGCGGCGTGGTCGACTTTTTCGACGCGGTTCCGGAGACCGATCCGGCAAGCCGGCGCGCTCGCCGTCATCCGCCGTAGCCCGCGCACGGCGGCC
>CAZRGU010000068.1:0-14363 GCA_964599705.1 uncultured Ectothiorhodospiraceae bacterium | reverse complement strand
GGGCTAGGCGCGCCGCGCCCGCACCGCCGCGGCGAGCTCCTCGAGCATCGCCACGCTCTCCTCCCAGCCGATGCAGGCATCGGTGATGCTCTGCCCGTAGACGAGCGCGCGCCCGGGGACGACGTCCTGGCGCCCGGCCTCGAGGTGGCTCTCGATCATCACCCCGAGGATGCGCTGCTCGCCGGCCCGGAGCTGGGCGGCGATCTCGGCGCAGACCGTGCGCTGGCGCTCCGGGCGCTTGCCGCTGTTGGCGTGCGAGCAGTCGACCATCACCCGCTCGGCGAGCCCCGCCTCGCGCAGCCGGGCGGCGGCCGCGGCGATGCTCGCCGGGTCGTAGTTCGGCTCGCGCCCGCCGCGCAGGATCAGGTGGCAGGCCTGGTTGCCGCTGGTGCGGAAGATCGCCGACTGGGCGGCCATGGTCATCGACAGGAAGCAGTGCGGGTGCATCGCCGCGCGCACCGCGTCGACCGCGATCTGGAGGTTGCCGTCGGTGCCGTTCTTGAAACCCACCGGGCAGGACAGCCCCGAGGCGAGCTCGCGGTGGACCTGGCTCTCGGTGGTGCGCGCCCCGATCGCCCCCCAGCTCACCAGGTCGGTGAAGTACTGGGGGGTGATGATGTCGAGGTACTCGGTGCCGGCCGGCAGGCCCTGCTCGTTGAGCGCCAGGAGCAGCTCGCGGGCCAGGCGCAGGCCCTTGTTGATGTTGAAGCTGCCATCGAGATCCGGGTCGTTGATCAGGCCCTTCCAGCCGACCGTGGTGCGCGGCTTCTCGAAGTAGACCCGCATCACCACCTCGAGCTCGCCGGCCAGGCGCCGGCGCAGCGCCAGCAGCCGCTCCCCGTAGTCGCGCGCGGCGACCGGGTCGTGCACCGAGCACGGACCGATCACCACCACCAGGCGGTCGTCGCGCCCGGCGAGCACCGCCTCGATGGCCGAGCGGGTCTCGTGCACGGTGCGCGCGGCCGCGGCGCTCAAGGGGAACTCGGCGTGCAGCGCCTCGGGGGTGATCACCGGCTCGATGGCGCGGATGCGCAGGTCTTCGGTGCGGTAGGTCATGGCTTCGGCACTCTCGTGGCGGAGGGCGCGCGGCGCCCGCGCCGGGATCGGCTACAGGGCGGCGAAGACCTCGGCGGCGGCCTCCAGGGTGGCCTCGATCTCGGCCTCACCGTGGGCGGAGGACACGAAACCGGTCTCGAACGCCGACGGGGCCAGGTAGACGCCGCGCTCGAGCATGCCGCGGAAGAAGCGCGCGAAGCGCTCGGCATCGCAGGCCATCACCTCGGCGAAGCAGGTGACCTCGGCCGCGGCGGTGAAGAACAGCCCGAACATCGCCCCGACGCGGTTGCAGGTGAGCGCCACGCCGGCCGCCCGGGCCCGCTCGCGCAGCCCCTCGGTGAGCCGCTCGGCGGTCGCCGCGAGGCGCTCGTGGAAGCCGGGCTCGCGGACCAGGCGCAGGGTGGCGAGCCCGGCGGCCATCGCCACCGGGTTCCCGGAGAGGGTCCCGGCCTGGTAGACGGGGCCGTCGGGGGCGAGCCGGTCCATGATCTCGGCGCGCCCGCCGAAGGCCCCGACCGGCATCCCGCCGCCGATCACCTTGCCGAGCGTGGTCAGATCGGGACGCACCCCGTAGAGGGCCTGGGCGCCGCCGAGCGCGACCCGGAAGCCGGTCATCACCTCGTCGAGGATGAGCAGCGCGCCGTGGGCGTCGCAGCACTCGCGCAGGGTCTCGAGGAAGCCGGGGCGCGGGGGCACGCAGCTCATGTTGCCGGCCACCGGCTCGACGATCACCGCCGCGATCTCGGCACCGTGGCGGGCGAAGGCCTCGCGAACCTGCGCGGCGTCATTGTAGGCCAGCGTCAGGGTGTCGGCGGCCAGCCCGGCGGGCACTCCGGGGGAGGTCGGCACCCCGAGGGTCAGCGCCCCGGAGCCGGCCTTGACCAGCAGCGAGTCGACGTGGCCGTGGTAGCAGCCCTCGAACTTGATCACCTTGTCGCGCCCGGTGAAGCCGCGGGCCAGGCGGATCGCCGACATCGTCGCCTCGGTCCCGGAGTTGACCATCCGCACCTTCTCGATCGAGGGGACCAGCTCGCAGATCAGCTCGGCCATCTCGGTCTCGGCGGCGGTCGGGGCCCCGTAGCCGAGCCCGCGCCCGGCCGCCTCGCGCACCGCCGCGATCACCTCGGGGTGGGCGTGGCCGACGATCATCGGTCCCCAGGAGCCGACGTAGTCGATGTAGCGCCGCCCGTCCTCGTCGGTCAGCCAGGCGCCCTCGGCGCTGCGGATGAAGATCGGCTCGCCGCCGACCGCGCGGAAGGCGCGCACCGGCGAGTTGACCCCGCCGGGGATGTGCCGCCGGGCGGCCGCGTAGAGCTCCTGGGAACGTGTCATCGTGCGACTCCCTTGTGCTGCGAAGGCGGCCCCGGGGGTGCGTCGCGCGCCGCCCGCAGGCCTCCGGTGGCCGGCGATCTTACTCCAGCCGGGAGGGCCACCGATCCGTGGCCACCCCGCCCGAGGCGGGCGCGCCGGCCTCCCCCCGCCGGCGCCCGCCGCCGTCCCGCGGGTGGCGCTTGCGCGGCGCCGAGAACCTGCGAGAATTCCGCCCCCGCGAGTCGCGGTGACGGCGGTCGAGTGATGAAGACCTACATGTGCGTGATCTGTGGGTTCATCTACCGCGAGGCCGACGGGCTGCCCGAGGAGGGGATCCCCCCGGGCACCCG
This sequence comes from uncultured Ectothiorhodospiraceae bacterium, assembly GCA_964599705.1. Lineage (GTDB taxonomy): Bacteria > Pseudomonadota > Gammaproteobacteria > HK1 > HK1 > CAZRGU01. Next base: position 11,646 of record CAZRGU010000068.1, on the reverse strand, counting down.
CTGGGAGGACGTGCCCCCGAACTGGGCCTGCCCGGACTGCGGGGCGCGCAAGGAGGACTTCGAGATGGTCGAGGTCGGCTGACCTTGCCCGCCGCGGCTTGCCGGGCGCGGCCGCCGCGGGTATCTTTGAGACTGATTCAAGAAGAGGTTTCCGGCCATGAGCGAGCCCATCCCCGAGTTCCGCCGCACCCTCGGCCCCGAGGACATCCGCGTCACCGAGGCCGCCCGGCAGCAGCTCGCGCAGCTCGCCGCCGAGGTCGAGGACGACGAGATCGAGGCGGTGCGCATCTACGTGGCCGGCGGCGGCTGCTCGGGGATGACCTACGGGATGACCTTCACCGACCGGCGCAGCGACTACGACCACGTCCTCGAGGGCGACGGCTACTCGCTCTACGTCGACACCGTCGCCCTGCAGTACATCCGCGGGGTCGAGATCGACTACGTCGAGCGCGAGCTCGGCGCCACCTTCGTGTTCAACAACGTCTTCCAGAGCACCGGCGGCAGCGGCATGTGCGGCGGCTGCGGGGCGGCCGCGGGCGGCGGCGGCTGAGCCGCGCGCAGCCCGCCCGCGCGCTGCTGCTGGCCCCGGCGCGCAGCTACCGCACCGCGGCCTACCGCCGCGCGGCCCGCGCCCTGGGCGTCGAGCTGGTGGTCGGCTCCGAGGGTGAGTGCTCACTGACCCCGGCGGCCGAGCGCGGGCTGGCACTCGATCCGCGCGATCGCGAGGCGAGCCTGGCCGCGATCGCGGCCGAGGCGCAGCGCGCGCCGATCGGCGCGGTGCTGGCCAGCGACGACGCGACCGTCGAGCTCGCCGCGCTGGCCGCGCGCCGCCTCGGCCTGCCCCACAACGCCCCGCACGCGGCCCGCCTGACCCGGCGCAAGGACCTCGCCCGGGCGCGGCTCGCCGAGGCCGGGGTGGCGGTGCCGGCGTTTCGCCGCCTCGATCTGGCCGGCGACCTCGAGCGCCAGGCCGCGGCGCTCGAGTACCCGTGCGTGATCAAGCCGCTGGCGCTGTCGGGCAGCCGCGGCGTGATGCGGGTCGACGGGGCCGCGGCGCTGCCGGGCGCGGCCCGCCGCCTGGCCCGGATCGTGGCCGCCGAGCCCGACCCCGAGGAGCGGCGCTTCGCGCTCGCCGAGGCCTTCGTGCCCGGCGTCGAGGTGGCCCTCGAGGGGCTGCTGGCCGGCGGCGAGCTGCGGGTGCTGGCGCTGTTCGACAAGCCCGATCCGCTCGACGGGCCGTTCTTCGAGGAGACCTACTACGTCACCCCGTCGCGCCTGCCGGCCGCCGAGCAGCGGCGGGTGTGGGCCTGCGTGGCCGCGGCCTGCGCGGCCTACGGGCTGCGCGAGGGACCGGTGCACGCCGAGCTGCGCCTCGATCGTGGCCGGCCCTGGCTGCTCGAGGTCGCGGCCCGCACCATCGGCGGGGACTGCGCGCGGCTGCTGCGCTTCGCCAGCGGGTGCGGGCTCGAGGAGGTGGTGCTCGCCCAGGCCCTCGGCCGGGCCCCGCGGCTCGACCCGCTCGAGGGCGCCGCCGGCGTGCTGATGATCCCGACCGAGCGCGCCGGCACCCTGCGCCGGGTCGAGGGCGTGCTCGCCGCGCGTGCCGTGCCCGGCGTCGAGGACGTGGTGATCACCCTGCGCGCCGGCTACGAGCTGGTGCCGCTCCCCGAGGGGGCGAGCTACCTCGGCTTCGTGTTCGCGCGCGCCGCCACCCCGGAGGCGGTCGAGGCCGCGCTGCGTGCCGCGCGGGCCCGCCTGCGGGTGGTGGTCGCCCCGGCCTGGCGGATCGAGCCGGCCGCCTGAGCCGCCCTCCGGCGGCTACTTCTTGGCCCCGGGCCGGAAGCCGGCCGGCGCGCTGCCGAGATCGCCCTCGCCGAACAGGAAGCCCTTCATGTGCTCCTCGATCACCTCGATGGTGCGCGGATCGGCGGTGTTGAGCCCGTACTCGTTGATGATCATCTGCAGGCGCAGCAGCCACTCCTCCCAGCCCTCGCGCGACACGCTCTGGTAGATGCGCCGCCCGAGCTCGCCCGGATAGGGCGGCTCGTCGAGCCCCTCGGCGCGGCGCCTGAGCACCACGCAGTCGACCATTCGGGTCATTGCTCCGCTCCTCTGTGTCGCCGGCCGGGGGCGGCCGGCGGCTCCGGCTCGCTGCGAAAGGCCAGGCTGCGGGCCACCGACTCGGCGATCGCATCCCGGGTGATGACCCCGATGACGTCGCCGGCACGCGGGACGCGGTGGCTGCCGTCGACCACGACCGCGGTCTCCGCGCCGCGCCGGTTCATGCGGTTGATGACCGCGAACATGACGTCGTCGCCGCGCGCGACGATGAAGCGGCGGTGGCGCAGGCGGGCCAGATCGAGCTCGGCATCGCGCGGCTCGCGCACCCCGTGCAGGGCCCGCAGGGCGTCGTCGATGCGCAGCATCCCGGCGATCCGGGCGCCGCGGGTCAGGACCATGGCGCGCGGCGCGTTGCCCTGCGGGTAGCGCTCGGCGAGCACCTCGAGCCCGGTGTCGGCGGGCATCACCAGGAAGTCCCGGTCCATCACGTCGCGGGCGGTGCGCACCAGGAACATGTTGGCGTGCAGCGAGCTCGGGATGCGGTGACCGCGGCGGGTCAGCTTCATCGTGTAGATGTTCTCGGGGCACAGCACCCGGCGCACCCCCTGGCTGATCGCGACCGCGACGATCATCGGCATCACGATGTCGTAGTCGAGGGTCATCTCGAAGATCATGATGATCGCGGTCAGCGCCGCGCCGGTGGTGCCGCCGACCATCGCCGCCATGCCGACCATGGCGAAGGCCGGGACGCTGTTCGCCGCCCCCGGCGCGACCTGCTGGACCAGGGTCGCGAAGGCCCCGCCGAGGGTCGCGCCGAGGAACAGCGAGGGCGAGAAGATCCCGCCCGAGGCGCCCGCGGCCAGGGTCACCGAGGTGGCCGCGAGCTTGGCGAAGAACAGCAGCAGCAGGAACCAGCCGAGCGTGATCTCGTTGTCGAGGATCGCCTGCACGGTCGCATAGCCGACCCCCTCCACGTAGTAGTGGCCGAAGCCGTACATCAGCAGGTAGAAGGTGGTGCCGACCAGCGCCATCCCCAGCAGGTGGCGGACGTAGGGGTTGCGCAGGCGCACCTCGAAGAGGTCCTCGGTCCAGTACAGCCCGCGCACGAAGACCGTCGCGGCCAGCCCCATCGCCAGCCCGAGGGCGGCGAAGGCGAGCAGCGCCTCGAGCGAGGTGTCGACGCCGGCGATCGCGCGCGGCAGGTCGAAGGCCGGCTGGTAGCCGAAGTAGCTGCGCCCGACCAGGGTCGCCATCCCGGTGGCCAGCGCCACCGGGATGAAGGTGCGCACGCTGACCTCCGGCATCATCAGCTCGACGGCGAACAGCACCGCGCCGAGGGGGGTGTTGAAGGTCGCCGCGATGCCGCCGCCGGCCCCGGCGGCCACCAGGGTGATGCGCTGCCAGGCGGTCAGCCGGAACCAGCCGCCCACGGTCGAGGCGATGGCCGAGCCGATCTGCACGATCGGGCCCTCGCGCCCGACCGCCGCACCGGTGCCGATCGAGATCGCCGAGGCCAGCGACTTGACCACCACCACCACCGGGCGGATCACCCCGGCGCGGTAGTAGACCGCGTCCATCACCTCGGGGACCCCGTGCCCCTTGGCCTCGGGAGCGAAGTTGCCGACCAGGAAGGTGACCAGCACCGCGCCGGCCATCGGCACCAGGATCACCAGCGGCCCCCAGGGGCCGGGCGGCGTGAACACGTTGGCGTCGTAGTACAGCGACAGCTGCCCGAGAAAGGCGAGGTTGTGGATCCCGCCGATCAGCGCCCGGAAGGCGACCGCCCCGTAGCCGGTGGCCACCCCGACCAGCAGGGCCAGCAGGCACAGGTAGAAGAGGTTGAGGGTGCGCTGGTTCGATTCCATCGTCCTTGCCCTGCCGGCCGCGCGGGCGGCGCCTGGCGCAGCGGGGGCGCAATCTTACACGAGGGCGGCGCCGCGCCGGCCGCCGCCGCCCTCTGCTACGATCGGCGCCGGGTGGGCGAGCCGGGGAGACGGGGCGGTGATTCGAGTCGGGATCGTGGGCGGGACCGGGTACACCGGAGTCGAGCTGCTGCGCCTGCTGGTGCGCCACCCCGGCGTCGAGCTCGCCGCGATCACCTCGCGCAGCGAGGCCGGACGGGCGGTCGGCGAGCTCTTCCCGAGCCTGCGCGGGCACCTCGACCTGCGCTTCAGCGAGCCCGACGAGGGCCGGCTTGGCGAGTGCGACGTGGTGCTGTTCGCCACCCCCAACGGCACCGCGATGCGCATGGCGCCGGCGCTGCTCGAGCGCGGCGCGCGGGTCATCGACCTGGCCGCCGACTTCCGGCTGCGCGATGCGGCCGAGTGGCAGCGCTGGTACGGCGAGGCGCACGCCTGCCCCGAGCTGCTCGCCGAGGCGGTCTACGGCCTCCCGGAGCTCAACCGCGAGGCGATCCGCGCGGCGCGCCTGGTGGCCAACCCGGGCTGCTACCCGACCGCGGTGCTGCTCGGCCTGGTGCCGCTGCTCGAGGCCGGGATGGTCGACCCGGCGCGGCTGGTCGCCGACTGCAAGTCGGGGGTCAGCGGGGCCGGGCGCAAGGCGGCGCTCGCCACCCAGTTCTGCGAGGTCTCCGGGGGGCTGCGTGCCTATGCTGCGGCCGGGCATCGCCACCGCCCCGAGATCGAGCAGTGGCTGCGCGCGAGCGCCGGCGAGGGGGTCGGGCTGACCTTCGTTCCCCACCTCGCTCCGATGATCCGCGGCATCCACGCCACCCTCTACGGCTGGCTGCGGGGGCCCGAGGCCGACCTGCAGGCCCTCTACGAGGGCCGCTACCGCGATGAGCCCTTCGTCGACGTGCTGCCCGCCGGCGCCCACCCCGACACCGGCCAGGTGCGCGCCAGCAACCGCTGCCAGCTCGCCTGGCACCGCCCCGGCGGAGGCGCGGTGGTGGTGGTGCTGGTCGCCATCGACAACCTGGTCAAGGGGGCGGCCGGGCAGGCGGTGCAGAACCTCAACCTGATGTGCGGCCTCGCCGAGGACAGCGCCCTCGGCGAGCCGGCGCTGGTGCCGTGAGATGGGGCGCATCGCGCGGGTGGCCATCGAGCAGCGCCGGCCCTGGCGCACGGCGCTGGGGGTGCTGGTGCTCGGCGCGGTGCTCGGCGCCGGCGGCTACACGCTCTACCTGCGCGAGGTCGAGCCGCTGCGCGTGCGTGCCGAGGTGCTGGCCGGCAAGCTCGCCGCGGCCCGCCGCGAGCGGCGCGAGCTCACCGACCGGGCGGCCGGGCTGCGCAGCCGCCTGGCGCGCGCCGAGCGCGCGCTGCAGGTCGAGCGCGAGGCCGGCGCCGAGCTCGAGCAGCGTCTCGGCGCGCTCCAGGAGCAGATCCTCGGCCTCGAGCGCCAGGTGGCCTTCTATCGGGACATCGTCGGACCCCGCCCGGGGGCCGCGGTGCGGGTCCAGACCTTCGTGCTGTGGCCCGAGGACGGCAGCACCTACCGCTACCAGGTCGTGTTAACCCGGGGCCGGAATGATGGTAAGGTGGTCAAAGGGGCGGTGCGGCTGGTGGTTGCCGGCGAGCAGGACGGGCGAACGCGCCGCCTCGCGATGGACGCGCTGACCTCCGGCGGGGTCGCCGCGCTTGATTTCAGCTTTCGCTACTTCCAGCGTCTGGAGGGGCGGCTCGAGCTCCCAGCAGGTTTCGTGCCCCGCGTGGTCACCGTCGAGGTGGTGCAGGCGGGTCGCTCGCGACGGGTGGCACGCGACTTCGACTGGCCGGTCGCGGCCGGCTGAGCGGTTCCCCTCCGGGGTGCGAGGGCCACGGAACGCAGGACATGAGAGGCAGACGCAGGCGCATCAAGCGCACCAAGATCGACTCGCTGATCGGGCGCCACACCGAGATCTGCGGTGACGTGCGCTTCTCCGGAGGGCTGCACGTGGACGGCACGGTGAAGGGCAACGTGATCGCGGAGCGCGAGGGGGTGGCGCTGCTGACCCTGAGCGAGCATGGCACCATCGAGGGCGAGGTGCGGGTGCCCAACGTGATCCTCAACGGGGTGGTGGTCGGCGACGTCCACGCCAGCGAGCATGTCGAGATCGCGGGCAACGCGCGGATCACCGGCAACGTCTACTACAGCCTGATCGAGATGGCGATCGGGGCCGAGGTCAACGGCAGCCTGGTTCGCCGCGACGGCAGCGAGCGCGAGGTGCCGATCGGGCTCGAGGCGAACCCGGCGCTCGGGCTGGCCGAGGAGGGGTGAGCGACATGGATCTCGGAAGCTACGGCGGGGCATACCCGGGCGAGGACGGGGCGGTGGCCGCCGGCAGCGTGACCGGTGAGGGCGAGAGCGGTGCCGGGCTGGGGCTGACCGCGCAGGCCGCGAGCAAGATCGAGCAGCTCGCCCGCGAGCGCGGCGGCGCCGGCGCGCTGCTGCGGGTCTACATCGAGGGCGGCGGCTGCTCGGGCTTCCAGTACGGGTTCGAGCTCGCCGAGGCCCCCGAGGCCGACGACCTGGTCTTCGAGCACGGCGCGGTCAAGGTGCTCTGCGACCCGCTGAGCTACCAGTACCTGGCCGGCGCCGAGCTCGACTATCGCGAGGACCTGCAGGGCGCGCGCTTCCTGATCCACAACCCCAACGCCTCCACCACCTGCGGCTGCGGGTCCTCGTTCTCGGTCTGAAAGAACCACCCGCCGTGGCGAGGGCGTTGCTGGGCGACGCGGACAAGCGCGGGGGTGCACAACATGGAGGAGCGTACTGGAGTACGTGACTCCATGTGGGGGGTCCCCGTAACGCAGTCCGGGGTGACCAGGGGCGTCCGCAGCAGGCGGGCGATTTTTTCACAAGCCTTCATCGAACATAGGCTAAGCCGTTGATTACAAAGGCTACGCAGCGGCGCTGATGCCACGCTCGATCCCGGGCAGAGCCCGGGCTACGAGGAAGGCCCTGCCCGGCGGCATCCCGCGCTCGAACCCGGGCGTAGGTCAGGCGCCAGCCCGACGTGGGGTCGCGCTCCGGCAGCGAACGTCCGCTGCATGCATGTTCGCTCTTCGAGCGCGCGACCGGCGGTCGTCGGGGCTCTCAGGCCGGGTAGATCGCCCCGAGCACCACCTCGGCGCGCGCTCCGGTGACCGACGGCAGGTTGCCGGGCAGGCCGTCGAGGGTGCGCGCGGCGAGCCACGCGAAGGCCGCCGCCTCGATCCAGTCCGGGTCGATCCCGAGCTCGGCGCTCGAGCGCAGCGGGGTGGCGGCGAGGTGCGCGGCGAGGCGCTCGACGAGGAACCGGTTGTGGACCCCGCCGCCGCACAGCACCACCTCGTCGGCGCCCGGCGCGGCGGCGCGGATCGCGGCCGCGGCGCTCGCCGCGGTGAGCTCGCAGAGGGTGCGCTGGACGTCGGCCGGCGCCCGCCCGGCGCCGCCCAGCCGGGCCTCCAGCCAGGCAAGGTTGAAGTGCTCGCGGCCGCTGCTCTTGGGCGGTGAGCGGCGCAGGAAGGGGTCGTCGAGGAGGCGCTCGAGGAGCGCGCCGTCGAGCCGTCCGCTGCGCGCCCAGGCACCTTCCTCGTCCCAGGGCAAGCCGCGCTGGTGCCGTGACCAGGCATCCATCAGGGTGTTGCCCGGACCGGTGTCGAAGCCGACGACCGCTGCCTCGGGGTCGCCCGGGAGCACGGTGGCGTTGGCGATCCCGCCGATGTTGAGCACCACCCGGGTGCGCCCCGGGGTGGCGAGCAGCGCGCGGTGGAAGGCCGGGACCAGCGGCGCTCCCTGGCCGCCGGCGGCGATGTCGGCGCGGCGAAAGTCGGCCACCGTGGTGATCCCGGTGCGCGCGGCGATCCGGGCCGGGTCGCCGATCTGCACCGTGTACGGCGGCCGGCCGTCGGGGCGGTGGGCGACGGTCTGGCCGTGGCTGCCGATCGCGCGGACCGCGGCTGGCGGCGTCCGGGCCTGCTCGAGCAGCGCCAGGGCGGCGGTGGCGAACAGCTCGCCGAGCTCGGCATCGAGCGCCCAGAGCGCCTCGAGGTCGCGGGATTCCCGGTCCAGGAAGGCGGTCAGGCGCCGGCGCAGCGGTTCCGGGTAGGGCTCGGCGCGCGCCGCGCGCAGGCGCATCCGAGGGCCCTCGATCTCGAGCAGCGCGGCATCGATCGCGTCCATGCTGGTTCCCGAGATCAGGCCGAGCAGGAGCACCGGGATGCGGGTCTCGTCGCCGGGAACGGGCCCCTTCCTAGCCCGCATCGCTCACCGATCCACGGCTGCGGGCGCCAATCCATCTGTCCTGGGGGGGACGGACTCCCTGCAGGCGGCTCGACGTAGGGTCGGCTCCGCCTTCGCCGCCTTCCGGTCCGTGCTTCCGGCCAGGACAGCGTCCCGGCGCCCTCGCTTCGCGCATCGGTGAGCGATGCGGGCTAGCGCGCCGCGACCCGGGTCGCGGCGAGCGCGTCGAGCCGGCTGACCAGGTCGCGGGTGCGCGCCAGGAAATCGGCGCGGCGGGACGCGGGCACCGGGGCGGCGCGGGGCAGGCGCACGGTGAGCGGGTCGCGGTACGCGCCGCGGACCCGGAACTCGTAGTGCAGGTGCGGGCCGGTCACCAGGCCGGTGCTGCCGACGTAGCCGATCACCTCGCCCTGGCGAACCCTGCGCCCGCGGCGCAGGCCGCGCGCGAAGCGCGACAGGTGGGCGTAGAGCGTCGAGTAGACGCCGCCGTGGCGCAGGATGATGGTCTTTCCATAGCCGCCCTTGCGTCCCACGAAGACCACCTTGCCGTCGCCCGAGGCCTTCACCGGGGTGCCGCGCGGGGCCGCGTAGTCGGTGCCCTTGTGGGCCCGGATGCGGTTGAGCACCGGGTGCTTGCGAGCCCGGCTGAAGCGCGAGCTGACCCGCGAGAAGCGCACCGGGGTGCGCAGGAAGGCCTTGCGCATGCTCAGCCCCTCGGGGGTGTAGTAGGCGGCGCGCTCGCCGGGCGGGGCGTAGCGCACGGCGCGGAAGATCCGGTCGCGGTTGACGAACTCCGCGGCCACGATCGGGCCGCGCGCGAGGAGCTTGCCGTCGCTGCCGTAGCGCTCCTCGTAGAGCACCGCGAAGCGATCGCCGGGGCGGATCTCGAGGGCGAAGTCGATGTCCCAGCCGAAGATCGCGGCCAGCTCCATGATCATCCGATCGGACAGGCCGGCGGCCTGCCCGGCCACGAACAGCGAGCGCTCGATGCGCCCGCTCGCCGCGGCCAGGCGCCGTTCGACCTCGACCTCCTCCCAGCGGGCCTGGAACCGCCCGTCGCGGCGCTCGATGCGCAGCCGGCGCAGCGGGTCGGGGCGGTAGCTGAGCGCCGCGAGCCTGCCGTTCCCGGGCTCGAGCTCGAGGTCGAGCCGCTCGCCCGGGCGCAGGCGGGCCAGGGTCGAGGCCTGCTCGGTCTCGAGCAGGGCGGCGAGCTCGGCGGCGGGAATGCCGAGGCGGCGGAAGATCCGCGCCAGCGAGTCGCCGCGGCGCACCTGCACGCTGCGCAGCTCGCGCGGCGGCGGGGCCGGCGGGGGCTCGGCGGAGGGGGGGGCGGGCTGCTCGGGCACGGCGCTGCCGGCGGGCGCGGGGAGCGTGGTGCTGACCGGCTCCGGGGTCGGCTCGAGCGCCGCCTTGCGGGGCGGCGAGGCGGCCTCGCCGAGCCCGGCGAGGCCCAGGGCGAGGGCGGCGAGGGCGGCGAGCGCCATCCCCCAGCGAGCACCGGCCCGCCCGGCTCCGGAACGGGCCCTCTCCGGGCGGCCCGCGGCTGCGCCGGTCACTCCTGCGCGGCCCTCACGCCGCGGATCCGGACTCTCTATCGCCGCGCCCCCCGGTGCCCAGGCAGTACTTCATGTACCCGCCTTAACCAATTGAAGTTATTAATTATTGATCTCAAACGATAGCGGCTGGCGGACGGCTCGTCAATGGCCTCGTGGCGCACCGGCGGCGCGCCAGGCTTGTGATAACCTCGCGCCTCCACGCAATCCGGGACCCGGTGATGGACCAGCTTGAAGTGATCAGGCGGGGTGCCGAGGAGGTGCTCCTCGAGTCGGATCTGCGGCGCAAGCTGGCCGAGGGCAGGCCGCTGCGGGTCAAGGCCGGCTTCGACCCGACCGCGCCCGACCTGCACCTCGGTCATACCGTGCTGATCAACAAGATGCGCCAGTTCCAGGACCTCGGCCACCACGCGATGTTCCTGATCGGCGACTTCACCGGGATGATCGGCGACCCCTCGGGCAAGAGCGCCACGCGGGTGGCGCTGACCCGCGAGCAGGTCGTCGAGAACGCCCGCACCTACGAGGCACAGATCTACAAGATCCTCGACCCCGAGCGCACCGAGATCTGCTTCAACTCGCGCTGGATGGAGGCCCTCGGGGCGGCCGGGCTGATCGACCTGGCGGCCCGCCACACGGTGGCCCGGATGCTCGAGCGCGACGACTTCCAGCGGCGCTTCCGCAGCGGCCAGCCGATCTGCATCCACGAGCTGCTCTACCCCCTTGCCCAGGGCTACGACTCGGTGGCGATGCGTGCCGACGTCGAGCTCGGCGGCACCGACCAGAAGTTCAACATGCTGGTCGGTCGCCAGCTCCAGGAGAGCTATGGCCAGGCGCCCCAGGTGGTGCTCACCATGCCGATCCTCGAGGGCCTCGACGGGGTCCAGAAGATGTCCAAGTCGCTCGGCAACTACGTCGGCATCGCCGAGGACCCGCGCGAGATGTACGGCAAGCTGATGTCGATCTCCGACGAGCTGATGTGGCGCTACTACGAGCTGCTCTCGCTCGAGACCGATCTGGCCGAGCTCGAGCGGATGCGCCGTGAGGCGGGCGCCGGCGCGCTCAACCCGCGCGACTGCAAGGCGCGGCTGGCCGCCGAGCTGGTGGCCCGCTTCCACGGCGCCTCGGCGGCCCGGCGCGCCGCCGAGGACTTCGACCGCCGCTTCCGCCGCCGCGCCCTGCCCGAGGAGCTGCCCGAGCTCGAGCTCCCCGTCGAGCCGGCCGGGCTGCCGATCGCCAACCTGCTGCAGCGTGCCGGGCTCACCGCCAGCACCTCGGAGGCGCTGCGCATGGTGCGCCAGGGCGCGGTGCGCATCGACGGGGAGCGGGTCGGGGACGAGCGGCTGGTCATCGCCCCGGCCACCCGCCACGTCTACCAGGTCGGCAAGCGGCGCTTCGCGCGGGTGCGCCTGCGCGCGGCGAGTGACCCGGAAGGGGTTGATCACGGGGCGCGATGACGTATAATCACCAGTCCCCGCCGGGTAGCTCGATGGCGCCCGGCTTCGTTCTTTAACAGTTCGGTCAGGTAATCTGTGTGGGCGCTTGTGTCGGTGGGCGGTTCGCAAGACCGGTCATCGGCGACAGGCACTCGTGAACACCATTCACGAACCCTAGCGTCGAGCCAAGTTTGGCCACCCTCGGGTGGCCGTCAAGCTTGAACCGAAGAGTTTGATCCTGGCTCAGATTGAACGCTGGCGGCATGCTTAACACATGCAAGTCGAACGGCAGCGCGGGGAGCTTGCTCCCTGGCGGCGAGTGGCGGACGGGTGAGTAACGCGTGGGAATCTACCCAGTAGTGGGGGACAACCCGGGGAAACCCGGGCTAATACCGCATACGCCCTACGGGGGAAAGCGGGGGACCTTCGGGCCTCGC
>CAZRGU010000067.1:0-14510 GCA_964599705.1 uncultured Ectothiorhodospiraceae bacterium | reverse complement strand
GGCCTTCACGGTCGCCTTCGAGGTGCAGCCGGCCGGCGCCGGGACGGTGGACGCGGCGAGCGCGCGCACCACCACGGTGGCGCTCTCGGGCGCGCCGGCGCCTGGCGAGGTCTGGGAGATCGGGCTCGACGATGGTGCCGCGACCAGCACCCATCGCTTCCCAGCCGGCTCCGGCGACACGCTGGCCAGCATTGCCGAGGGGCTCGCCGAGGCCATCAACGCCGAGGCGCCGGCCGCCTACGTGGCGGTGAGCGACGCCGAGACGGTGGTGGTGATCCGGCCCGACGGGGTCGCGTTCGATGTCACGACCGCGATCACGCCTCCACCGGTGCAGGGTGCGATGAGTGCCCGCGGCACGCCGGTCAGCAGCTTCAGCCACCACCTCGCGGTCAGCGGTCCGGTGGCCACCGGCGACCGGTGGAGCGTGACCCTCGACGGTGCGGCGACGCCGCTCGCCTACACCGTGCAGTCCGGCGATGCCACCCTCGCCGACGTGGCCAGCGGGGTGGCCGCGACGATCGACGCCAGCCCGGCCTATGCGGCGTCGAGCAGCGGAACCACGGTGACCGTGACCGATGCCGCGGGCGGCCCGATCGCGGTCGCCCCGATCGGGCAGCTTCGGGTGCGTGCGGCCACCATCCCGGCGGCGAGCGCGAGCCCCGATCCGCGCGATCATTTCCTCGATGCCAGCATCGCGCTGCAGCAGAGCGGGCGGCTGCTCAAGGGCGATCTGTGGACCGCCACGGTGCACGGCAAGAGCTACCGCTACACGGTGCCGGCGACCAGGACTCCGCTGGCTGACGTGGCCGGCGCGCTCGCCGCCCGGATCGCCGCCGACTTCCCCGGCACCAGCGCCTCGGGGACCACCATCAGCGCCCCCGGGCTCAACGGCGCCACGGTCGGGGTCCAGCGCGGGGACGGCACGGTGCGCGGGGTGTTCGACATCGACGGCGGCAGCACCACGCGGGCCAGCGCGATCCGCGAGGAGCAGACCGTCACCTTCTCGACCCCGTTCGGGACCTTCACCGTGCCGCTCGGGGTCATCTTCCACGACATCGTCGAGAGCGTCTCGCTCGAGCTGCTCGACGCCGGCGGCACGGTGCTCGCCTCGAGCACCGGCGCGGCGCTGCTCGACGAGGGCAGCACCAGCCTCCGCGACCCCTTCATCGAGCACGTCTTCGATGCGCCCGGCACCTATCGCCTGCGGGTCGGCTCGCTGCGCGACTCGCTCGACGACTTCGTTCCCGATGCCCTCCACGGGGTCGCGGCCGGGCTCTCCTACCAGCTCAACCTGAGCCTGCCCAACCACCCGGTCAATCCCGACGTCGTCACCCTGGTCGGCAAGACCATCACCGTGACCGGCGGGGCCGGTGCCGGCCAGAGCGCCCGGATCACCGGCTACGACGCCGAGACCAAGCGCTTCGACATCGATCAGGGCTGGGCCGGGTCGCTCGATCAGACCAGCCGCTTCGAGGTGGGCTTCGACGTGGCCGGCGAGTTCACCTCCTACAGCCCGGTGGCCGACGCCTACAGCGTGGTGCTGACCCGGGCCCCCGCGCCGGGGACCACGGTGAGCGTCGACGTGGTCCCGCAGATCACCCGCACCTTCAACGCCGCTCAGGTCTTCGACGAGAGCGCCAACAAGGGCCGGCACGCCGGCGTGCAGGTCGCGGTCGACCGGCCCACCCTGACCTTCGACGCCAGCAACTGGGACGTTCCGCAGACCGTCAACGTCACCGCGGCCGACGACCCGGTGGCCGACGGCGGGGACCTGTCGGTGTTCCCCGCCCTCGGCGACACGGTCGCCGCGATCCGCGGCCCGCTGCGCATCGACGGCGGCGTGCGGGTCAGCGAGGACCCCTTCCTTGAGAACCCGTTCACCCTGCCCGGGGAGAGCAATCTGCCGCTACCCGACGGCACCATCACCGCGCTCGGCACCGGCTCCAGGGCGACCCTGACGGACGCCGCGGCCACCTACGTCGACCCGCTGAGCGGCGAGCGGCCCGGCTTCGATCCGCGCATGAACGGCGCGCCCTTCGAGCTCACGATCGTCAGCGGGGCCGCGGCCGGGACGGTGCTCCAGGTCGAGTCGGTCAGCGGCGACACCGTGACCTTCAGCGGGCCGTGGCCGGGGGCCCTGCCCGCCCCCGGGGACGGCTACTTCTTCGCCCCGGTCAATCCCAACGTCGAGGTGATCGAGTCCGATCAGGTCGATGTGCTCAACGTGCTCAACGGCGCCAGCCTCGCCGACGATCGCGGCGAGCTCACCGCCGCCGGTCTCTCCGGGCTCGGCATGGGACCGGATACGGTGATCGGCGCCCAGACGCTGCCCGGCGGGATCCGCTACGCCAACCTCGAGGCCCTGCGCGTCGAGCTCGGCTCGGGCAGCGACACCCTGACGGTGGCGGGCACCCACACCGGCAGCGTCGAGATCGAGGCCGGCGGTGGCGCGGACACCATCGCGATCGCCACCCTCGACGGCCACACCACGCTCGATCTCGGGGAGGGCGCGGACCTCGTCGAGGTGGGCGGTGCCGCCGGCCTGGTCGACCAGGTGAGCGCCCTGCTGACCGTCCTCGGCGGCGGGGACGGTGACCGGCTGCGGGTCGACGACAGCGGCGACGTCAACGACAACCGCGCGCTGCTCACCGCGACCTCGCTGACCGGGCTCGACATGCCCTCGGTGGTCGAGGTGCAGACCGTGAAGGTGCGCGCCGCGGGTGGTACCTTCCGGCTGCGCACCGGCGGCTTCGGCACCGATGCCGGGCTCGCCGACAGCGCCCACGTGAGCCGCGGCGCCGACTTCGCGATCGTGACCCTGCCCTACGGGGCCGGCGCGGCGACCGTCGCCGCGCGGCTCGAGGAGCTCTACGGCGTGAGCGGGGTACGGGTCGGCAAGGACGGCGACCGCTACACGATCGAGTGGCCGGGCGAGCTGGCCGGTCGCGACTTCCCGGCGCTCGCCTGGGCGGAGACCCTCGAGACCACTGGCCTGGTGCCGGCCCCCGACCAGTCGGTCGACGTCGAGGTGACGACCGTGCGCGACGGGACCACGACGCCGTCGCTCAACACGGTTCAGACCCTCGCCGTGAGCGGGACCGGGGGCGCGTTCACGATCGGTCTGCTCGGCCAGGTGAGCGCGCCGATCCCGCTCGGGGCGAGCGCCGCCGATCTGCTCGCCGCGCTGCAGCCGATCCTCGATCCGAGCAACTCCGATCCGGACCTGCCGCACACCCGCAACATCGCCGTGCGCAAGCACGGTGAGGTGTACCGGATCACCTTCCAGGGCGCCTACCGGCAGCTCGCCATCGATCCGGCCGACATCACCACCAGCGGGGACCTCACCGTCGACCTGCGCACCCGCCTCGACGGGATCGACTTCACCGGCCTCGCCGCCCTCGAGGTGGACCTCGGCAGCGGCGACGATCGGGTCGACGTGCGCGCCACCCGGGCCGCGACCACCCTGCGCGGTCACGGTGGGGACGACCGGTTCCAGGTCAGCGACCTCGTCAGCGCGGACCTCAGCGACCAGGCGCTCGCCTCCGGAACCCTCGACGATCTGCTCGCCACGCTGACCGTGGATGCCGGTGGCGGCGCCAACGCCCTGTTCGTGAGCGACTTCGACAGCACGGTGGCGGACCCGGCGGTCACCCTCAGCGAGACGACGCTGGCCGGCCTCGCCCCGGCCGCGATCCACTACGCGGCCAGCGGCGGCACCTTCGAGGGCGGGCTGGCGATCTGGGCCGGCAGCGGTGGCGACGGCATCAGCGTGACCGGGGTCAACACCTCGGGCGAGACCGTCACCCGTCTCTACACCAACGCCGGCGACGACGACGTGCGCATCAGCGCGGCCGACGCCACCCCGCCGGCCCACGCCGCGCTGCCCGGCGGCGAGGCCCGGCGGCTCGAGGTGCTCGCCGCGGCCGGCGATGACGTGATCGACGCGTCGAGCGCGGCGCTCGCGGTGCGTATCGAGGCCGCCGAGGGCGACGACATCGTCAAGGGCGGCAGCGGCGACGACGTCCTCGAGGGCGGGGCGGGTGACGACATCGTGATCGGCGGGCCCGGCAGCGACACGATCCGCGCCGACAGCGCCGGGCTGGCGGGCGGCGACGACATCGTCCTCGGCGACCGCGGCGAGGTGACCTTCGCCCTCGGCGCCGGTGGCCAGCACGTGGTGCGCGGCCTCGACGCCACCCTGGACCCCTTCCGGCGGGCGGCCGGGGACGTGTTGCTCGAGGTGGCGAGCAGCGAGGCCGCGATCGGCGCGGCCGACGCGATCACGCTCGGCGACGGGTTCAACGTCGCGGTGGGCGGCCAGGGCGGGGACACGGTGAGCGGTGGCGCGGGCGAGGACGTGGTGCTCGGGGACGGCGGGCGGCTGAGCTTCGTCGGCGGGGCGCTGCGCGAGGCGGTGAGCACGGCGCCGGGCGAGGGCGGGGCGGACACGGTCGAGGCGGGCGACGGGCGCAACGTGGTCATTGGCGGGTTCGGGGCGGACAGGCTGGTCGGGGGCGCGGGGGCGGACCGTCTGGTGGGGGACAACGGGCGGGTGGTGCTGGGGGCTGGCGGGGTGCTGGAGCGGGTCGAGAGCACGGACACGGGCGAGGCGACGGGCGGTGATGACCTGCTGGAGGGGGGCGAGGGCGAGAACCAGCTCATCGGCGGCGCCGGAAGCGACACCCTGAGCGGGGGGGGCGGGAACGACCAGGCGCTCGGCGATCACGGGGTGCTGAGCTTCGACGCGGCCGGTCGGGTGGCGAGCGTGGTCGCGACGCTCGAGGGGCTCGGCGGCGCGGACACGGTGAGCCTGGGCGACGGGTTCAACGTCGTGGTGGGCGGCCAGGGCGGGGACACGGTGAGCGGCGGGGCGGGCGACGACATCGTGGTTGCCGATGCCGGGGAGGTGATCTTCAGCGCCGGCGTCCTCGAGCGCGTCGCGACCGCCGCGCCCGACGAGGGTGGTGCCGATACCGTGCGTGCCGGCGGCGGCAGCAACGTGGTGCTCGGCGGTCGCGGCGCCGATCTGCTGCGCGGCGGCGCGGGGCCCGACGTGCTGGTCGGTGACCACGGGCGGGTGACCCTCACTGCCGGCCTGGTCACCCGCATCGAGAGCACCGACCTCGACGAGAGCAGCGGGGCCGGCGACGACCTCGGCGGCGGGGCTGGCGAGGACCGGATCATCGGCGGGGCGGGCGCCGATACCATCGATGCCGGGGAGGGAGCCGATCAGGTGCTCGCCGACCACGGGGTGCTCGAGTACCGGAGCGACGGGCGGCCGCTGCGGGTCACTTCGACGCTCCCCGGGCTCGGTGGGGCCGACACCCTCGATCTCGGCGGCGGCGACGACGTGGCCATCGCCGCGATCGGCGATGATCGGGTCGAGGGTGGCGCGGGCGGCGATGTCGTGATCGCCGATCTGGGCCGGATCGAGTACCGCGACGGCCTGATCGCGCTCGTGGCGACCACCGAGCTCGGCCTGGCCGGTGCCGACACGGTCACCGACAGCGGCGGCGACAACCTGCTGCTCGGCGGCAGCGGCGCCGACCTGCTGAGCGCCGGGGACGGTGACGACGTGATCTTCGGGGACAACGGCGAGGTCACCTTCGACGCCGGGGTGGCCACCGACTACCGGAGCACCGATCTCGACGCGAGCAGCGCCGGCGATGACCGCATCGACGCCGGCGGCGGCGACAACCTGATCTTCGGCGGCCCGGGCGCCGACACCCTGAGCGCGGGCGCCGGCAGCGACTGGATCCTCGGCGACAACGGCAGGGCGCGCTTCACCGGCGGGCTGCTCGCCAGCATCGGGACCTTGACCCCGGGGCTCGGCGGCGCCGATCGGATCAGCGCCGGGGGCGGTGCCGACGCGATCCTTGGCGGCTTCGGCGCCGACACGATCGATGCCGGAGCCGGTCGCGACGTGGTGCTCGGCGACGACGGCGGGGCCCGGCGCAGCGGCGCCGGGTTCGCCTTCACCGCCAGCGGGTTGCTGGGAGCCGGTGACCGCATCGACCTCGGGCCGGGCGCCGATGCCGCCCTCGGCGGGGCCGGCGATGACCGGATCAGCGGCGGTGCCGGCGCCGACACCCTCCTCGGCGACAACGGCACGCTGTTGACCGGCGGTGCCGGGGAGCTGCTCGTGGCGCGCAGCGCCGCGCCGCCGCCGGGCGGAGCCGACGAGCTGCGCGGGGGGGGCGGGGACGACCTCCTGATCGGCGGAGCCGGGGACGACCGGCTCTTCGGGGGCGCCGACCGCGACGTCCTGATCGGGGATCAGGCAGTGGTGCGCAACCGTTTCCGCGGCTCCCCGGGAGCGCCGATCCTCGACTTCACCACCCTCGCGCTGACCGACCTCGACGTCGCCGGCAACGACCTGCTGGTCGCCGGCGGGGGCAGCGGCAACTTCCTTCTCGGCGGCCTCGGCAACGACCGTTACGTCGGCAACCTCGGCCCCGACACCGCGCTGCCCTTCCTGGTCCGACTGCGCATCGACGAGGGCGCGGTGACCGAGATCCAGTCGGCGGCCTTCTCGCGCCTGCATCTCCTGGCGCTCGCCGGCGCCCGCGGGGAGCCGCTGCGGGAGGGCGGTGAGGAGCACCCGGCGGTGCCGCCCGGCTCGCTCTTCGCCGCCGCGCCGCTGCGCTTCCCGGGCTCGCGGCTGGCCGCGCTGGCCCCCGGCGCCGGGGCGGCGGCGAGCCCCGCGCCGCTCGCGGTCAGCCCCGGCGAGCAGGCTGCCCGCCACCACGGAGGCCGGGCCGGAGCGCAGGCCCGGGCGCCGGCCGGGGGGGGCGTCCCGGCGCCTCCGGATGTGCCCGGCGGCGGGCCCGCCCCCGCGGCGGCTCCGGAGGGTGGCGGCGGCACCGGAGGCGGCGAGCAGCGCCTTCCCGAGGGCGGCGGAGAGGCTCCCGAGCCCAGCCCCGCCGAGGGGACCGGAGGCGAGCGCGAGGGTGGCGGCGGGCCGGCCGCCTCGCTGCTCGCCGGTGGCGTGGTGGCGAGCCTCCAGGGCTGGCGGGTGCTGCGCGAGCCGCTCACCACCGGGCGCCGTGGAGCCGCTCCGGAGGTCTCCTCGCTCGACCCGCGGGCGCTCGCCGCCCTCGGCCGTCGCTACGCCGAGCGCGGCCTGCGCCGCTGGCACGGTGGCCGGCTGGCCCGCCTCTCCCACCTTCCCGCGGCCGCCGGCGCCGGTCCATCCACCCCGGCGGGACGGGCTCACTGAGCCGGCCGGGGCGAGGCCGGCGGTACGATAGAATGGCAACGGGCCACGCGCCGCGCGTGGCGGTCCCGATCACGACGGAGATCATGCATGGCACAGAACAGTGAGGTGGAGGGTTCGGCGGGCGGCGAGCGTCCGCTGCCGACCATCAGGTGGGACGATTCGCGGATGCAGAGCAGCTATGCGAACGTCTGCAACGTATCGAGCACCCGCGAGGAGGTGACGCTGCTGTTCGGCACCAACCAGGTGTGGCACTCGGGACAGCAGGAGGTCACGGTGCAGCTCAGCCATCGGATCATCCTCAATCCCTACGCGGCGCAACGCCTCAGCCAGCTGCTCAGCCAGGTGGTCAGGGAGTACGAGGCGCGCTTCGGTCCGCTCGGATCGACACCCGAGGTGCCCCAGACCACCACCTCCTGAGGGGCGCCGTGGCGCTCGAGCCCGCACCGCTGCGGCCCGCGCCGGCGAGGTCGCTGTGGGCGGAGCTCGCGGCTGCGGGACCCGACGAGTTCTACGACCGCTGGCTGGCCACGCTCTGCGCGCAGCTCCCCGAGGTGCGCGCCGGGCTGGTGGTGCTGCGCCCCGAGCCGGGCGCCGAGCTCGCTCCGGTGGCGATGTGGCCGGATCAGGACGCCCCGGTGGCCGGCCTCGGGGAGCTGATCGAGCGGGCGCTGGCCGAGCGCTGCGGCCTTCTCGGAGAGCTCGCCGGCGAGGCCGAGCCGGACTTCGCGGCCGCCTACCCGATCTGCACCGGCGAGGAGGTCCACGCGCTGGTCGCGGTGCGGGTCTCGAGCCGCGCGCAGGCGCGGCTCGAGGACCTCATGGGGCGCCTCGAGTGGGGCAGCGGCCTGCTCGCCAGCCGCCTCCTCGAGCGCCTGCTCGCCGAGCAGGGGCGCGCCGGGGAGCGCCTCGCCGCGGTTCACGACCTGCTCGCCTGCGTGCTCGGCGAGGAGGGCTTCGAGGCCGCCGGGGCGAAGCTGGTGAGCGAGCTTGCCGCGCTGATGGGCTGCGACCGGGTCAGCGTCGGCTACCTGCGCCGCGCCCGGGTACGGGTGCGGCTGCTCTCGCACAGCGCCCAGTTCGCCAAACGGATGGACCTGGTGCGTGCCATCGAGGGCGCGATGGGCGAGGCGGTCGAGCAGCGCCGCACCCTGGTGCTGCCGCCAGCGCCCGGCGAGGAGCGCCACGTGCTGCGTGCCCACGCCGGCCTCGCCCGGCGCTGGGGCAGCGGCTCGCTGCTCACGGTGCCGCTCTACCGCGGTGGCGAGTGCTATGCGGCGGTGACCCTCGAGCGGCCTGCGGAGCGCCCGTTCACGGCCGAGGAGGTACGCCAGTGCGAGGCGATCGCAGCGCTGGCCGGAGCAGCCCTCGAGGATCGGCGCCGCAACGACCGCTGGCTCGGCGCGAAGGCCTGGGAGGCCGCCCGCGGCCAGCTTGCGCGCCTGCTCGGGGCGGGCTACGTGGGGCGCAAGCTGGCGCTGGTGACCGGCGCCGTGCTGCTCGCCTTCCTCGCCCTGGCCGAGGGCGAGTACCGGCTGGCCGCCGACGCGACCCTCGAGGGGGCGGTCCAGCGCGCCGTCGCGGCGCCGTTCGAGGGCTACATCGAGCGGGCGCCGGCACGCGCCGGCGACCTCGTCGCGGAGGGCGAGCTGCTCGCCGCCCTCGACACCCGCGAGCTGCGCCTCGAGCGGCTGAAGTGGATCAGCCAGCGTGCCCAGCTGCGCAGCCAGCGCCAGGAGGCGCTCGGTGCCCGTGACCGGGCGCGGGTGCGGATCGTGGCCGCCCAGATCGCCGAGGCCGAGGCCGAGCTCGAGCTGGTCGAGAGTCGGCTGGCGCACAGCGAGCTGCGCGCGCCGTTCGCCGGGCTGGTGGTCAGCGGCGATCTCAGCCAGCGCCTCGGCGGCCCGGTGCGCCAGGGCGAGGTGCTGTTCGAGGTCACGCCGCTCGAGCGCTACCGCCTGATCATGCGGGTGCCCGAGCGGCGCATCGACGACGTCGCCGTCGGCCAGCGCGGACGGCTGCTGCTCAGTGCGCTGCCGCGCGAGCCGTTCCCGCTCGAGGTCACCCGGATCACCCCGGTCACGGTCGCCGAGAACGGCAGCGCCTTCTTCCGCGTCGAGGCGCGTCTGGCCCGCGCCTCGACGCGGCTGCGCCCGGGAATGGAGGGGGTGGCCAAGATCGACGTCGATCGGCGCCTCCTGGCCTCGATCTGGGGCCGCGATCTGCTCGAGTGGCTGCGCCTGCGGCTCTGGCGCCTGTGGGGGTAGCGGGTGGGAGCGGCCTTCTACAGCCAGTCCTGGTACCGGGTCGCCGACCTCAGGCTGCGGCTGCGCGCGCACGTCGAGATCCACCGCCACGTCTACCGCGGCGAGCCCTGGTACGTGGTCCAGGACCATGCCACCGGGCAGTTCCTGCGCTTCAGCGTCGAGGCCCACCAGCTCATCGGGCGGATGGACGGCGAGCGCACCCTGGCCGCGATCTGGGAGCAGGCCTGCGCCGAGCTCGGCGACGACATGCCGACCCAGGACGAGGTCATCGAGCTGGTCGGCAAGCTCTACCGGGCCAATCTGCTCCAGGGCAGCCTGCCGCCCGACGTCGAGGACCTGGTGCGCCGCGGGCGCAAGGTGCGCCGCGCGCGCTGGCTCCAGCAGCTCAGCTCGCCGCTCGGGGTGCGCATCCCCCTGCTCGATCCGGACCGCCTGCTCGAGGCCAGCGCGCCGCTGGCGCGGCCGCTGTTCTCGCCGCTCGGCGCGCTGCTCTGGCTGGTCCTGGTGGGGAGCGCGGCGCTGCTCGCCGCGCGCCACTGGCAGGCGCTCGGCGAGAACCTCTCGGACCGGGTGCTGTCGCTCGAGAACCTCGCCGCGCTGTGGCTTCTCTACCCGGTGATCAAGGCGCTCCACGAGCTCGGCCACGGCTATGCGGTCAAGCGCTGGGGCGGCGAGGTCCACGAGATGGGGATCATGCTGCTGGTCTTCGTGCCGGTACCCTACGTCGACGCCAGCGCCGCCTCGGCCTTCGCCAGCCGTCGGGCGCGGATGGTGGTGGGGGCGGCCGGGATCCTGGTCGAGGCGCTGATCGCGGCCCTGGCGATGCTGGTGTGGGTGGCCGTCGAGCCGGGGGCGGTGCGGGCGCTGGCGTTCAACACGATGCTGATCGCGGGGCTGTCCACGGTGGCCTTCAACGGCAACCCGCTGCTGCGCTTCGACGGCTACTACGTGCTGGCCGACTGGCTCGAGATCCCCAATCTGGCCGGACGTGCCAACCGCTATCTCGGCTACCTCTTCCGGCGCCTGGCGCTCGGGGTCGGGGATGCCACCTCGCCGGCCGGCTCGGCGGGCGAGGCGCTGTGGCTGGCCGGCTACGCGGTGCTGTCCTTCGCCTACCGGATCGCGGTGATGGCCGCGATCGTGGTGTTCGTCGCCGGCAAGTACTTCGTGGTCGGGGTCGCGCTGGCGGTGTGGTCGGTGATCGGGGTGCTGGTGGTGCCGCTCACCAGGACCCTCGCCGCGACCCTGCGCGACCCCGAGGTCCGGCGCCGCCCGCTGCGCGCCAGCCTGGCTCTCGGCGGGCTGGCGGCGCTTGCCGTCACGCTGGTCGGCTGGCTGCCGGCCCCGCTCACCACCACCGTGGAGGGCGTGGTGTGGGCCAGCGAGGGCTCTCGGGTGCGGGCCGCCGAGAACGGCTTCGTGCGCCGGGTGGTGGCCGCTCCCGGCTCCCAGGTGCAGGCGGGCGAGCCGCTGCTGATCACCGAGGAGCCAGGGCTCGACGCCGAGCTCAAGGTGCTCGCAGCCCAGATCGCGGCCGCCGAGGCGCGCGCCGCGGAGCGGCTGCGGGCGCCCGCCGAGCGCAAGGTGATCGACGAGGAGCTGCGCTACCTGCGCGGGCGGCGCAGCGAGCTCGAGGCGCGCCGTGCCGCGCTGGTGATTCGCAGCCCGGCGGCCGGGATGGTCATTCTTCCCGGCGCTGACGACCTCCCGGGGCGCTTTGTCACCCGCGGCGAGTTCCTCGGCTACGTGGTCGACCTCGCGCGCCCCGCGCTGCGCGTGCCGGTGCCCGAGGCGCGCATCGACCTGGTCCGCCAGCGTCGCCTCGCGGTGCGGGTGCGGTTCGCCTCGCACAGCGAGCGCGTCTACCCGGCGGTGGTCCGCCAGCTCGCCCCGGCGGCCTCGCGCGAGCTGCCCAGCGCGGTGCTGACCGTGGACGGTGGTGGCGCGATCGCGCGGGACCCGGCGGCGCGCGACGAGCTGCGCGCCTTCGAGCCCTACTTCATGCTCGATCTCGAGGTGCCCGGGGTCCCGCGGCGCTATGTCGAGGAGCGTGCCCTGGTGCGCTTCGAGCACCCGCCGGAGCCGCTCGCCGCGCGCTGGTACCGGGCGCTGCGCCGGCTGCTGCTGAGGCGCTTCGATGCCTAGCCCGCATCGGTGAGCGATGCGAGCTAGCCGCCAGGCCCGCTGGGCAGGCAGCGCCGCCCTGCCCCTGCTGCCCGCATCCTACGTGCTGCGCCCGCAGCGCGATTGGCCCCGCCAGGGCGTGCTCGATCGGGCCGCGCACGCGGTGACCGGGCGTCTCGGGGGCGGGCAGGGCCGGCGGCGCCGCGCCCTCGAGCGCCTGGCGACCCAGGTGCTCGCGCTCGAGCCGCGCTTCCGCGCGCTCGACGCTGCCGGGTTGGCGGCCGAGGCCGACGCGCTGCGTCTCGGGCTCGCCCGTGGCGGCTGCGCCGACCCGGAGCTGGTGCGTGCCTTCGCGCTGGTGCGCGAGGTGGCCTGGCGCAGCCTCGGGATGCGCCCCTTCGAGTGCCAGGTGATCGGTGCCCTGGCGCTGTTCCGGGGAATGGTCGCGGAGATGGCCACCGGCGAGGGCAAGACCCTCACCGCGACCCTGCCGGCGGCGACCGCGGCGCTGGCCGGCGTCCCGGTCCACGTGGTCAGCGTCAACGACTACCTGACCGCGCGCGACGCCGAGACGATGGGCCCGATCTACCGGGCACTGGGGCTGTCGGTGGGCTGCGTGACCCACGAGCTCGAGGCCCCGGCGCGGCGCCGCGCCTACGGCTGCTCGGTGACCTACTGCACCAACAAGGAGCTGGTCTTCGACTACCTGCGCGATCGCATCGCCCTCGGGCGCCGCGGCGGGCCCCTGCGCCTCGAGGCCGAGGCGCTGGCCGGCGGCGCCGCGCGGGCCGATACCCTGCTCCTGCGCGGGCTGCACTACGCGATCATCGACGAGGTCGACAGCATCCTGGTCGACGAGGCGCGCACGCCGCTGATCATCTCCGGCGCGGCGCCCGCCAACCGCGAGCACGAACGGGTTCTGGCCGAGGCCCTCGAGCTGGTCGATCAGCTCCGTCCGGGGGTCGACTTCCGTCACCAGGCCGAGGCGCGGCGTATCACCCTGACCGACGAGGGCCGCCTCACCGTGCGCGAGCGCAGCGCGGGGCGCGGCCCGTACTGGACCGGGCGAGCGCGGCGCGAGGAACTGGTCCAGCAGGCGCTGGCTGCCCGCCACCTGTTCGAGCGTGACCGCCACTACCTGGTACGCGACGGCAAGGTGCAGATCGTCGACGAGTTCACCGGCCGGGTCATGGCCGACCGCTCCTGGGAGCGCGGCCTGCACCAGCTCATCGAGATCAAGGAGGGCTGCGAGCCGACCCGCCCGCGCGAGGCCGCCGCGCGGATCAGCTACCAGCGCTTCTTCCGCTGCTACCCGCACCTCGCCGGGATGACCGGGACGGCACGCGAGGTTGCCGGCGAGCTGTGGTCGGTCTACGGGCTGCGGGTGATCGGCGTCCCGCTGCACCGCCCGCTGCATCGCGTGTACCATCCGACCCGGGTCGTTGCGCGCCGCGAGGACAAGTGGCAGGCGGTGCTCGAGCGGGTGCGGGAGCTGCATGCCGAGGGGCGAGCGGTGCTGATCGGGGCCTGCTCGGTGGCCGCATCGGAGCAGATCGGCGAGCGGCTTGCCGCCGCCGGTCTCGCCCCGCGGGTGCTCAACGCGCGCCAGGATCGGACCGAGGCCGAGATCGTGGCCGAGGCGGGACGGCCCGGGCGGGTGACGGTGGCGACCAACATGGCCGGGCGCGGTACCGACATCGTGCTCGACCCGGAGGTCCGGCAGGCCGGTGGACTGCACGTGATCCTCACCGAACGCCACGAGGCCGCGCGCATCGACCGCCAGCTCGAGGGACGGTGCGCGCGTCAGGGCGACCCGGGCAGCTTCGAGGCGCTGCTGTCCCTCGAGGATCACCTGGTTGCCGGGCGCCGCGGCGGGCCGCTCGCGCGGCTCGCCCGCTCGCCGCTGGCCTGGCGCCTGGGGATCGGCGAGGCGCTCGGCCGGCTCGCCATCGCCCGTGCCCAGCGCCGCCTCGAGCGCCTGCATGCCCGGGTGCGCGCCACCCTGCTGCGCCACGACGAGCGCCAGCGCGACATGCTGGCGTTCTCGGGGCGCGAATGACCCCGGAGCCGGAGAGCCCATGCCATCAGCCCGCCTCTCCCATCCCCGGCCGGCCGCCCCGGCCCGTCCTGGCGGCCCGGCGGGACGGGCCCGCCGCCGCCGGCGCGGCGCGGGCCCCACCGTAGCCGGCGCCTTCCTGCTCGCTGCCGCCCTCACCGGTGCCCCGGCCTGGGCCCAGCAGCCCGACGGCGGGGCGATGAGCTGTCTGCTCGAGCCGAGCAAGAAGGTGCGCGTCGCCAGCCCGGTGGCGGGAGTGATCGAGTCGTTGACCGTGGAGCGGGGCGACCGGGTGCGCAAGGGCCAGGTCCTGGCCCGGCTCCAGTCCGGTCTCGAGCGCGCCAACCTCAAGGCTGCCCGCGCGCAGCTCGCCTTCGCCGAGCGCCGCGGCGAGCGCAACGAGGATCTCTTCGCCAAGCGCCTCATCTCGCGCGACGACAAGGACCAGATGGAGACCGAGATCGAGGTCGCCCGCGCCGAGCTCGAGCAGGCCAGCGAGAGGCTGCGCCTGCGCACCATCCGCAGCCCGCTCAGCGGCACCGTGATCGAGCGCAGCGCCTCGCCGGGCGAGTTCGTGGGCAGCGACCCGATCCTGACCATCGTCGACATCGACCCGCTCTACGTCGAGGTCATCGCGCCGGTCTCCGAGCTTGGCCGGATCCGCAAGGGGATGCGCGCCGAGGTGATCCCCGACCCGATCGGCGGGAGTTACCAGGCCACCGTGGTGATCGTCGATCCGGTCGTCGACCCGACCAGCGACACCTTCGGCGTCCGCCTCGAGCTCCCCAACCCCGACCACCGTCTCCCCGCCGGGCTGAAGTGCGCGATCCGCTTCCTCGCCGAGTAG